>NZ_JBIVPJ010000033.1:0-68261 GCF_044754585.1 Streptomyces sp. NPDC093065 | reverse complement strand
GCTACGAACGTAAAGCCGACCACTTCCTCGCTTTCACCAGCATCGCCTGCACACTCATCTGCTACCGCAGACTGACCAAATGAGATGGCTTCTTACCAGCGACGCCGCCACATCTTGGCCGGCTGTCCACCCTCAACAGCGTCGCATCCGTCAGCAACTCCTAGATCGGCACTGTGGTGGGGGCGACTCTGCCGCCCGGACGCGGACACCAAGGACACGGTCAGCGCAGGCGCGTCCATCGAGACCGGCACGAAGCAGACGACTTCGCCACTGACGCGGACGGGATCACAGCGTGGCCCGGACTGCTGCACTGCGGTCGGCCCACACCCATGCGGCCCCGTTGCCGCTGCCGCCGCATGGGGCGCGTGCCTCTTGCGGCGCCTGGGAACTGTCAGCGCCCAGGTGCTCGCCCCATCCCGCCCGCCACTGCTGCCGGAGCGCGTCCGCGTGCGGCGAGGGCGCCTCATCTCTCCACTCGTGATCATCAGCCGCCCCACACCGCCATGTCCGTGATCGAGGGCGCTCACCGCAGCACCCGGTGAACGAAGCGAGGTGCACCGCTCTCTCGTGAGTTCCGTTTCCGCTCGGCCCATAGGAGGTTTCCATGCACAAACTTGCCGATCAAACTCCCGTCATCGGTGCGACTGGAGTTTCCCTGCCGTACGAGGTGCGAGTAAATCCGCATCTTGAGGTCTTGCACGAGGAGTGTGAGATCTGGGCCCGTGACATGGGGATGCTGCGCACAGCCCCCTCCCTGTCCGAGGGGGTCTGGAAACCGGATCGACTGCGCATGATCGCCGTGCCTGAGCTCGCGGCGAAGATTGCCCCCGATGCGGAAGCAGCCGACTTCGTCCTCATCAACCACGCGCTCGTCTGGATATTTGCCTACGACGACTACTTCACATCGGCCTTCAAGAAGCATCATGACAGGAAAGGCGGCTGGGAATATGCTCGTAGGCTCTGCACGTTCATCCAGCCAGATCCCGGGCATCCCATTCCCGAGCCGGCTGACGCAGTGGAGCGAGGGCTGGCCGACCTGTGGCCGCGGCTCGCACAAGGGCGATCCTTCAGCTGGCGTCGAGACTTCTCGCAGGCAATTCACGAATTCCTCACCGGAGCCGCTCTCGAACTGGAGAACATCTGTGATGATCGGGTGCCCGATCTGATCGAGTTCATCGGGCTCAGGCGGCGGACATTTGCTGGCGGGACCGGGGCCTGCTTCGCGGCAATGGCCACAGGTGCAGAAATACCTGAAACTCTTCGCGAAACAGAGGTGGTCACCTCGCTGTTGGACGCCTTCATCGATGTCATGGCTCTGGGGAACGAGGCCGTCTCCTACGACATGGAGATAAATGATGAAGGTGAGATTAACAATCTCATGCTGGTCTTGCGGGACATTTTCGGCGGCGGCCTGGATCAGGCACAAAAGATTGCCACCGGTCTTATCGAGGACCGGGTCCGACACTTCGACCACTTGGTAGAGGTGAAACTGCCGCAACTTGCCGCGGAGGTGCGCCTGTCGCCTTCTGAGATCGAACAGATGAGGGTCTGGGTCCGCGGCGCCCAGAGCTACTTGTCCGGTCTGTACGACTGGTACGACAACACCCCACGCTACGGGGGCAACTTCCACGGCGCCTGAGTGGGCAGCGAATACGAGCGCATCACGGAACGCTCCGCGAACCCTCCCCCACGTGCCGGTGCCCGGCCGAGCTCCGGCCCGAGCAGGGCAGCCCCCAACTCATCTTGCTTCCTGAAAGGGAGATCAACCCATGTCCACTCCCCCGGCCGTCCCCCACCTCCCTCCGCCGGCACGAGGACGCCTCCCTGTGGTCGGGCACGCCCTGCAATTCGTTCGCGGACCGCTGAAGGCTCTTCAGGACCTGCGCGATCAGGGCGACATCGTCGCCCTCCACCTGGGCACGCTGCCGATCTACGTCGTCAACTCGCCGAAACTGCTGCACGACGTCCTCGTCACCGATGCCGGCTCCTACACCAAGGGCCGAATGTACGACAAGACACGACCTGTCGTCGGCAACGGAATCGCCACCTCGGAAGGCGCGTTCCATCATCGGCAGCGGCGCTTGATCACGCCCGCCTTCCACCGCTCCCGTCTGCGCAGCTACAGCGAGGCCATGCGGGAACAGGCCGAATCGGTCATCGCCTCCTGGGAGCCAGGGCAGCGCATCGCCGTCGACCGGGTCATGCACGAGTTGAGCGTGGGAACCACTGTGCGCACGCTGTTCGGCACCGACATCGACAACAGCACGATCGCCGAGATCGACGCGTGCGTGGGCGTCTTCCTCCGGCAGGTCATCGTGCGCACCATGACGCCAAATTTCGTCGAGCGTCTGCCCCTCACCGGCACTCGAAAGTTCGAAGCGGCACGTGAGCGACTCAAGGCCATCGTCGACACCATCATCGACGAGCGTCTTCGCGCGGACGAGGAGCGAGACGACCTGCTGTCACTCCTCATCGCGGCACGCGACGAGGAGACCGATGAGCCGATGAGCCGCCAGCAGATCCACGACGAAGTGATCACCATGATGGTTGCCGGCGCGGACAGCACCGCCTACACGCTCTCCTGGCTCCTTTACGAACTCGGCCGCAACCCCGCCGTCGAGGCCCGCCTGCACGACGAGATCGACACCGTCCTCGGCTCCCGCCCCGTCACCTTCGACGATCTTCCTCAACTCCAGTACACCCAGCGCCTGATCCAGGAAACACTCCGCCTCCACTCCGTCTCCTGGATACAGATGCGCCGCACGATCAACCCCGTCAGGCTCGGCGATACGCGTCTGCCCGCGGGAGCGGAGATCTTGTTCAGCGCGACAACCATGCACCGCGACCCCGATCTCTACCCCGAACCCCTGCGCTTCGACCCGGACCGCTGGCTCGCACCGCCCCCGCGTGAGGCCTTCCAGCCCTTCAGCGCAGGCCCGCGCAAATGCCCAGGTGACCACTTCTCCCTCACTCAGCTGGCGATCAACGTCGCCACGATCGCCGCCAACTGGCGATTGGCCCCCGCCACGCGCAGAAAGGTGAGAGAAGTCCCCGCAGCAGTACTCCGCCCGAACCACCTGCCCATGGTGGTGCGGGCCAGGTCCTGAGACGCCCGAGCACCCCCGGAGACCGAACTCGTCCGTCGCCAGGGCCACGCAGTCCCCGCGCGACCACATTCTGGAGCGATCATGAAGAACTTGCAATCGATCCCCACCGCGCCGAAGGCGCTGCCTCTGGTCGGTCATCTGATGCCCCTGTTGCGGAACCCGACCGCCTTCCTGTCGTCATTGCCCGCTTACGGCGACCTGGTCAAGATCCGTCTAGGCCCATTCCCCCTCGTGGTCGTGTGTGATCCAGTTCTGACCCACCAGGTCCTGCTCGACGACGGCACCTTCGACAAGGGCGGCCCGATGTATGACCGGGCGCGGGAAGTGAGCGGCAACGGCATCGGCACCAGCATGCACGCCGAACACCGGCGGCTACGACGGCTCGTCCAGCCCTCGTTCCATCCGTTTCGGCTTCCCGGCTACGCACAGACCATGACCGGCTATATCGATGAAGCGACCGCTTCATGGCAACCCGGGCAGGTTTTGGACGTGCCAGACGAAATGATGAGCATCACGTCCAAGATTGCGATTGCCACTCTGTTCTCCAACACACTGCCCCGGGACGAACTCGACCGTCTCCTCGATGCCGGCAAGACCCTTTTCGCCGGCTTCTACAAGCGCATGTTCCTGGTTCCGCCACTGGACCGGCTGCCCACCCCGGGCAACCGCGCCTACGCACGCGCCCGCGACAGCCTGCACGTCACATGCGGCCAGATCATCGCCCAGCGCCGTGCCGACGGCACCGACCATGACGACCTGCTGTCCGCTCTGCTTGCGGCCCGCGACGTCGAGACGGACGGGCAGGGCATGACGGATGAGGAGATCATCGACACGATCGTCGCCATCCTTCTGGCCGGGATCGAGACCACCGCCTCCGCTCTTGCCTGGGCGCTGGATCTCCTGGCCCAGCATCCGGAGGTCGAGCGCCGACTGCACGACGAGGTCGACACCGTCTTGAACGGCGCGCCAGCCACCCACGCCGACCTACCGCACCTGCAGTTCACCAACCGGGTCATCACCGAAACGCTTCGGCTGCGTCCACCCGCTTGGTTCTTCACTCGCACAGTCACCACTGACACTCGCTTGGGCGGGCACTTCCTACCCGCCAAAACCAGCGTGGCCTACAGCTCCTACATCATTCACCACCGGTCGGATCTCCACGACCAGCCGGAAGACTTCGACGTCGACCGATGGGATCCCGAGCACCCTCAGCCGCCCCGCAACTCCTTGATCCCGTTCGCTGCTGGGGCCCGCAAATGCCCTGGCGACAACTTCGCCATGGCAGAAGCCACTCTCGCCCTGGCGACCATCACCACCCGCTGGCGTCTGGAACACGCGCCGGGCGCCAAGAGGCGTCCCGCTCTGAGCATCACGCTGAGGCCCCGCAAACTGCCGATGCGTCTACGTCCTCGAGCCATGACCCCGAGCTGACGCCGGTGGGCCGAAGCCGACGCCTGGAGCCGCGGCACGCAAGAGGAGGTGTCGGGGCAGCCCTGGTCGGACCGATCCTCACGCATCCCGCGTTGTCGTTGTTGGCCCATGCTTCGACCGTCGGGGCCCCGTCACGGACGTTGCTGCTGCGGTACCACACCACCCACCGGCGGGACCGGTCGACCTGGGACTGGTCGACCGGATGGAACTCCACCCGGGCTCCGCGCCTCCAGAGGAGCCCCTGGAGACCGATAGAAGCCATCGAGACACATAGAGGCGCGTGATAGTCTAGACCGAACGTTCTCCCTCAATGAATTGCGGCATACCTCATGGCTCGCGCGTCGCCCTGCACTTGGCGAAAGGGCGGACGGCCTCCGGCCGCTGTGTTCGGACGTTTCCCACACGAAGGAGTTTCCCGTGAGCGCCCGTGTTCCCCATACTCGCATCGACACCAGTAAGCCCCATCCCGCACGCGTCTACGACTGGCTGCTGGGCGGGAAGGACAACTACCCCGTGGACCGGGGAGTGGGCCAGGAACTGCCCCAGGAGACACGGGGCAACGCGGCCCGAAACCGGGCGTTCATGCACCGTGCCGTCGCCTGGCTGGCGAAGAGCGGCGTCGACCAGTTCCTCGACATCGGCTCCGGCATCCCCACCGAGCCCAACATGCACCAGATCGTTCAGGCGATCGTACCCACCGCCCGAGTCGTCTACGTGGACAGTGACCCGAGCGTCCTGCCGCACGCGGATGCGTTGTTGACCAGCACGTCGGAGGGATTCACCGACTTCCTCCACGCGGATGCGCGTCAGCCTGCAGCCATCCTGGAACTCGCTGCCGAGAGGCTCGATTTCGAACGCCCCGTCGCGTTGTCGCTGCTGACCATGTTGCACTTCCTGCCCGATGACGAGGACCCGTACAGCGTCGTGCGCACTTTGGTGAACGCACTTCCCTCGGGCAGTTACTTGGTCCTCTCACACGGCACGGTCGACCAGCACCCCGAGTGGGCGGGGAAGATCGAAGCCGCCTACGAAAAGGGCTCGATCCCGCTGCGGTTGCGCAGTCGCAGCGAGGTCGAACCCTTCTTCGAGGGCCTCGAGCTCGTCGCGCCGGGCCTGGTATTCGCCGCCGAGTGGTATCAGGGTGAGCTGGCGCCGACCCCCGAGCGCAGCGGCCTCCACGTCGGCGTCGCCAGGGTTCCCTGACCGGTCCCGGACACGGGTGCCTCCCACCCGGAAGCGTCGCACCCCGACGGAACTTTGGGGTGCCGCCCAGGGCGGTGACGAAGCGGTCGTAGAGGCCGCGCATGCCGACCTCCAGGTTGGGCTGGTAGACCACCCTGAACCGGGCAGTCGGAGACACGGACTGCCACGGAAAACGACCAGGGCCCTCACCGCAAAAGGCTTCGGGCTGTTCCATCGGTGCGGGTGTCCGCCGTCCGTGAGGACGACGACCTCACCGGGCCCCGAGCTCGTGTTCCTGCTCAACGGATCTGCCGCCACTTTCGATTCACCGTGGGGCGTCCGGTGCATTCGGCGACGTCCGGTCCTCGACATCGGCCCGCCCCGCGGCTTCGATGTCACCGACCTCCAGCTCGGCCCGCTCCCTGTCCCCCGCCGTCTGCGGACGGGAAGAGGGCGGCAGGTCCTGCGGCTGACAGCCGAGAGACGCCGAGCCCTGAACGCGCTCGAGCAGGTACACACCGCGCTCGCTCTCTAGGTCAGCTCCGCCGATGCCGGGCGCCTTGCCAGCTCGAGCGCCATGGAAAGCGCGATGACACTGTCGGTCTGGTTCAAGTCGACGTCGAGGGTGTCACTGAGTCGTCGGAGTCGGTAACGCAGCGAGTTGGGGTGCAGGTTGAGGGCAGCGGCGCAACGATCGACGTGTCGGTCCGATTCGAGATATGCCCCAAGCGTGGCAAGGAGATCCAGACCGAACTCGCCGAGCTCCAGCAGCGGATCGACGTATCGTGAGCGGAGATGTCGGGCAAGCGGTTCGATGGTGTCCACCGTCAGCCGCCACCCACATGTCTCGACGGTCGAGACTGCTTCGTCACGATCGGCGGCGAGCAGTCTGCGCGCGATCTGGAGGGAGGCGGGCAGGTCCCCGAGCTGCACCAGATGCCCCACTGCGATGCTCAGTCCTTCGACCGCATGCGGAACGGCATCGACGACGTACCCGGTGACCATTCCGTCGACGACGCCGATGACGCTGCGGACGTTGGCCCTGGAGAGTGCCGTCTCCACCTTCAGTCGCGCCTCGTCGACGTCGCCCTCGCCCTCGGTGACGCGTGCCAGCAGGGCGCGGAAGGGTCCGTGCGCATCGGGCAGCCATTGGTCGAGGTCTGCCCGGGACACCTTCCCGTCGAGGACCGCACGCACGTGATCGTTGCGCAGTCGCGTCTCGCCTATCACGACCTCGACCGCGTAGCGCTGATGGGCCAGCACCGCCTGGGCAACGAACAGGTCGCTCAGTCCCCAGAGCAGACCGGTCCCCTTCATCAGCTCGTCCTGGGCGAGCCCGGCGCCCTTGGCGATGTCGACGAACTGCTCGAACGTCGCACTGATCGAAAGCCGGTAGCCTCGGATGATGTCTTCGATCGGGAGGCCCGCGCGCAGCCGCGCGATGGTGGTGGACTGCGCCTCCGCCATGTCCGCCGGCGCGGGCAGCCGCCCGTACCGGACGGTCGCCGCCGCCCGCTCGACATTCAGCCGATGGGCCGCGCGCAGGGCATCGCACGGAATCTCCCGATACGACACGATCTCGACGAGAGCCGTGTAGGCCCGGTCCCAGATCTGGTCCACGCTGGCATACAGCACCTCGGCGACCTCTTGGACCGTAGCCTTGGGCGGACATGGGGCAGCCATACGTCCGATCCTAGACGCACCCCCGCCGCGGGACCGTGACACCGCGAACCGCCCTGACTGGGCTGGATGGCCATCGTCCTCTCGAGGGCTCACGGGGGTGACGCAGCCATGATCAGCAGCACGTCGGCGACCAGCGCCGGCCGATCGCTGCCCTCACGTTCGACCTCGAACCTGATCGTGCTCCGCGTGCCGTTCCGGCCTTCGGCGGTGTCGGTGAGTATCGCCGTTCCACGCAGGCGGGAGCCGACTGGGACCGGGGCGCAGAAGCGGACCTTGTCGGCACCGTAGTGGACACTCATCGCCAAGCCGTCGACCCGGTATATCTCCTCCGCGAAGGCGGCCAGTAGCGACAGCGTCAGGTATCCGTGCGCGATCGTGGTGCCGAAGGGGCCTTGGGCCGCCCTCTGCGGATCGACGTGGATCCAATGGCGGTCCCCGGTCGCCTCGGCGAACCGGTCGATCTGCTCCTGTGTGACGGTGACCCAACCGCTCGTACCGAGCTCCTTGCCCACGACGGAAGTAAATTCGTCGAGCGTGTCGAACACACGGGTCATGATCTCAACGCCCGCTCACGAGAGTGATCCCGCCATCGACGCGCAGCTCCACTCCCGTGACATACGCCGAGCGGTCACTGGCGAGGAAGAGGGCAGCGTTGGCGACGTCCCACGCCTGCCCCATGCGCCCCATCGGCACCCGGCGCTCCCGCTCGCGCCACAGTTCCTCTGTGTCGGCACTGTCGTAGGCGTCGGTCAGTCCGGCCACGTTGGTCACCATCGGCGTCTTGATCAATCCGGGGAGGATGGCGTTGACCCGCACGTTCCGCGCGGCGAACTCCGCCGCCGTGGTGCGCGTCAGGTGGTTGAGGGCGGCCTTGCTCGTGTAGTACGAAGCGGCGGCATAGCCCATCCACCGGACGCCGGCCAGCGAGGAGATGTTGACGATGCTGCCACCGCCGGCCTCGGCCATGTGCGGGATGACGTGCCGCATGGTGTTGAAGGCACCGGTCACATTCACCCGCATCACCCGCTCCCAGTCGGCCGGGTCCAGGTCCGTGACACCGCCGACCACACCGATGCCGACGTTGTTGTCCAGGACGTCGATGCGACCGTGCGCGTCGATGACCGCGTCGACGGCTCGCTCGACCTGGGCCAGGTCCGTGACGTCGAAGGCCACAGCGGATGCCGCGTGTCCTTCGTCCCTGATCAGCTGCGCCGTGTGCTCGGCCGACGACTCGTCGATGTCGGCGCAGACGACCTGCGCCCCTTCGCGGGCGAAGGTGATCGCAGTGGCACGGCCGTTGCCGATTCCCTCATCGCCGTCGACGCCTGCGCCGACCACCAGGGCAACCTTGTTCTTCAGCTCATCCATGTCTTGGTCCTTCCCTCCGTCGCACCGTGGCTGTACGCGGTGCGACGGAGAATTGAGGTGTCTGGGTGCGCCATGTCCCCAGCGCGGTGTTCACGGGCAGACGACGTCACCGACGGGGGTCAGAGAGCCGCCGTCGTTGCGGAGCAACTGCTCGCACTGGAGGACTTCGTGGTCCTCGGCGCTGAGCTCGATGGTTCCGTACCATGGACCGTCGGCCGTCATGTTCAGGGAGTCATGAGCCTTCATCAGACTCTCGCGGGTCAGATCCTTGCCCGCGTCCTTCAGGATCTGCTCAAGCACCATGCCGTTGGCGATACCGGTGAACGCCGTCTTGTTCGGGCCGAGGCCCTTGCCGTACTTCTTGAGGATGTCGCGGGCCGCCGCGACGCCGGGCTCGTCGGAGTCACCGGGCTTGAGGGCGTTCACGGTGATGATTCCCTCCGCGGCATCGCCGGCCGTCTCGATCACGGACGTGTCGAACCCGGTGGACTGGGTGATACGCGGCACGTCCCATCCGTCTCGCTGCATCGCCAGCAGTCCGAGCGACGTGAACTTGACGGATCCCAGAAACACGACGACCTCGGCGCCGGCCCGGCGGAGGGCTGCGATCTGGTTGGCCACGTCGGTGTCGGTGGTGTCGTAGGTCTCGGCTGCCACGAAGTCGTCGCCGTAGGCCTTCTGCCAGACTCCCGTCATGGTGTGGCCGATGTCGTCGTTCTGCAGGAGGACACCGACCTTCGCGTTCTTGTACTCGTTCCGGGCGAAGTTGATCAGTGCTTTCTGCTCGTTCTTGGTGGACGGCAGCATGAGGGAGACGTACGGCAGGACCGGCTCGACGAAGGTGTCCAAGCTGGTGTTGAGCAGCAGCGTGGGTACCTTCTGGTCGTTCATCTGCTTGTAGACGGACAGCTGCGTCGCTGATCCCACGCCCCCGACCAGGGCGAGGACCTTGTCGGAGACGACCAGCCGGGTCGTCTCGGTCACCGCCTTCGCCGGGTCATAGGCGTCGTCGCGAACGATCAGCTTGATCTTCCGCCCATGTATGCCACCGTGAGCGTTGATCGAGTCGATGTAGGCCTGAAAGCCCTTCGCGGCGTCGGCATTCGCCGCGAGCGGTCCGCTGAGCGGCGCGGTCATACCGATCACGATCGAGTCGTCCGTCACGCCCGGGGTGCTGTCGGCTTCGTCTCCGCCTCGTCCGTCGCAACCGGCGAGGACGACTGCCGTGGCGGACATCAGGGCGAGCGCCCGCATGGTGGGGGTGATTCTCATGCTGTTCCTTCTGGGAGGGTGGATGCCTGGTCTCGCGGGAGTTTCCGCGAGACGGCGGACGGAAGGGGGAGGGCGCGTCCGGCCTTCGTCAGGAGACCGACGACGCCGTCGCGGGTCGCGATCAGGACGCCGATCAGGATCAGCGCGAAGACCGCCTGGGGCGACAACGCGAGTCCGTCGGCTCCGACGAAGGATCCAAGATCGATCGGTGACACATGAGCGTTGAGCTGGAAGATCAGCAACGCGCCCAGAAAGGACCCCGCGATCGAACGGACGCCGCCGACCACGACCATCGTGAGGAACTGGATGCCGTAGAAGAGCCCGAAGCTGTCCGGGCCCACGAAGCCGACCGTCATCGCATAGAGGGAACCCGCGATGCCGGCAAGGACCGAGCCGAAGACGAATGCGGTGATCTTGACGCGGCTCGCGCTCACACCGCTGCCCGCGGCCGCGATCGGACTCTCGCGAACGGCGTTGAGCGCGAGCCCGACCGCGTCTCGCAGGACGTTGTAGGTGAGCAGCACGACCAGTACGACACAGACGAGCGCCAGGACGTACTCGCCCGTCGCCTGATCACCGGGCAGCGGCACGTCGGGCACGATGATGCCTTGGGTCCCACCGGTGAGACCGCCGTAGTGCTTCAGGACGATCGGCAGGATCAGGGCGAACGACATCGTCAGGACGGCGAGGAAGATGCCTTCGAAGCGCAGGGCGACGAGCCCCAGGAACAACCCGACCAGGCCGCAGAGCGCTGCGGCGATCGGCAGGGTGAGGAGAATCGGCCAGCCGTGGTGGACCGACAGGATCGCACTGACGTAGGCGCCCAGACCCACCACAGTGCCCTGAGCGAGGTTCAGTTCACCGGCCCAGCCGACGATGACGTTCAGTCCGAGCACGGCGATGCCCAGGATGAGGACCTGGGTCACGTCGAGAAGGGGCATGAAGGCCGGGGCCGCTATGGCGGGAGGGACGAGAGCCGCGGTCGCCGCGAGCCGACGGCCGCCCCCGGCCATCGTTCCGGCGAGGTATCCGAGCAGCCAGCACAGGCCCAGCGCGAGGGCGCCGGGGAGGAACACCAGGGGGTAGGTGATCCCCAGACCTGCGGCCGAACCGGCGGCGGCCACGATCACTGACCGCCGATGCGCGGTGAGAGCAGTCACACCTTCACCGCCGTCCGCTTGCCGAACAATCCGGCCGACCGCACCGCGAGAATCGCCACGATGACGATGAAGGTCGTGACGGTACTCAGCTCGGTTCCGATGAACGAGACACGGGTCGCGAGCGAGTTGAGCACTCCGAGGAGGAGCCCGCAGACGACGGCGCCCGCCGCACTGGTCATCCCTGCCAGCACCATGGCGGTGGTGGAGAACAGCAGGACGGACGTCATCATGTTGGCGTCCAGAAGCAGGAGGTTCGCCGCCAGCATTCCCGCGATCGCCCCGACCGCCGCCGACAGCCCCCAGCCGACCGAGACGATGCCTTTGACGCTGATGCCCATCAGAGGGGCCGCCTCCGCGTTCGACACCACCGCGCGCATCGCCAGCCCGAGCTTCGTGAACCGGAACAGTGCGGTCAGAGCCACCACCACGATGGACGCGACCACGAAGATCCCGACGGTGACCCAGCTGAGACGCACCCCGCCGATCTGGAGGACACCCGCGGGGAACGGCGTCGGGAACGAGCGGGCTTCGGACGCCCACCACTCATGGGACAGCGCGTTGAAGAGGAGGTAGAGGCCAAGGGTCACCATCAGCACCGACAGATGGGGCAAGCGACTGGTCGGCCGTATGAAGACCAGCTCCACGACACCCCCGAGCAGGAAGGCGCCGAGCACCGTGAGGGTGAAGCCCAGCCAGTAGGGAAGGCCGAGACCCACGATCAGTGTCCACGCGACGAAGGTGGTGAAGGTCGCCATCTCACCCTGCGCGAAGTTGAGCACCCCTGTGGAACGGAAGATCAACACGATCGCGAGGGCGACCATCCCGTAGATCACGCCACTGGCCAGCCCGTTGGCTATGAGTTGAAAGGTCATGGTCAAGCCCCCAGATAGCTGTCGCGAATCGCCGCGTCGTTCATGAGGTCGTCGCGGGTCCCGTGGACGGCTACCACCCCATTGCGCAGCACGTAGCCCGATGAGCAGATCGACAGGGCGATCGAGGCGTCCTGCTCGATGACGAGGGCGGCCAGGTCGAGCTGGCGGCAGATGTCCCCAACGATCCCGTAGACCTGGTCCACGATCTTCGGAGCCAGGCCCAAGGACGGCTCGTCGAGCAGCAGCAACCGAGGCTCCGACATCAGTGCCCGTCCGATGACCATCATCTGCTGCTCACCGCCGGAGAGAGTGCCGGCGGTCTGGTCCCGACGGTCCCGCAGGATGGGGAAGAAGTTATAGACCGCGTCGAGCTTCGACGCCAGGGAGCGCGACCCCCGCAGCCGGTACGCACCCAGCCGCAGGTTGTCGAGGACCGTCAGATCGCCGAAGATCCCCCGGCCTTCCGGAACGCAGGCGACACCTTGGCGCGCGATCCGGACAGCACTCGTGCCCGCCAGCGAACGGCCGTCCCACAGGATCTCTCCGCGGGCCGGCCGGACCTGTCCGGTGACGGACTTGAGAGTGCTCGACTTGCCGGCGCCGTTGGCGCCCATCAGCGCCACGATGCTCCCGTCCCCGACGGTGAGCGAGATGCCACGGACGGCCTCGACGGCGCCATAGGTGACATGGAGGTCCCGGATCTCAAGCATGGCTGTCCCGTCGGTCTCGGCCGAGATACGCCTCCAGGACCTGGGGATCGTTCCGGATCTCCGCGGGCGTGCCCTCAGCGATCAGACGCCCGTGGTGGAGCACCACCACCCTGTCGCTGACACTCATGACCATCGACATGTGGTGCTCCACGAGCAGGACCGACATCGTGAAGCGGGTGTTCAACGAGGAGACGAGACCGGAGAGTTCGTCCAGATCGCGCTGCGGAAGGCCGGCGGCCGGCTCGTCCAGCAGCAGAAGCCGTGGTTCCGAGACCATGGCCCGGGCGATGTCCACCTTCTTCTGCGTCCCGTACGGCAGCTCGGAGACCTCCCGGTCCCAGAGGGCGTCGAGCCCGAACTCCCGTGCCACCCAGTGCGCCCTCTCGGAGGCGGCAGCACGCTCTCGCCGCACACGCGGAAGCCGTGCGGCGTGTGCCAGTGCCGTGCTCCTCCGCAAGGAGTGATAGCCGACGGTGAGATTCTGGCCCACCGTGAGCGAGGGGAACACCTGAAGGCCCTGATAGGTCCGGGCGATCCCGGCCCTCACGATCTCGTGCCGTCGCAGCGCGAGGAGGTCCGTGTCGGCGAACCGGACACGACCGCTCGCAACCGGCGCCAGCCCGCAGATCGCGTTGAATGCCGTCGACTTGCCGGCTCCGTTCGGCCCGATAAGCGAAACGATCTCTCCGGGGGCGACACCGAAGGTCACATCGTCCAGCGCCGTCACACCGCCGAAACGGACCGTGACGGACTCCAGCCGCAACGCGGCGCTCAGCGAGGACGGCCGGCGCTGCTGCTCGGCCGGGGTGAAGGACGCTGCCATGAGTCGTCCTCTCGTGTCGTAGGTCACATGGACCTGAGGGAGATTACGGACAGCCTGCCGCCCCAACCACGGAGCGAATTCCAAAGACCGCCCGCATCCGTTGTTCCGAATTCCAACGGTGATCGGCTCCGATGCGGCGCCAGGCACATGCCATGTCGAAGATCGCGTACTGGATCTCCCGCGCCGGCGGTCGGTGACTGTCGAAGACTCCAAGTGGATGCCGGACATGTTGGAGCCGCCGCAGATGACGACACGTTCTCCTGGCCGGACAGTGGAAGCCCCCATGACCGCAACGGCGCACGAAGAAGGAAGCGGAAGCGTTGAATGACAACGACGTCGTGATCGTGGCCACCTCGATGACGTCCTTCGGCCGTCACGACGACACCACGGTCAAGCAACTGAGCCACCAGGCAGTAGACGAGGTGCTGGCGCTGTCGGGCCTGCAACCGGAGCAGATCGGGGTGGGCGTCTTCGCCAACGCCACCTGGGGCGCGCTCGAGGGCCAGTTGATGGCCGGCGGCCAGATCGCTCTCCGTGAGGCCGGAATCAGCGGTGTGCCGATCTTCAATGTGGAGAACGCGTGCGCGGGTGGTGCGAGCGCACTCCACCTCGCGATCAGCCAGGTGCTCGGCGGATTCGCCGACATCGGCCTCGCGGTAGGCGTGGAGAAGATGAACGTGGGCGACAAGTCCCGCTCGTTCGCTGTCTTCGACGGAGCGTACGACGTCGAAGATCCGGACGGCCTGTGGCGCGAGCTGGAGGAGCTCGGCGGGTCCGCTCCGGTGGCCGGGGAAGGCCGGCGCTCGGTGTTCATGGACATCTACGCCGCGACCGCGCGGGCGCACATGAAGGAGTTCGGCACCACGGCGCGACAGATCGCCGCAGTGGCATCGAAGAACCACGCGCATGCCGTCGACAACGACAGGGCGTTCTTCCGCGCACCGATATCGGTCGACGACGTACTGCAAGCCCGCGCGCTCGCCCATCCCCTGACCGTCCCGATGTGCTCGCCGATCACGGATGGTGCGGCGGCGGCCCTCGTCACCTCACGTCGGGTCGCCCGGCAGCTGGGCCTCCGCGACGACGTGACAGTCCTCGCCACCACCGTCGCATCGGGCCGGCCCCGGCGTGCGACCGACATCGATGAGCACGTGACCACGCGAGCCGCCGACCGCGCCTACCGGGCAGCCGGGCTCGGACCGGGCGACGTGGATGTGGCCGAGGTGCACGACGCGACGGCATTCGGAGAGATCATGGCATTGGAGCGGACGCGTCTGTGCGAGCCTGGGCGCGGTGGTCCCGACGCGGAGGGTGGCCGCACGAGTCTCGGTGGCGAGCTCCCGGTCAACCCCTCGGGCGGCCTGGAGTCCAAGGGCCACCCCTTGAGCGCGACAGGACTCGCACAGATTCATGAGCTCGTCGGACAGCTCCGTGGAGAATGCGGATCCCGGCAGGTCGACGGCGCACGGACTGCCCTCGCCGAGAACGGCGGAGGCTTCCACCGCGGCGAGGAGGCCGTCGCAGCGGTGACCATCCTGGGGAGGTCGGCGTGACGCTCGTGACCGACCTGTTCGACCGCGGCTGGAAGATCGCCCCGGACTCGGTCGCCTACGTCAAGGGCGAACGCACCTGGACGTACGACGAGGCCGGCCGGAGATCGTGCGCGATCGCTCATCGGCTGCTGGCCCAGGGCTTCCCTCCGGGCAGCAAGTTCGGCGTGCTCGCGCCCAATGATCCGGAGGGATGGATCATCGTGCTGGGGCTGTGGCGCGCCGGCATGGTCTGGATCCCGATGAATCCGGCGAGCCCACCCGAGACCCTTGCGAATCTGTTCACCGGGTTCGACGGCGACGGGATCTTCTTCCACGAGTCGCTCGCCGAGAAGTTCGCGGCCATGCAGGAATCGGCGGGCACGGAGATGTTCAGCCTGGCGTTCGGTCCGACGCGGCCTGGACTGCCGGGCCTGGACGAGTGGATCGGGGACGCCTGCGACCATCGGCCGGAGCTCGAGGCCGACCCCGACGACGTCGTCGCCATCTTCCCGACGGGTGGCACGACCGGCAGTCCCAAGGGCGTGATGAACACGCACCGCTCGTTCTCCGTCACCTTCGCCCACATCCTGCTGGCCTTCCCCTACGAGCCCGACCGCCCGCCGGTCAACCTCGCCGCGGCGCCGCTGACGCACTCCTCGGGGATGCTCTCGCTGGTGACCTCCGCACAGGGCGGCAAGGTGGTGGTCCTCGAACGCGCCGAGCCCCGGGCCATCCTCCAGGCGATCGAGGACCACTCGGTCACCGAGGTCTTCCTGCCGCCGACCGTGATCTACAGGTTGCTCGAGCAGCCGGATCTCTCCGAACGGGACCTCAGTTCGCTGCGGTACCTCATCTACAGCTCCGCACCGATGTCGGTCGAGAAGCTCAAGAAGGCGCTGACCGTCTTCGGGCCGGTGCTGACCGAGTCCTACGGTCAGGTCGAGGCATTCGCCGGCATCTCGTTCCTCCAGCCGTCCGAGCACTTCCAGGACGGCGTTCCCAGGACTGACGGGCGCCTGGCCTCCTGCGGGCGCCCCTACCCGTTCGTGCGCGTGGAGATTCGCCGAGACGGCAGGACGATGGGCGCGCACGAGACGGGAGAGATCTGCGTCAAGGGCGATCTGGTGATGAAGGGCTACTACGGCAACCCCGAAGCGACAGCCGAGGCGTTGAAGGACGGCTGGCTCCACACCGGCGATGTGGGCCACATGGACGAGCACGGCTACCTGTACATCACAGACCGCGCGAAGGACGTGGTGATCTCCGGCGGGTTGAACGTGTACCCGACCGAGGTGGAGCAGGTCCTGTGGTCGCACGCGGCCGTCCAGGACTGCGCGGTCGTGGGCGCACCGCATCCCGACTGGGGCGAGGAACTGGTCGCCGTGGTCGAGCTCAACGACGGGATGAGTGTGTCGGCGAAGGAACTCATCGCGCTGTGCAAGCGGCGGCTCGGCTCCTACAAGGCGCCCAAGCGCGTCGAGTTCGTCGGCGACCTGCCGCGCAGCGTCAACGGCAAGGTCCTCCGGCGTGAGGTCCGTCAGTCTTTCTGGAGGGGTCTTGAACGCAGTATCTGAATCACCGGGAGCGTTGACCGGACAGGTTGCCGTCGTGACGGGGGCGGGCTCGCACGACGACGGGATCGGCAACGGCCGCGCCAGTGCGGTCCGCCTCGCCGAGGCCGGAGCCGGTGTCGTCCTCGTCGAGATCGATGAAGAGCGCGCACGCACGACGCAGAAGATGATCGAGGCTGCAGGAGGGATCGCCGTCGTCGAGGTGGCCGACGTGAGCAGCCCGACCAACGTCGCACGGCTGATGGAGTCCGTGATCACGCGCTGGGGCCGTGTCGACGTCCTGGTCAACAACGTCGGCGTGGCCGGCCCGGCCGGCACGGCCGAGACCGTCGACCTTGCGGCCTGGAGCAGGTGTTTCGAGGTCAACGTCACGTCGATGGTGCTGACGTCACGCGAGGCGATTCCCCACATGCGTCGCCAGGGCGGCGGAACGATCATCAACATGAGCTCTGTCGCGGGCCTGCGCGGGCTCTCCCCCGCTGCGGCCTACAGCACGACGAAAGGCGCGGTCGTGGCACTCTCGCAGTCAATGGCCCTGGCGCACGGACGCGACGGCATCCGCGTCAACGTGGTTGCGCCGGGTCTGGTCCATACGCCGATGGTCGGTTCGGGCGTCGATGAAGCGGGCCGGGCCCGTCGGGCCGCCGCAGGCGTCCTGGGAACCGAGGGCACTGCCTGGGACGTCGCGGACGCCGTGGCGTTCCTGGCCGGACCGGGCTCGCGCTGGGTCACCGGCTCCGTGCTGGCCGTCGACGGCGGGCTGATCGGAACCACGATCCCGACCGACCTGCCGTCCGCTGCCGGCCTCGGCTCGACGAGCGGGGCACCGGGCTCCCTCGCGACGAGCGGCGGTGCCTCCTGATGCGCGCGGTGCAGATCACCTCCCTGGCCGGTCCTGAGGCCGTGAGCGTCGGTGAGGTCGACGCCCCATCGGGCACGGGAAAGGTGCTGATCCAGGTCAAGGCCGCCGGTGTGTCGTTTCCGGAGGTGCTGCAGTCGCGGGGGCAGTACCAGACGAAGCCGGCGTTGCCCTTCGTTCCGGGTGCCGAGTTGGCCGGTGTCGTCGTCGAGGCACCCGCGGAGTCGGTGTTCTCACCTGGTGATCGGGTGGCCGCTCTGAGCGCGGTGGGAGCCTTCGCCGAGCAGGCGGCAGTCGATCCGCGGTACGTCTTCCCCCTGCCCGACCCGGTTTCGTTCGAGACGGGCGCCGCGGTCATCCTCAACTACGGAACCGCCTATTTCGCCCTTCTCCGGCGTGGCCGTCTCCAGGCCGGCGAGTCGGTGCTCGTACACGGTGCGGCCGGCGGGATCGGAACGGCGGCGATCCAGGTCGCCAAGGCGTTCGGTGCCGGGCGTGTGACGGCTGTGGTGTCGACAGCGGCGAAGGGAGAGGTCGCGACGGCGGCCGGAGCCGACGACTACGTTCTGGCCGACGGATTCCGCGACCGGCTCGCCGGCGCCACGTTCGACGTGGTGGTCGACCCCGTCGGTGGCGATCGGTTCACCGACTCCCTGCGCCTGCTGGCCGAGGACGGACGCCTGCTGGTGATCGGCTTCACCGCCGGTGCCATCCCCGAGGTCAGGGTGAATCGGCTTCTGCTCAGCAACACGTCGGTGGTCGGGGTCGGGTGGGGCCCGTCCGTCCTGGCGCGTCCGGACCGGTTGCGGCGTCAGTGGGACGCCCTTGCCCCCCACTTGGCGACCGGTGCGCTGGAACCGGTCGTCTCGTCCGTGCGGCCGATGGAGCGGATAGTCGAGGCGTTGCTGGAGATCGACGAGCGGCGAGCTACCGGCAAGGTGATCGTCACTCCCTGATCGGCCGTCGGCCTTCACCTGGTCAGCGTCGTCCGGTGGCGCTCGTGGCGCGAGCCATGTCGTGCGGAACTCGTGCGCCACGCGGCCGGCGTCCACGCAATGCGCGTCGGCGGTCTTGGCGCCGCACCTGACGGCCGCTAAGGTCCGGACCAATCGCGTCCGGCCGGTCGCTGTCCCAGGTTCTGCTGTGCTCCTACCCCACTGCGGAGGAAGCCGATGGCGGGTTTGTACTCGAAGGACCGTTCGCACCAACCGGTATCGGTGCGTGTGCGCACTCTCGTCGCCCTGGCGGCGGCGTGCGCGGCAGCATTCACCGCCGCGGCGCCGACCGCCGCGGCGCGGGGGGCTGCACAGGCGGGGCCGGGCCTGACGGCCGCCGCCTCGGGTCTCGGCTACGTCGCGATGGGCAGCTCCTTCGCAGCCGGGCCGGGGATTCCTCCGGTGCAGGACAGCGGCGGTGCCTCGGCGTGCGCCCGGTCGGGCGCCAACTACCCGAGCATCGTGGCCCGGGAGATCGGGGCGAACCTCACGGACGTCTCGTGCAGCGGCGCGACCACCGCGAACATCTTGACGGCCAGTCAGTCCGGGCAGCAGCCGCAGGTCCGGGCCGTAACCGCGGAAACCCGCGTGGTCACCGTCACGATCGGTGGCAACGATGTCAACTACCTGGGCAGCATGAACGCCTATTCCTGCCAGAGCGGCGGCGGCGCCAACTGCGGCACGGTGGACCGGAACGCGATCAACCAGGCCTTCCCTGCCCTGGCCGGGCGGATCGGGAACATCGTGACGGCCATCCGCAGCACGGCACCCCAGGCGCACGTCTATCTGGTCAACTACTTCACCCTCCTGCCGGCCTCCGGGGTGTGCGCCAACGTTCCGCTGACCGATGACCAGGCGACGTTCGAGCGCGGCATCGCCTCGCGCCTGGCGGAGGCCACCGCGGCAGCGGCAGCCGACACACAGGCCACCTTGGTCGACCTGGCTGCCGCGAGCCGTGGACACGACGCGTGCTCGGGGAGCCCCTGGGTGGAGTCGTACCGTCCGGCGGCGGGCCGGGCCACCTACCACCCCAACGAGGCCGGGATGAGAGAGGCGGCCGCCCTCGTACAGTCCGCCGTGGCGGCCGGCGGGCAGACGGATACGGTCACGTTCCGCTCAGGGATCGCGGGCAAGTGCATCGACGTGCGGAACTCCGGAACCGCCGACGGCACGCCCGTGCAGCTCTACAGCTGCAACGGCACCAACGCGCAACGATGGACGTATGTGCCTGGCGCGGGCGGCACACTGCGGGCCCTGGGCCGCTGTCTCGACGTGAGCGGCAGCGGGACCGCGAACAGGACCAAGGTCCAGCTCTGGCCGTGCAACGGCACCGGCGCCCAGCGCTGGGTGACGGGACCCGACTCCTCACTGGTCAACCCGCAGTCCGGGCGATGCCTGGACGATCCGGGGAGTTCCAGCGCGGACGGAACGCAGCTGCAGATCTACGACTGCAACGGCGCGGCCGCCCAGCGCTGGACCCCGACCGCCTGACGCCGGACGCATGGGGTCCATCCAGCCGCCGGTGGCGACACCACGGCACCTGCCCCGCCCGCGTGGGTGCAGCACACCCACGCCCCCACGAGCCGACCGCATTAATGTCGTCACTGCGGACAGTGAGAACAAACCCGGTGACTGCCAGGAAGACATCCGTCCGACGAGAACGCCGACGGGGACACCGTCGAGGACAAGACCCCCCGGAGAAGGGTGACGCCCGATCATGAACACCTCCCTCGCCGACAGCGTGGGCACGTACGAGATCGCGGGGAAGAAGATCGCTCGCCTGGGCTTCGGCACCATGCGGTTGACCGGCCTCGGCATCTGGGGCGAGCCCGCGGACCGCGCCGAGTGCGTGCGTGTCGTGCGGCGTGCCGTCGAACTCGGCGTGCAGCTCTTCGACACCGCCAATTCCTACGGGCCCTATATCAGCGAGGAGATCATCCGGGAGGCCATCCATCCTTATCCGGAGGATGTACTGATCGCCACCAAAGCCGGCCTGACGCGCAATGGCCCGGACGTCATC
This sequence comes from Streptomyces sp. NPDC093065, assembly GCF_044754585.1. Classification (NCBI taxonomy): domain Bacteria; kingdom Bacillati; phylum Actinomycetota; class Actinomycetes; order Kitasatosporales; family Streptomycetaceae; genus Streptomyces; species Streptomyces sp. NPDC093065. The sequence continues at coordinate 47,676 of NZ_JBIVPJ010000033.1, read as the reverse complement.
AGGCAGGGAGACGAGCTGGTGCGCCTCGGGCCCAAGGCCTGGCCGCCGGTCGGCCGCCCGGAATACCTCCGTCAGGAGGCGCTGATGAGTCTGCGGCGGCTCGGCCTCGACCAGATCGACCTGTTCCAGCTCCATCGGGTGGACCCCAAGGTTCCGCTGGAGGAGCAGGTCGGCGAGCTGAAGAACCTCCAGGACGAGGGCAAGATCGTCGCGATCGGACTGTCACAGGTCACGGTCGAGCAGATCGAGCAGGCGCGACGGATCGCGGACATCGCCACGGTCCAGAACCGGTACAACGTCGCAGACCGGAGCTCCGCCGACGTGCTCGACCACTGCACCCGGCACGGCATCGGTTTCATCCCCTGGGCGCCCGTGGCCGCAGGCCGGTTGACGCGCCCCGGGGGGCCGCTCGACCACGTCGCCGCGGCGCACCACTCCACCCCCTCCAATGTCGCGCTCTCCTGGCTGCTGCAGCGCTCCGACGTCGTCCTGCCCATTCCCGGTACGTCCAAGGTCGCCCACCTGGAAGAAAACCTGGCCGCCTCCCGGCTCCGCCTCAGCGAAGCGGAACTGGCAGAACTCGACGCTGCCGCCTGAGCTCGGCCTTTCGTGCGGCCCGTCGGCTACTTCGGCGAGCCGGTCGGTTGTCCGGGCTGGTGGTGGGCGGGCCGATGGCCCGACGGGCTTCGGGCCGCGCCAAGGCGCCGGGATTCCCCTGCGGTTTCGCCGATCGGGGTGGGAGTCGCGCTGCACCGAGCCGGACTCCTGGGGCTCCGGGACACCGAGACCGTGCAGAGGCACCGACCGCTACGGCACCGCTGGCGCGATGCCTGGGAGGACGGCGTCCACTTGAGGTTGCACGCGCTCGCCGCGGATCGGCCCTGCCGACCAACTCCCGCTCGTCCAAAGTACGTAGGATCGAGTTCAGAGCCCGCTCCTGAACCTATATCAGCAGGTCAACCGATGTTAGTCTGAGACGGCCGCTTGCGGGAGACGTCCCGACGCCAGAGGGCGCGCGCCCGCCACACGATGAGGGGGGTGTCTACGGTGGCCCAGCCGGACGAGGAATGGTCCTGGCTCGAGGACCGGCCGGTGTTCACCACCCGCGGCGAGAGGGGCGGCAACGTCACCATTGTGCCGCCCGGTGCCGTACTCGAGCCCCTCACTCTGCGTTTCTGGCTCGGCGTGGCGTCGTTCGTTGTGAGCATCTCGCTGGCGGTCGTCGGCACCGGGCTCGTGATCTCCGGCCCGTCAGGAGCATCACCCCCGAGAGGCTGGTGGTGGCTGGCTCTCGCGATTCCGGCGACGGGACTGGCGCTGTTCTCCTTCGCCGGCATCTATGTTGAGGGCATGCCGCGGATGATGCGCGAGCGACCGCGTAATCTGCTCCTGCTGGCCGGCCTGCTGGGCGGGTGCACGCTGGGCCTCGCGGTGCTGGCTGCGCTGGGCGGCGCGGAAGGCGTCATGCCGGCGACAGCGGTATCGGCGGTCGCCTGTGCGGTCACCGCGCTGTACGCCGCACGCGGGATACGCCGGGCGCGGACGGACGTCATGCGCATCCTCCGTCTCCGCGCCACGGGAACGGCACACACGGGGGTGATCGCGGCACTCCCGGACCGCAAGACCTGGAGCCACGGCGGCGACGTTCCGATCCGCTATCGGGACGACGGCGACGAAGCCGAGCACACGGTCACCGTACGGGTGAACACCTGGGCACACGAGATCCCGGTTCCCGGGACGCACGTGATCGTGCACAGGGACGAGGAAGGCGATCTGCTCGTCGAGCTCGACACGACCCACCCCGTCGAGTACTACCCCCACAGTCAGTTGTACGAACAGGACACCAGCGGCGGCGGCAGCATGTGAGGCGTGGAGAAACATGTTCATCGCTGAGCCGACTGCCCCGTTCGCATCCCGGGATCGCTGATCGCTACCGTGCTGCCGGTGATCTGTGATGCTGAGGGAGAGCCGTCGCGGGCTCGCGGTGCATGAACCGTGGCCGGGACAGAGTCATCCTCGGCGGCGGCGCGGTCGGTCGTGTCGGCCGGGGCGACCATGACGAACTGCGGCGGACAGGCCTTGACGGATGGGGAATCGATCACGGTCCCGGCAGCAGGCCGGGCCGGCCGACCGGCCACGCATTGATGCGGCTTGAGGCGCCCGTGCCGGGGAGCCGCCAACCGCGCGGCGATCAGTCGCTGCGACCAGCCGCCGTGCGAAGTCGGCGGGGACTGCTGGCCGCCACGGGTCATCGTCGCCCCACCCGCTCGGCGGAGCGCGCGTCAGAACCCGGTGCGGGGCGTATAGGCGGCCTCAAGCCGGTCGATCTCGCTTTGAGTGAGGCTGAGGTCGAGGGCGGCGACGGCGTTGTCGACATGGTGGGACTTGGTCGCGCCGATGATCGGTGCGGAGACTGCGGTCTTGTCCGCGATCCAGGTTGCCCATCCGCCTCGGGCCGAACCGCCTGTCCGGCCGGCGGCCTGGTTGACGCGTGGCCCGCGCAACCGGTCCCGCTGGCCGTGACCCCGGCACGGCAGAGGTGGACGCCGAGTTCGCCGGTATGCCCGACACCTCACCGCCTGCCGTGCACGGATTTGTCAGGCCTGCGCCTCGCACGTGAAGGTGGGTGCCTCCGTGCCGTCGTAGCCACTGAGTATGTACTCGAAGACGTCGACCCGGTCCACCAGGATCGGACGGTACCCGTAAGGAGCACTGTCGAACGTCACCTTGTCACCGTCGACGGTGGGGACGAACGGCCAGAAGCTCTCTATCGTCTCGCCCTCCGGCAGGGTGCCCTTGACGTTCCATGCGTTGATCGTCACGGGGCCCGTGTTCTTCACCGCGACGGTCACTCGGTACCTGCCGTCGGGATAGTGAGCGGCCTCGTAGACGTCCGCGCTGCAAGTAGCCGTGTCCTGGGCTGCCGTACTGGCGGTCGCGGTGCCGGAGCCGAACCCGACGAGAAGGGCCGCGGAGAGTGCCGCGCCGCACGCGGCCGCCAGCGAGCGCTTGCGGAATAAACGGGCCGGTCCGGAGGTGGGGGGAGTGGTCTTCATGACACCGTCCTTCGTTGTTGCCGCACACGGCGGCACTGTCCCGACCGAGCCGGGGCCGACGCCGCGGACGCGCGCAGCACCGATGAACGTTCCGGTCAGCAGGCCCTGTGCTCGCCGTGTGACGTGAGCGTGGACTGAGTCTTGTGGGAATGCGTTCAACTTTCAAGTACCCATGTGCAACAGAGGAATTCAGGTGCTCAAGACACTTCCGCGCACGTCGACGCCCGGGCACGCATGTGAGGCGGGTCTCGTCCCGGCACCGGACTAGTGACCGACGTGTCATTGTTGGTTGAAACATGAGGTATGTCACCAGGGCTCTGGGCCCCATCGGAACCGTATGCGTCCTTGGTGGAAGTGTCGCCGGCCTGTTCGCGGCGCGCGTTCTCTCGGACCACGCCGAGCGGGTCGTCGTCCTGGAGCGTGACCGTCCCGCCGACGGCACGCGTCCCCGCCCGTCCGTACCCCAGGGCAGGCACGGACACTTTTTGCAGCCGCAGACGCTGCCGCCGGTCGAGCAGTGGTTCCCGGGGATCACGGACGACCTGCTCGGGCTCGGCGCCCTCCTGGCGCCCCCCGGTCACCACGAGCTCTTCGTCGACGGCTCCCCCATCGACTTTCCGGCCGTCACGATGCTCATGGCCACGCGACCGCTCCTGGAGAACGAGCTCCGTCGACGTGTCGAGTCCCTGACGAACGTCGAGTTCCTGCGTGCCCGGGTGGCCGGGGTGGCCTTCGCGGACCGGGCGGCCCGCGCCGTCATGTATCACCCGTGGGAAGGCGCCGGTTTCGCGGAACCGCGGTCCTTCGAGGCCGATCTCGTGGTGGACGCGATGGGCAGGGGCAGCCGCCTGGCCAAGTGGCTGGAAAAAGGCGGTTTTCCGGTCCCGGACACGCAGCGGGAGACCATCGACGTCCACTACACGACAGCCCTGTTCACCCGGGCCCGGGTGCCTGATGTCACCTGCGCTCTCGACCAGTTCACCCCGGGAGGCACGCGGCCGGTGGAACATTCCCACGGCGGCAGTCCGTTGTCCGCCGTGGCCGCCTATGCCGTGGAGGACGACCAGTGGCAGGTCGTCGCCATCGGGGGACCGCGCCGGAGGAAGATCTCCCATCAGGACATTCGTGAGATCTGCGCGGGACTCCCGAAGGTGTTCCAGGAAGCGACCGAGGGCGAAGCCATCGGCGCCCCGGAGAGCTTCTCCTACGCGCAGAGCATGCGGCGGGGTCTGCGGGACGGGGCTCGGTTCCCGGGCGGGCTGCTCGACATAGGAGACTGCGTCGCGAGCTTCAACCCCGTCCACGGACAGGGTGTGTGGTCGGCCGTCCGACAGGCTTCGTTGCTGGCGGACCATCTGGCCGAGAACGCGGACCCGCTGGGCACACTCGACGCGTTCATCGCGGCGCGGGACAAAGCCGTCGACGAGATCTGGTCCTCGGAGGAAGCGAACACCTGAGACGCCCCGGGACGGTCACGTCCCCTGTCCGGCTTCCTCGCACAACGCGCCGGTGCACGGTGGCCGGTGAGACGCCGAGGGCTTGGCCGGTGTCGCCCATGTGCTCGCGCCGGCCGAATCGCGAGTCGGTGCCCGCCGGCCTTTCGGGTGGGCGCCGCCTCCGTGCTCGGCCCGCTTCTCCGCCTCGACGGCTTCTGCAGGCGCTCGGGGTGGCCGCCGACGACATGCCGGTCCATGCGGGGTCCGCGGGCCCGTCTCGTCCGCACTCCCGTCGCGACATCGTCGAGCAGGCAGACCACCGGAGGAGCTGCGAAGGTGCTGGAGAAGACCAGGGGCACGTCGGCGGTGCCGTCGTTCTACGGGAAGGGGTTCGGCTACCGCAGGTGGGGAGCGATGTGATCGTTGATCGTCTGGAGGAGGCGGGTGTTGTAGTCGACACCGAGTTGGTTCGGAATGGTCAGGAGAAGGGTGTCCGCGGCGGCGACGGCCGCATCGGCGGCCAGTTCCTTGGCTATGGTGTCCGGCTCGCCGATGTAGCTGCGGCCGAACCGGGAGACCGCTCCGTTGAGGATTCCGACCTGGTCGCGGTTGTTCACTGTGTCGCCGCCCCCGAAGTAGAGGCGGTCCTCGTCGCTGGTGATCGGCAGAACACTGCGACTGACGGACACGCGCGGGGTGAATGCGTGGCCCGCCGAGCGCCATGCCTCGCGATAGGTGTCGATCTGCTCGCGCTGGAGTTCGTCGAAGGGTGTTCCGGTGTCCTCGGACAACAGTGTGCTGCTCATGAGGTTCATGCCCCGCTCTGCCGTCCAAGCGGCGCTCGCGCGGGTGGAGGAGCCCCACCAGATACGTTCGGCGAGGCCCGGTGAGTGGGGTTCGACCAGGAGTCCGGTGACAGGGCCTGTCGTCGGATCGGTCGATGCGACGGGCTGTCCGGCGATGGCGCGCCGGAATTCCGCGGTGTGGTGGACGGCCATGTCGGCGTCGCTCATTCCCTTTGCGGGGACGTGTCCGAACGCCTCGTATCCGCGGAGCGCCACCTCCTGTGAGCCTCGGCTGAGCCCCAGTTGCAAGCGTCCGCCGCTGATGAGGTCTGCCGCGGCGGCCTGTTCGGCCATGGCGTACGGGTTCTCGTAGCGCATGTCGATGACGGCTGTGCCGATCTCGATCCGGTGTGTGCGTGTGGCTATGGCGGCGAGCAGTGGGAAAGGTGTGGATGCTTGTCGGGCGAAATGGTGGACGCGCACGGCTGCCATGCCGATGCCGATCTCTTCCGCGGCGATCGCGAGTTCGATGGTCTGGGTGAGTGCGTCGCGAGCGGTGCGGGTACGTGAGCCCCGCACCGGCTGGTAGTGGCCGAAGGAGAGGAAACCGAGAGTCTTCACTGTGGCGTCCCGTCGTGTGCCTTTGGTGGGTTGTCCAGGGGCGGCGCCCTCCTCGTACGCCCGGTGGGCGGACGGTGAGGGCGCCGGACCGCTCAGGCGACGGTCGTGTGGGGGTGTCGCCGTGCGTTGAGGCCGAGAGCGGCGACGCCGCTGGCGACGGCCACCGCGGCGGCGGTCCACCAGGAGATGGCGTAGCCGTGATGCGGGTCGGAGCCGGGCAGGGCGAGGAAGATGACGAGCAGGCTCACCCCGAGGACGGAGCCGATCTGGCTGGCCATGTTGACCACGGCGCTGCCGGTGGCCGCTTGATGTGCGGGGAGGTCGCGGGTCGCGGAGGAGAACATGGTGGGCAGTGCCAGACCCATTCCGAAGCCTCCGACGAGCCAGCCTGGGAGGATGTCGGAGGCGTAGTGGATGGCATGCCCGCCGGTGGAAGCGGTGATCAGGACGATGCCGACACCGGAAAGAAGAGCGCCTACGGCGGCGATGAGGCCCACGGGCAGCCGGAGGGCGAGTCGCGCGGCCAGCAATGAGGCGATGAAGACCATGCCCGGTCCGGGTGCCACGGCGAACCCCGTCCTGACGACCGACCAGTCGGCCTGCTGTTCGAGCCACTGGATGATGCCCAGCAACTGGAGCGTGAACGAGGCGTAGAACAGCAGGACTGCCGCGTTCGCCGAGGAGAACACCACGTTGCGGAAGATGCGGAGTTCCACGATCGGCAGGTGCGCGCGGGCCGAGCGGACGACGAACGCGATGAGCGAGACGGCGGCCAGGATCAGACTGCCGACTGTGGGAGCCGTGCCCCAACCCCAGTCGGGGGCCTTAACCAGCCCGACGGCGAGGGCTCCGACGGCCAGGATGATCAGCGCCCCGCCGAGGAGGTCGGGAATGCGGGTGCCGAGGTCGTGGCGGACGTTGGGGATCAAGGGGATCGCCATGACGATGGCGGCCAGGCACAGGGGGATGTTGATGAGGAAGATCCACTGCCAGGCCGCGTTCGCCAGCAGCCCGCCGGCCACGGGGCCGGCCGCAGCGGCGAGCGACCCGCTTGCCGCCCAGATCTGAACGTACTTGTGCACCTTGGCGGGCGGGGCCGTCGCAAGGACCAGGCCGAGACTGGCGGGAGTGAGCACCGCCGCACCGGCGGCCTGGATGACGCGGAACACGACGAGAATCCACAGATTCCCCGACAGCGCCGCGCCCAGGCTGGCCGCGGCGAACAGGCCGAGGCCGAAGATGAAGGCACCCTTGCGTCCATAGCGGTCGGCCAGTCGGCCTGCGGGGACCAGCAACGCGGCGAAGACGATGGCGTAGCCGTTCAGAATCCAGCTGAGGCCAGACAGGTCGCGTGTACCGATTCCGCGCCCGATCGGGTCGAGGGCGACGTTGACGATCAGCAGATCCAGCGAAGCCAGGAAGGTCGCCATCGCCAGCAGCGCCAGGACCAGCCCCGGCCTGCGGACGCTCGACGACGCGCCGGATTCGACGGCAGTGGATGTGTCCTGTCCGGGAGGCGGCTCGACGAGGGTCTGGTCGGGCGGAAGGCCGTCAGGCATAACTTCTCATTTCGGGCGATGCATGTCTGGTGGTCGGCAGGCGTAGCCTCGACTCCACCCCAGGTAAACGCAATCGTTTACCTGGGCACCGTAGCACGTCGCGGACAGCTAGGTAAACGCATTCGTTTACTAAATGGATGGGACCTCAGACCGCGGCACGGACATGGGGGCGGTCAGCGGCAGCCGGACTCTGCCCCTGAAAGGCGCTCCGGGGGTGTGAGAGCCGCTCGCCACGAGGCCGACTCCTGGCGCCACCCGCCCCCGTCGCGGCGACCCGCCCGATCCGGGACCGCCCGCGCATCGGCGACGCCCGGGTACTGGCGTCACGCCAGGCCCACGGGTACAGCGCCCGGCCGTGGCCGCAGGGGAGCGCCGAGCCGTCCCGGTGAACCGAGTGACAGCCAGGCGGGCCGCGCACGAGTGGACCGGGACCTCCCATGCGTGACGAGGCATTGTGGCGCGGCTCAGCGCGCGACCCCGGGAAGACGGACTGGTTGAACGAGTTGAACCGTTCTCGACGCAGCCGCCCTGCGGTGCCCTCTCGCCGTCAGTTCACGTCCGACAGTGCTCGTTCGAGCAGGATCTCTGCCACCGCCCGCGCGTGCCGACCGTAGTCCGCTTCGCCCAGCACCATGGCACGACTGGCTGCCCCGTCCGCGAGGGTGGCCAGTTGTTCCGCGAGTGCGAGAGGTTCGCGGCAGCCCAGCTGCGCCGCGGCGACGGCAAGCAGTTGCACCATTCGCAGCTTCTGCTCACGCGCGTAGGAATGGACCGCGCTCTCGGGGTCGGGGAACTCCGCGGCCGCGTCGATGAACGGGCATCCGCGCACCGGTCCCACGTCCGCCGGGAGCCGGTCGAACAGTTTGAGGATGCGTTCCCGCGCGGGGATGTCCTCGCGGGCCAGCACACTCTCCAGCGTGCCGCCCGTCAGCACGAGGCCCTTCAGATGGGCGACGACCAGGTCGTTCTTGGTCCTGAAGTGCGCGTAGAGCGTGCGCTTCGACACGGGCGCCTTCTCCGCGACCTGTTCCATGCCGGTCGCGTTGATTCCCTGGGCCGCGAACAGCTGGCCGGCGGCCGCCAGAATACGCTCCCGACCTCCACGTCCCTGCCGTCGGGCCACCGTGTCCGCTGCGCTCACACGTCGAGTATACGGTCACGTTTACCATGATGCGAAGGAACCGCACGAGCGGGCCGGTTTTCGGGAGAGGGGGCTTGATGCCGCATTCACGCCGCCGCGTTCACGCCGGGCCGGAAATGGTCCCGGTGGCCGTGAGATCCGCCAGCCATGAAGCGGGTGATCGCGGCGATCATGCCCCCCCTTCCCGACCCGTATCGCCGCACTGCGACTGGGCGTGACGTCTTCACGGTCGACCATGCATAACCACGCGGCACAGAGTGCCTTGCCGGCCACTTCAGTTGTCGGCGGTGGGGGGTGAGGTTCTTTTCGATCTTCGTGAGAATCCTGGCGACGAATGCCTCGCGGTGGCTTCCGGCAAGTTCGTTGGTCCGGTTGCCCTCGTCCACACCGGCAACGCCGGATCCGTGAGGTGGCGGGCCAGTACCCGCCGGTTCTTCAGCGGGCGGCCCGGCGTTCATGCGGCGGTGTTCTCGCCGTGCGTCTGGTCGAGTGTGGTGGGACATGCCCCGTTGCCCGCGGACGTGGCCAGGCGGATCAGCGTGTCCAGCCGCAGTTCCGCCGCCTGCAGTTCGGCGACCTTCGTGGCGGTGCGGGCGCGTTCCTCCAGCAGGCGGGCCAGCAGTGCGGGCCCAATGTGTTTGTCGTCGATAGCCGGCAGGAGGTCGGCGATCAGGGTGCTGCTGAGGCCAGCTGTATACAGCTCCCTGATCAGCCTTACGCGATCCGCGGCCACCGGTGCGTACACGCGCTGTCCGCCTGAGGTGCGCGACGACGACAGCAGGCCCTGGTTCTCGTAGTAGCGCAGAGCACGGGTTGAGACACCCACTCGCTCTGCCAGCTCACCGATCCGCACCGTGACACCCCGCTTCCTCTGCGTTACTCGACTTGCCCTTGACGCTGACGTCAAGTTCTAGCGTAGGCCAGGAACCCGCGGACAGGTGCGGGACTTCGCACAACCGGAGACGATCATGAATATTGCTGGCTCTGTCGCGCTAGTGACCGGCGCCAACCGGGGGATCGGCCGAAGCTTCGTCGAAGAGTTGCTGGACAGGGGCGTCGAGCGGGTCTACGCGGCCGCCCGCCGCCCCGAGACGGTCTCCGTCTCCGACCCGCGGGTCACACCTCTTTTCCTGGACCTTCTCAACGAGAAGTCCATCGCGGATGCGGCCGCTGTCGCGCAGGACGTCACGTTGCTGGTCAACAATGCCGGCATCACCACCGGAGCCGACCTGCTGAGCGGCGACCTGGACGACATCAGGCGTGAGCTGGAGACACACCTGTTCGGCAGCCTGCGCGTGATCCGCTCCTTCGCCCCTGCCCTTGCCGCGCACGGCGGCGGAGCGATCGTGAACATCCTGTCCGTGCTGTCCTGGGTGGCGACCCCTCAGGGCTCAGGCTCCTACTCCGTGTCCAAGGCCGCGGAGTGGAACATGACCAACGGTGTCCGCGTCGAGCTCGCCGGGCAGGGGACCCTTGTCCAGGGGGTTCATCTGGGCGCTGCGGACACCGACATGATGGCGGGCAGCGACGCCCCCAAGATCGACCCGCTCGATGTGGCGCGGGCCAGCCTCGACGGGGTGCAGAACAACCTGCTCGAAGTATTGGTCGACGAGCCCAGCCGCTTCGTCAAGGCCGCCCTGTCCGGCGACCCGTCCCAGCTGTACGGCCCGGCACCCACTCGCTGACGAACACGCGGGGTGGGAGGTGGCCAGGGACGGGATCGTGATGTCGGGGGCGCCCGTGCCGGGAGCGCCCAGGCGGTGTCGTCGCCGACGACGTGAAGGAGCTCGACGACGAGAGCCTCGCGTCGCCCATGGTGGGCCGCGACCTCCAGACCGCATTCGTTAGGCAGAGGTTCTTCGGGCCTCAGACCTGTGGGCGAAGGACGATCGGGGCTCGTGGGCACTCAAAGGGGTTGGACTGAGCCTGCGACAAGGCGAAATCCCGCGCGTTGCGCGGACCGGCTCTCCACGCGCTCGCCGCGAGCGGGCGGTACGTGACGTTCAACGCCCCCGGCCTGTGCGAACAGCGTCCCCATGGCCTCCCGAGCGGCTCGCCGCACTCCCCCGGAATGCGGGCCGACCGGTGCCCGGCTCGCGTTGGCCGTGTTCCTCGGTGACGCCGAGCCGTGTCGCCACAGCCACGGACGTGCTCCGACGAGTGCCGGGCACTGCGGCAAGAAGGGCGGTCCGGTGCGCACCGCGCGCTTCGCGACATGCCGGACCCTGCCGCCGCCAGGGCCGGCGCCCGCCGCAGTGGCAGACGGCTCACATTTCGGCCGGGAGCGCCTGCTCGCACCAGATGACCTTGCCGTCCGGTGTCTGCTGTGTGCCCCAGCGCTGGGTGAGCTGCGCGACGAGCAGCAGGCCGCGGCCACCTTCGTCGAACGCACGGGCTCTGCGCAGGTGCGGCGCTGTGCTGCTGCCGTCCATCACCTCGCAGATCAGCGATCGGTCCTTGATGAGCCGCAGCTGGATGGGAGTGCTGCCGTATCGGATGGCGTTCGTGACCAGCTCGCTGACCACGAGCTCGGTGGGGAAGCCGGCCGCCTCGCAGCCCCAGTCGCGCAGTTGACGGACGACGTGTGCGCGGGTGCCCGACACCGCTTCGGGGTCGGCAGGTACGTCCCAGGTGGCGACCTGGCCGATGTCGAGCTGCCGGACCTGAGCCAGCAGCAGCGCGGCGTCGTCGGTGCGATGCTCCGGCAAGAGGGCGTCAACGACCTGGTCGCACAGAGCCTCCGGTGAGGCATGAACACCCGACAACTCATGCAGCAGCCGTTCAAGTCCCGTGTCCACGTCCTGCTGACGGGACTCGATCAGACCGTCGGTGTAGAGCGCGAGGAGGCTGCCCTCCGGCAGCTCCACCTCGACGGACTCGAACGGCAGTCCGCCCAGACCCAGCGGGGGGCTGGCAGGCAGGTCCAGGAGAGCGGACGTCCCGTCCGGCCGCACCACTGCCGGGAGGGGGTGGCCGGCCCGGGCCAGGCAGCAGCGACCGGATACCGGGTCATAGACGGCGTACAGACAGGTGGCTCCGATCTCGCTCGCGTCGACTTCTTCCGTTCCCGTCTCGGACTCCGAGGCCAGCCGGATGACGAGGTCGTCCAGATGGGTCAGCAGTTCGTCCGGGGCCAGGTCGACGTCTGCGAGGGTACGCACCGCGGTGCGCAACCGGCCCATGGTCGCCGAGGCTTGGAGGCCGTGACCGACGACGTCGCCGACCACGAGCGCCACCCGCGCCCCGGACAGGGGAATCACGTCGATCCAGTCGCCGCCCACACCGAGCTCGGGAGCGCCCGGCAGATAGCGAAAGGCCGCCTGCACGGCGGACTGCTCAGGCAGTCGTTGAGGCAGCAGGCTCTGCTGCAAGGTCAGAGCCGCCGCGCGCTCGCGCGTGAAACGCCGTGCGTTGTCCAGGCAGACAGCGGCTCGGGCCACCACTTCCTCCGCCAGGGACAGGTCCTCGTCGTCAAAGGACTCGGAGTGCCGCCCGCGGAGGAACATCGCCACGCCCAGCCTCGTACCGCGGGCATCCACGGGCACGATCATCCAGGAATGGAACCCGTACTCCCGTACCTTGGCCATGCGCAAGGGGTCCTCAAGCACCCAGCCCGCGTCACCGGGTGTCCGGTACAGCGTGGAACGCCCGCTGGCCAGGCAGTGGGCCTGCGCCGAGTTCGCCGGGTAGAAGTCCACGTCGCCCACGGGAACCACGGCTTCCGGTGTGCCTTCGTGAACGGACCGGTTCGCCACCCGGCGCAGCACGGCCCCGGCAGCCGGACCGTGCGGTGGATCCTCGCCGCTGAGGAGCGCGTCCACCAGGTCGATACATACGAAGTCGGCGAGGCGCGGAACAGCCAGGTCGGCCAGTTCCTGCCCGGTGCGCGTCACATCCAGGGTGCGCCCGATGCTGACGCTGGCCTCGTTCAGCAGCGCCAGTCGCTCCTGGGCGCTGCGCCGCTCGGCCGTGTCGGTCACCATGACGCACACACCGACCACCTGGTCCGACGGTCCGCGCAGGGGGGACACCGTGGTGGTGAGACGCTGTTCATGATCGGTGCCGGACCGGGTCCGATCCCGGACGAGAAACCTGTCATCCGCCTGCCCGGTCTCCAGCACGAGGCGCATCCGCGCTTCCCACTCCGTGGCTCCGGCCCCGATCAGAGCTGCGGACAAGCCTTGACCGGTGTGCTCCTCGTCGGACACGCCCAGCAATCGCCGCATCTCCCCGTTCTGCAATACGCAGCGGAACTGGGCGTCGTAGATCGCCACCGCGACGGGGCATTGGGTCCGGAGCCAGTGCGTCAGCATCTGACCCGTCGGAAACGTCTCTCCCGCGTCCTGAGCCAGGAGCCACAGCGGTTCCTCGTCGGTGCCACCGCCCAGGCGGGACGCCCGTACGGCCACCTGGCGGCTGCCACCCTCCACCCGCCGGATCTCGAGCGTGCCGTACCATTCGTCCGGACCGGTCAACCAGTGGGGCTGTGTCCCCAGCAGCTCGGCAACGGGTCGGCCGACTGCCTCGGCGGAATCAAGGCCGACCAGCAGAGTCGCACCGGTGCTCCAAGCCACGACGCGGCCGCGAACATCCGTCACGGCCAGTGGCGTACCCGGGCCTCTGGAGCGCATGTGCACTCCGGGGGTCGCCACGGCACCATCATTCATGTACTCCACGGTGACGCCCGGACTATAAACAATCAACCGGTACGTGACGAAATGCCCCGCATTTTTCGGTAGGCACAGAATGACCGCCCCAAGCGGTTGACACGGACAGCATCACCATAAGCGAGTCTTTTTGCACACTGAGTAGCACCGATGGAGGAGTGCGTGCCGGGCCATGTGGTCGAGGGCGCGCCGGCCTGCTCCTGGCGGAAGGCCGCAACACGTCGATGGCGACTTCGGTCCGCCCCGGCACGAACGCGGACGCGTCCGACCGACGCGCCGCACGTGTCCGGCACCGGCCTACCAGTCGTCCTCGGCCAGTTCGGTGTCCCGACCGGACCGGCGATATGCCATGTCGACCAGGCTCCCGCGGAGATGCAGTGCCTCTCGGAACCAGATGGCGCCGGCCAGAATCCAGCTCAGGTCGCTGAGTACACCGCTCGACTCGAACCGCCGGATCAGGATGCCGACCGCTCCGGCGCAGTCGCTGGCGGGCGTGCCATGTACATCCGCGCGTGCGGACTCGTCGGCGTAGACGCGATCGCAGTGTATGTACCTCGTCATCGCGCATGCGGCGCCCTCGACGTCGTCCAGCAGCTCGTGCATGAGAGCACTCCAGCGCGGCAGTTCGCCGCACACGGGACAGGACCTCTCCCTCCCGTCGCCGTGACCGGAATCGCGCCCGAGAGCTGCGCGCACCCGGGTGCACAGCTCTCCCTCCACCGCGTCCCAGTCCCGGCGGTTCTCGTCGAGTGCCGGCCATCGACGGGCCATCCACTCGTACGGCACCCCCGCCGCACGTTCGACGATGTTGTGGCGCCCATTGGTGATGTTCCAGATGACGGTGTTCGACACCGCCTCGGCACCTGGCCGGTTCGCCCCCGACCGGGCGATGGCCAGCATGGATCTCGACAACGCTCGGTAGGCGTCCTCCGCGTCGGGACTGCCTGGGACGGCTCCTGGCCCGGCACCGAGCAGGAGCCCGTTGTTGACCACGCCCATCGCCATGTCGCTGCCGAGGTCGCTGTATCCGTTGAGCGTCTGCGATATCGCCAGATCGTCGAGCGAGCGCTCATCGGCGTCGTAGGCCGAGGCGAGATGCGGCAGGCACGTGTCGACCGCAAGGATCAGTTTCCGCTCCCCACCACTCAGTTGTCCGTACTGAGGTACAGCTGCTGGGCCGCCTCCGCCTGGGGCCGGGTAATTCTGGGTGATCTCCAGAAGGGTGTTCCACACACCGATCAGCGCGACCATGACCGCCGTCTCGCGAAGCGGCTCGACCGATGCCCAGGACCGGAGGTTGTCACGAATGGATGCGGCGGTGGCTCCTCCGTCCGGCCCGGCGAGGGCGAGGTTCTCGATGTGTATGTCGTCCAGGTAACCGAACACCTCGGTGAGCGCGCTCTCCCGTCGGCTCTCGTTGACCAGCCACCTGGACGCCGGCATGACGGTGAACGAGGGGACCGCGTACACGCGGGACGTCATGGCACCTTGGAATCCCCACTCCCGGACGGCGCGTGCCCAGAGCCCTCCCTCGACCCTGGGCGGTCGGCCTTTACCGGCGTTCCGGGCCCTCGCGTCGACACCCAAAGCCCGAACCGACCGCATCAGGGTCGAGTCGGCGATCAGGTCGCGAAACTCGTCCCAGTCGTGTGCGGGCATCGTCTCGGGATAGTGCGTGTCCGCCCAGGCCCACAGGCAAAGGGATGCGTCGTCGCATCCGCATGGCCGTTCCGGCGCCGCCCGAGAGGCTCTGGAACCCCCTTGCGCACGCGACCACTGAGCGGAACCCGACCAGGCCCCACACCGTTGCGCCTCACCCGTGTCGTCTGCGGCGAAGCGACTCGTGGGGCGCGCGGCAGTGTGCTCCGGTTCGTGAAGCATGGCCCCCAGCAGGGCGTAAGCGGCCCGCTCGACCGTCCTGGCCAGGCCGTCACCGTGCGGGTCGACCGAGTGGTCCACACGCAGGCTCGCCACCAGCGCCGCCAGGCTCCGCCGCCAGTCGTCCTCGGTCACTACGGCCGGCGGATCCGTCCGGGATCCTGGCCCCGCGCCGTTCCCCCTCAGCGAGTCGGTGTCGCCCAGCAGGGACCGCCACACTTCCGGAGATCGCACGACGTCCGGGTATCGGATCGACACCCGGCCGGCCCGCTCGGCGCCGGGGGAGCCGACTCGGACGAGTGATCGCCGAGGTCCTCTGAACTCCTGCACACTCCATACACCGCCGACTGCCGGGGCGGTGTGAAGCCCGTCCCGCACATGACTGGCCGCTATCGCCCGGTACTCGGCGACGCTGCGCGGCACGGATGTGTCCGCTGTCCTCGGCGCCTTCGACTCTGCCTCTTCGTCCTGGTGCGCCGACCTCCCGCGTCGAGCGGTCATTCTCCCTCCTCCGCGCTTCCCGCGGCGGAATCCCGCACCGGGAGGGGCTCGCTCCGAGCGGTCACACGCAGACGCAGCCTGCGGGGTGTCAGGGATGCCTTGACGGAGGGCCGCAGCGGTTGGTCGGTGACGGGTGAGAGCCTCCAGCGGGAGACGACGGTGGCCAGGGCCAACGTCGCCTGGTTGAGCGCGAATCGGTCCCCCATGCACTTCCGCGCCCCTGCGGAGAAGGGGAGGTAGGAGTCCTGCACCATCGTGGTGTCATGCCACCGGTCCGGATCGAAGGACTCCGCCCGCTCGTAGAGATCGGGACGCCGGTGAATGGCGTATGGGCTGAACGCGACAATCGTTCCCGCGGGAAGCGCGTACCCGTCCAGGTCGGTTTCTGCGGACGTCACCCGGGTCAGCATCCACACGGCGGGGTACAGGCGAAGCGTCTCCTTGATCACGTTGGCGGTTGTCTCCAGTTCGCCGAGACGTGCGAAATCCAGTCGGCTTCCGGACCGTACGGTCTCCACCTCCCGGTGCACCTGACGTTCCACCTCCCGGTTCTGGGACAGCAGGTGCATCGCCCATGACAGGGTGGCCGCCGTGGTCTCGGTCCCGGCAAGCAGGAAGGTGAGGACTTCGTCGATGAGTTCCGTCTCACTGCGGCCGTGGGAGCCGTCCGGGCCGGTGGCGCCACAGAGCGCGGACAGCAGGTCACCGTGGTCGGACTCATCGGCTCGCCGAGCGGCCACGATGCCGCCGACCGTGTTCCGGAGGCGCTCAATCGCACGTGTGTAGTCGCGGTTTCCTCTGCTGGGAAGCCGGTTGAGCAAGGGGGGCGTGATCATGCGCCGGAAGAATCCGGTCATCAGGACGAGGAAGTCATCCGTGATCTGGGAGGCCGTGGCGCGGGGCAGCGAGTCGCTGAACAGCGTTTGCACAGTGGCTTCGACGGTGAGCCCCATCATCTCGCTCACCACGTCGAGTACCTGACCGTCGCGCCAGCCGCTCGCCATGTCGTCGGCCAGTTCGATCATGACGGCGCCGTAGCCGGCCATTCGGTTCGGATGGAAGGCGGGCTGGGACAGGCGCCGCAGTCGCCGGTGGTCGTGATGGGGGCAGGTGATGAGGCCGTTGCCGAGGGCCTCTCGGCCACGTTCGAAGAGCGGTCCCCCCTTGTCGAAGGTCCGGTCGTCGAGCAGGACTTGACGGATCAGGGCGGGATCGCAGACGACCACGACATTCTTGATTCCCATGTCCATGCGCACCAGTCGGCCCTGCCCGGGTAGGGACGAGACGAATGCCAGTGGATCCCGAACCAACGGTCCCGCGTGCCCGAACAGCGGATTGCCTCCAGGGGCCCGGGGAATGTCCTGGATCGTGGGCATGGCTCTCTCCTTGCCTTGCAGGCTTGCAGCCTTACGGCGGAGGCGGATCGACCGCCCGGCCGAAGGGCAGTTGGCCCACCCAGGCGACCGTCACGAGGGCAGGCGCAGCGCAGGTGATCTGTGTGCGGCGCCGCTCGTACGAACCTAATCACGCGAAGTCACGCAATCAAGACCGAACGTTCTATCTCTCATTTTCGGGCAACTGGGAATGCGGCAGCCGCGTCGAGAGGACCTGCGCGGATTGGCTCGTCCCGGGGGAACCGGCGGTTGTCCTGCCCGCCGAGTGACGGAACCCGGCCAGCGAGCCACGTGCGAGGGCGGGAGCGCCTGACCGCCCTGGGCAGTTGGCTCCGTGGAGGAGCTATGAGGCACTCGGAACGGGGGCTGCCAGTCGGAATACGGTGGCCGATGCCTGGCGGGCCGGGTTCAAGAAGCACGTCCCGGACCGGAAGTCAGCCCGCGTTGGGGCGTACACGTCCAATGGCCCACAGCACCGCGTCCGTGCTGGGCAGGCCGCCCGGTCCCCGCTGCGGGGGTTCACCGGTGATCCGGTCTCCCGGGAACTGCTCCAGCACGAACGCCCGGTGCCACGGTCGCAGGCCGACCCGCAGGCCGCTGAGCTTGCCGCCCGGATCGCTTCGCGAAACTTCGCAGGAGGCGATGTCAACAGCTCTCGTGCGGGTAGTACAGGTCCCTGCGCTTGGCCCGGCCAGGCGACGGCGAGATTGACGACGCCGGATTGACCGCGGCGGCACCGACTCTCGTCGACCGCCACGGAGTCGGCGGCTGCGAAGCGTTCGTGGACGACGAGAAGCTCCCCGCCGATCTCGGATGCCGTCTGGTCGGACTGACGTCAGAGCCCGCCGAACGCATGGCGACCGCCACGATCGGCCGGCGGCCCATGGCCCTCTACCTCAGTGGTACCCAGCCGCGGCCCGACATCATCGGCCGGGGTCCGGGCGAACACGACCGTCCGCGTCCGAGGACACGGCCCGGGGCGGCCGGGAACCACTCACCCCCGGATCACGCCACGGCCGGCCCGGCACCACACTCCATCCGCGATCACACACCCACGTGAAAGACACGGCGACGAAGACGGTCGCAGGGCGGTTGCTACGGCTTGGTGCCGTTCATGATGTTGGCGATCGGTCCGATGAGGAACCAAGTGCCGTCGACGCCTTGCCCCTTGATCTGCTGAGGAGCGGTGTCACCCGTGAAGTAGTACAGCGGGTGGCCTCCGTAGGTGACCTGCTTGGTGCCGTCGGTCCGGGTGATGGTGCCCACACTGCTCGGAACGGTGTACTTGCCGGTCACGGTCACCGGTTTGTCCGTCGTGAGCGGAGGCCACTTCTTGGCGCACTCGTCGTAGCAGTTGGACGCCGTTTCCTTGTCCTTGGTGTTCAGGTACAGCGTGCGTCCAGCCGAGTCGGTGAGCCAGATGCCCTCAGCGCCCTTCGCGGTCTTCAAGACCAACTTCGAGCCGGAGTCTTCCGAGTCCGGTGTTGCTGAGGCCGTCGTCGAACCGGAGTCCTTCGAGTCCGGCGCAGCGGAAGTCGTCGTCGAATCGGCGGCCGACTGGTCGCTGGAAGAGCTGTCGCACGCTGCCGCGAACGTCGCCAATGCGGCGAGGGAGAGGCCAACGCCAAGCGTTCGCAGTGAAGTCTTATGGAGCATGTCCATCCTTAACGTGTTTCGCGATGCGGATTGACTCATCGATTCGCCTATGGAGCGCTCAATACAATTGAAACCTAGTGCGGTTTCGCCTCACGAGTCAAGACAGAACATTCTGTCTCGTGAGTTTGCGGCAGCCCACCTGGCAACCAAGTGCTTCGAGCTTGCCTTCGGGTGCCGCAGCACCCGCTCCTGAGCCAGGCTCTGCTCCGGCTCACCGGCATACGGGAGGTCAAGAAGCTGCTGTGCACCGAAGGCGCGGCGTCCGGGTTTCCTGACCCGGCCGCGCGGCCGGGTCAGGAAACCCGGACAGTGATGGTGTGGTAGCCGGTGGCGCCGTTCGGAACCACGTCCTGGACGACCGAGGTCTGCACGGCACCGGTGCCGTCGGTCGCGCGCACCCTGACTTTGTGCGAGCCCCTGGGTGCGTTCGCCCACTCGTATGACCATTGTCGCCAGGTGTCCGGGGTATCCGACGTCGCCAGTTTCGCCTCCTGCCAGGGCCCGTTGTCGATCTGTATTTCTACCGCGGCGATGCCGCGGTGATTGGCCCAGGCAGTGCCGGCGAGCACCACGGTCCCGGCCGCTACCGTCGCCCCGGACGTCGGCACGTCGATTCGCGACGCGGTCTTGACCGGGGCCTGCGGCGAATAGCCACGCGGCGTCCAGTATGCGTCGGAGGAGGCGAATGTAGTGAGATTCAGATCGACCAACCACTTGGTGGCCGACACGTATCCGTACAGCCCTGGGATCAGCATTCGGCACGGGAAGCCATGCTGGGTCGGCAGCGCCTCGCCATTCATCGCGATCGCCAGCATCGCCTGCCTGCCGTCGAGCACCGCTTCGACCGGCGAACCGATCGTCATGCCGTCCGTCGAGGTGGACATGAGCATGTCTGCCCCTCTGCGCACGCCGGCGCGGCGCAGCAGCGGCGCCAAGGGCGTCCCGAGCCAGCGCGCGTTGCCCATGTACGGTCCGCCCACCGGATTCGACACGCAGGTCAAGGTCATGTCGTGTTCCTCGAACCGGTAGGAGAGCAGCTCGTCGAAGGTGATCTCGAACGGGCGCTCCACCATGCCGTGAATCTTCAGCTTCCACTCCCTCGGGTCCACCCGGGGGACCGCGAGCGCTGTGTCCACCCGATAGAACTCGGAGGTCGGAGTGAAGAACGGCCCGAGCCCGCGCACTTCCGGATGCACCGAGGCGGGCGGTTCGGGCAGCGCGTTCGCCGGAGCCGGCAACACCACCTTGTCGCGTGCGCCCGAAACGTCGTAGCGCTTCTTGGTCCACGTGTTACCGCCGTACCCGACCGCCAGCGCTCCCACAGCTGTACCCAGCGTGCCGAACATGAAGCGACGCCTCTCGCTCGGCTCCGCGGAGGGCCTCGGTTCCTTCAGCGACAAGATCGTCAGCCAGCGCAGCACCAACGCCGCGGCGATTCCCGCGAGTAGCGAGGGGAGCAGCCAGCTCGTGCTCGCAGCAGGACGGGTGACCGCGGCGATCGCGCCCACCACACCGACCAGAGCGGTCAGAATGGTCGCCGTGATCGGCCGGACGCGGGCAAGCACGCCGTCGATGGCTGCCGCCAACGCCAGCGTCACATAGACGCCGATCAGCAGCACCGTCTTGTCGTTGCTGCCGAAGTTGCGAATGGCGAACTGCTCAAGCCACGTCGGCGTGATGCTGATCGCCCAGGTCCCGGCTGCCGTCACGGGCGCGGATGCCTCCCCCGTGGCCACCGCGACCAGTTCACCGATCGCCAGCCCCGCGCCGCCCGCCACGAGACCGACAATCACTCCCCGCGCGATCCGCCCGCCGCGACCGGCCAAGCGTGTCCTGGCCGGAACGGAACCCGGCTCTTGCGGTGCGTCTTCACCTCCCGAACCCGGCGCCGGCCTGTCCGCGATCCTCCCCTGACCGCTGCCGGGCTGCTGCTCACTCATACGTCCTCCGTGAATGTTGTTGTTCGGCCCGGCGGGACCGGGTTCCCTGATCGGAATCGGGGCGGAGGTCCCAGAATTGAACTGCACCCCTGCCGGTACGGAGATGCCACCGGAGCCGGTGACGACCGGACGCCTGGACCGACGACGGCGAAGTCGGATCGCATCGAGTACAGCTGACACGGCGTCGACGCAAATCCGCCGGTGGCCCCAGACGAGTCGTCGGCAGGCGATTCAACAGCGGTCACGCGGCTCCTTCCGAGCTGTGGCACAGACGAAGAACACACTTCAGCGGCAGCACCGCGGTCGACTCCTCCACCCAGGCGGACGCGCAGGGCTACCGAGACACACATAGACGGAACGTTCTATCTATGGTCAGCATATGATTACGCCGGTATTTGTCAAGATAGAACGTTCTCCCCTCCTTCAAGATCAGTCCCCGGCGGGATCCAACGGAACGGCGAAGTGGTGGACGGGGTCGGCCGGATCGGGTATTTCACGGCAGGCAGCACGAGCGGCTTCGATGCGTCCCACTTCGCCGGCCGCAATACCCCCGGCCCGCATGTGCCCGACAGGCTCAGCCGCGCACCTCAAGGTCACCGCAGACGACGGGGGACGCGGTGCGCCACAACGATGCGGGACTGCGAGCTGAATCCGCACGGGACGCCGCCGACACCCCGAACCGGTACCGGGTCACGGACTTCCCCCACGTGCAGACCCGCGCGGATACCGTCTCCCGTTCATCGAGAATCCACGGGCCTGGCCAACTAGGTGTATTGACCTGGAGCGTTGTTTACGCGGCTGATGGGTGGCTGGCCTTCAAGTGCGGTATGGCATCGGTGGTAGTTGTAGATGTGAAGGAAATCCGCCAGGGCGTCGGTGCGTTCGGCGTTGCTGGAGTACGGGCGTACGTAAGCCCACTCGTCGAGCAGGGTCCGATTCAGGCGCTCCACCTGAGCAATGCTCGAGACCTGTGGATCAGCCCTGTGAGGGCATGCGGAGGGCGTACCTTCCTGAATGATCCTGTGATGGTCACTGAGTAGGCCCGCGTTCGCAGCGCGGGTCGGGAAGGCACGCCCGTGCTCAGCGTAGTGAATGCCGATGGTTCCACCGAGTCCGGTTCCCTGATCGACGAGATCGTGCGCGAGGGCGCCCGCCGGATGCTTGCCGCCGCGCTGGAGGCGGAAGTCAACCAGTACACAGCCGAGTTGGCCGCCGAGCGGGACGAGCGCGGGCGCCGCCTGGTGGTCCGCAACGGCCGCCACCGGCCCCGCACCGTGGCCACTGCTGCCGGTCCGGTCGAGGTCGCGGCGCCCCGGGTGAACGACCGCTGCATCGACGAGGCCACCGGCGAGCGCAAGCGGTTCTCCTCCAAGATATTGGCCCCGTGGTGCCGCAAGTCCCCGAAGATCTCCGAGGTCCTGCCGCTGCTCTACCTGCACGGACTGTCCTCCGGGGACTTCGTGCCCGCGCTGGAGCAGTTCCTCGGCTCGACGGCCGACCTGTCGCCGGCCACGGTGACCCGGCTGACCAGGCAGTGGAGCGACGACCACGCCACCTTCCAGCAGCGAGACCTGTCGGACCGCGACTTCGTCTACGTGTGGGCGGACGGTGTCCACCCCAAGGTCCGGCTCGGGCAGGCCCACTCCTGCGTGCTGGTGCTGCTCGGAGTGCGTCTGGACGGCACCAAGGAACTGATCGCACTGGCCGAGGGACTGCGCGAGTCCACCGAGTCGTGGGCCGACCTGCTGCGCGACTGCCGCCAGCGGGGCATGCGCGACCCGGAACTCGTCGTCGGTGACGGCGCGATGGGTCTGTGGAAGGCCCTGGCCGAGGTGTTCCCCGCCGCCCGGCACCAGCGGTGCTGGGTCCATGAGGCCCGCAACGTCACGAACGCCCTGCCGAAGTCCGCACAGCCAGGTGCGACGAAGGCCATGCAGGAGATCTACAACGCCGAGGACCGCTCTCACGCGGAGAAGGCGATCGAGGCGTTCGCGAAGACCTACGGCGCGCAGTGGCCCAAGGCCGTCGCGAAGATCACCGACGACGCCGAGGAATTGCTGGCGTTCTACGACTTCCCGGCCGAGCACTGGATCCACCTGCGGACCACCAACCCCATCGAGTCCACGTTCTCCACGGTCAAACTGCGGACCAAGGTCACCCGCGGGGCCGGCAGCCCGGCCGCCGCCCTCGCGATGGTGTTCAAGCTGGTCGAGTCCGCCCAGGATCGCTGGCGCGCGATCACCGCACCCCACCTCGTCGCTCTGGTCCGCTCCGGCGCCAGGTTCGAGAATGGTGACCTGGTCGAGCGCGAGGAGTCGGTGGCCGCGTGAACCGGCCCACGCACGGGGCACTGCACCACGTCGAGATCTGGGTTTCCGACCTCGACCGCGCCCTCGTCTCACTCGGCTGGCTGCTTCAGACGCTGGGCTACACCGTCTCGCAGAGCTGGGACACCGGCCGCAGCTGGCTGCTCGGGCCGACCTACCTCGTCCTCGAACAGTCCCGGGCCCTCACCACCGACCGGTATGACCGCCGCCGACCCGGGCTGAACCACCTGGCCTTCCACGTCGAGGACGCCACTACCGTCGAGAAGCTGGCCGTTGAAGCGGCCCAGCACGGCTGGAGCCTGATGTTCGCCGAACTGCACCCGCACGCCGGCGGCACACAGCACTACGCGGCCTACCTGGAGAACATCGACGGCTTCGAGGTCGAGCTCGTCGCGATCAACTCACCCGAGCTCAACTGATCCACAGGTATTGACAATTGCTCGCTCCACCTTGCCGTTCGTGGGACTGTAAATCGTTCGGGTCTGTTCCGTAGTCGGTGGTAACGGTGAGTCTCAGTCTGTGATCATCGAGCGTGCTTGATGCGAACGCGCTTGTGGGAACGGTGTTTTCGGGGTTGTCAGCCTTGGTCATCGAGGATGTGGCGGACAGTGGCGAGGTAGTGCTGGTTTCGGCTCGGACCCGGGATGTTCCCGTTCCCTGTCCTGTGTGCGGGGTGGTGACGGGGAGGGTCCACGCGTATCACGGCCGGACGGTGCGGGATGTACCGATCGATGGCAGGCAAGTCGTCGTCCGGGTGAGGATACGGCGGCTGGTCTGTCCGGTCCTCGGCTGCAGGCAGCAGACCTTCCGAGAGCAGGTTCCCGGGCTCTTGGAACGCCATCAGCGCCGCACCACACGTCTGACCGGCCAGCTCTCCGGGCTGGTCAAGGAGTTATGTGGCCGAGCCTCCGCCCGACTCTCCAAGTCACTGGCGACGCCCCTCTCGTACGCCTCCGCCCTGCGGCTGCTGCGGCGTGTGCCCGTGCCTGTGGTGCACATTCCGCGGGTGATCGGGGTCGACGACTTCGCCCTACGGCGCCGGCACAGCTATGCCACGATCATTATCGACGCCGAGACCGGCCAGCGGATCGAGGTACTACCTGGCCGTGAGGCCGCCGTCCTGGAGGCATGGCTGCGCACACATCCGAGCATCGAGGCCGTGTGCCGGGACGGATCGACCACCTATGCCGAGGCGATCCGCAGAGCCCTGCCCGACGCGGTCCAGATCAGCGACCGCTGGCACCTGTGGCACAACCTCGCCGAGACCGTCCACAAGGAAGTCGCAGTGCACAGCGCTTGCTGGGCGAAAGCGGGCCCGCCCCCGACCGAGGGGAGACAGGCCGCCACCACCCGTGAGCGCTGGCAGCAGATCCACGCCCTGCGTGAGCGCGGAGTCGGCCTGCTGGAGTGCGCACGGCGCTTGAATCTTGCCCTCAACACCGTCAAGCGCTACAACCGTGTCGCCGAGCCCGAGCGCCTCATACGTGCCCCCAAGTACCGGCCCACCCTGGTGGATCCCTACCGCGACCACTTGCCCCAGCGCCGACTGGAGAATCCGGCCGTCCCCGTCACACATCTCCTCCGGGAGATCAGGGAACTGGGCTACACCGGCAGCTCGAACCTCCTGGTCCGCTACATCAACCAGGGCCGCGTCGAGGCCGACCGACCCGCCCTCTCGCCTCGACGCCTGGCCCGCTACCTCCTCACCCGCCCCGACCACATCAAGACTCACCAGCGAGAACGGATCGAGGCCGCCCGAGCCGCCTGCCACGAGATGACCGCTCTGGCCGACCTCATCCACCGCTTCGCCGCGCTACTGGACCCAGCCGACGGCAATGCCACCCGACTGAGCACCTGGATCACTTCGGTCCAGGAGGAGGACCTGCCCCACCTGCATACTTTCACCCGGGGCATCGAGAAGGACCGCGCCGCAGTCGACGCCGCCCTCACCCTGCCGCACCACAACGGCGGCACCGAAGGCGTCAACAACAAGACCATTCTGTGGAATCAGCGATGTCAAGCCGTGTGCTTGTGCATCACGTCGAGGTAGTGCCGATCGTGGTGCGGAACGTGGTGGTCCCGGCCAGGCAGGCTAAGCACAGCGCAGACCTCGGCCGGCTGGGTGAGGATG
Source organism: Streptomyces sp. NPDC093065 (assembly GCF_044754585.1). NCBI lineage: Bacteria > Bacillati > Actinomycetota > Actinomycetes > Kitasatosporales > Streptomycetaceae > Streptomyces > Streptomyces sp. NPDC093065. Next base: position 22,584 of record NZ_JBIVPJ010000033.1, on the reverse strand, counting down.
CTCGACTGCTCACCGAAGGTCAGGACAGGGTTGACCTCGTGGTGGCAGCCGGCGGTGTCGAGGGCAGTGACCAATTCCTCGCGGAGCACGGTGGCCTCGAATGACTCGGAATCGGGCAGGACGAGCGGTGGGAGTTTGGCGGTCGAACCAGGCCAGAGGTTGATCCAGATGCCACTGACGGCCCGCTGCGTGACCACCAGTCGCAGCCCGTTCCAGGAGTAGGGGTAGCCGTCGATATCGGGCCCCTTCATGATGTGGGCGGGGTGCGGGCGCCCCGGGCCGAGAAGGTCCTCAGCCTCGGTCAGGGGCATCCCGCAGTGAAGAGGACCGACCCGGCCGGTTCGGGCGAAGTCGACGAGCACGTTCATCAAGGTCACGGCAGTGACTGTGACACTCTCTTGGGCCTGTGCGCACTCCGATATCAGCGCGGTGCGGTGCCTGCCCCGCCCTGTCGGACGTCTACGAGCGGCAGAAGACGGGCTGTCGCCGGCAGGTCCAGGTCGCGTGGTGTCGGGCCGGCCGGAGTGGGTGTGTCGGCGAGGCGGTCGAGTAGCCGGTCCAAGGCCGCCTGGCCGTCCTCGACGGCTGCCTGCTCATCGTCGGTCAGCGGGATGGACACGGCCATTCTCTGCAAGTTGCTTTTGGCTTCGAGGAGTTGGGATCGAGTGGACTCCTTCGGGCTGTAGAAGTCGCAGCGTGCGCAGGCCATGCGGTGCTGGCATTGCTCGAAGAAGGTGTAGCTGCAGTAGCCGTGGCCGAGGTCGTAGTGCTGCCAGGGCTCACCGGCTGCGGCGGCGCCGGAGGCGACGGCGTCGCGGTCGACCAGGACCTCGATGGTGCGCACGTTGCGCTCGAAGTAGCCAGCTTCGGAGTAGGCCTTGGAGAGGGTGTTGGGTGTGATCTTCGCGTAGTACTGAGTGGATTGCGGGGATCGGTGTCCGAGCCAGGCCTGCAGTTCGAACAGCGTCATCGGTTCCTTGGCGTTGTAGAGCTGGCTAGCGATGGTGGACCGGGCCCGGTGGCTGGTGATGTTCCCGCGGACGTCGGCATCCGGGACTCCGGCCTTGCGGCAAAGCATCGGGATGATCGTGTTGTTGATGTAGTGCGTGGAGACGCGGCGGGCCCGGATGGCGAACAGCAGGTCGACGCGCTCGCCGGTGCGGCGGTCGGTGAACTTCGGCTGATCCGGGCGGACGGCCTGCCAGGCGTCGACGGCCTGGCCGAGGATTGGGTCAACCGGCTTGGTGAAAGCGGTGCCGGTCTTGTGGGGCGGGACATCGAGGAGACAGACGGTGTCGCGGGCAAGGACCTCCTGGGAGTCACCGGTGATGGGGGTGCCATCGTGCTGCCAACGGATGCAGCCCACCCTCAATCGGGCGATCTCATTGCTGCGTTGTCCGGAGAACAACCAGGTCAGTGTGACCGCTCGGACCAGTTCGAAGGGGTAGAACTGGCCGGCCTGGGACTGCGGAAGATCTGCAGCTTCCAGGTTCAAGCCCGCCCACAGAAGCTTCGCCCAAACCTCATCGGCGATCACCCGCGGGTCGGGGCCGAGGAGGGCCGTGATGCTGCGAGGGATCGCCAGCGCGCGCAGTGGGTCGAAGCCACGCGGCAGCCACTCCCATTCCTGGCAGTCCCTGAAAAACGTTCGCAGCGCGGTGATCTGCGCGGCCTTGGTCGCGGCTTCGAGCGGCTTGCCGAGACGGTCTCCCAGGCCGGCCGTCCGCTGAACGTAGTCGCCGACCCTCATCCGGTCCACGGCGGCGATCCAGGTCGCGCAGGTCTGCCGCGTCCAGAGTGTCGGGTCAGCAGTGTCGGGCTGTTCCGCGGCTATCCACCGGCCCACCCTGAGGAGGGCAGAGCGCATGGCGCCGCGGACGCCGGGGGTGAGCGTAGAGGTGGCGTGCCAGCGATCGACCCATTGTTCCCACGTCTTCGCGCCGCCGGTCGCCCGTGCCGACTGGCGGCCGGTGATGGGCTGCGGAGGATCACAGAATCCGAGTTCGGCAACCGCCCGCTGTGTGGCGTGCAGGGTGTAGCGCTGGGAGCCGGCCAGCATCTTCTCGCGCCGAACTCGTTCGAACAGCGAGGTGTCGAGATCCTCCAGGTGCGGGCTCCGATTGAGGAGAAGCAGCTGGCAGACGACCATCGGCAGGAGCGTGTCGTCGTCCCGCCCCAGTTGATAGCCCCAGGAAGCGAGGACGGCGCGGATGCGGGCGATCTCGCTGGTCACCAGGCCGCGTCCGAAGACCCGCCAGGACAGTGTGAGTCGCTGAAAGCTGCCGAGCCGGTGGAATTCGTTGAAGGAGCCCAGCAGGTATGCGTGCGCGGCGAGATAGGGGCGGACCTCGTCGTTGACCCAGCCCGGGGCGTGCTCGTGGAACTCGGTCTGGTTGCGGCCGAGCAGATGGATCCACTCCTGCGAGGTCCATCCCCAAAAGCTTCGGCCAGTCTCCGCGCAGCGCGTCAGCAGCAAAGCGATCACGTCGAGCATCGCGCGTCGACGGTGCGGGGTAGGTGGCGAGTCCAGAGCGGCGTTGACCGCCTCCAGCGGGACCATCAGACGGTGGATCACCCGCCAGCCGGCAGCGGACGGATCGTGGTCCTTGAGCCGGCGCAGATTCCGCACCCCGAGTTCGCTCACTGCCACCGCCTCGGCGGGTCGGACCTCGACAGTAGTGTCATAGTGGTCCGGGATGATCGGCCAGGACCAGCGTTCAGGCCCGTTCTCAGCTGGCAGGGCCAGGCGAGATGTGTTCACCGTGCCGTCTCCGTTGCCGTGCCGTTCGGGGAGGTGAGCGCCTCTATTCGCCACGCGTGGATGTGCTCCATGCCGCGGGCGAGCTTGTCGGCCAGGTCCCGGCCGGACAGGTGGATGTACTGAAGCGTGGAGTCGGTGTTGCGGTGGCCGGCGAAGGATGCGATCGCGTGCAGCTCCCAGCCCATCCGGGCCAGATCGGTCAGACACAGGTGCCGGGTGGTGTGGGTCGAGAACCGCGGGACACCGGCCGCCAGGGCGATCATGCGGACCACCTTCGACCAGGTCCACAGGGTCAGCGGTTGTCCGTGGTTTCGCCGGGATTCCGACAGGAACAGCGGCCCCCTGGCCCGGCTGATTGTGGCCCTGTGGGCGAGGTAGGCCGACATCAGCACGCCGGTCGACGCCGAGTACGGCACCACCCGCTCCAGCCGGTTCTTCGTCGTCTCCGCCCGCACCCTCAGCGTCCGGTGAGCCGGATCGAGGTCGTCGGTACGCAGCGAGCACAGTTCCTCTCGCCGCAGCGCGGCATCGTAGGCCAGGGCCAGCATCACCCGGTTGCGGACCGACTCCTCTCGCGCGACCTGCAGGATTCCCAGCCACTGCTGTTCGCTGGGGATCCATGGCAGCTTCGTGAGCCGCGGCACCAGTCCGCGCTGCTGCCCGCCCTGCTGGCGCCCAGGGGTGTAGCGTCCGCGGCCGACCGGGTTCGACTCGCGCAGGCCCTCCTCCATGAGGAAGTCGTAGAACAAGCGGACCGGCACCAGGCGCTGCTGGATGGTGGCGTTGGCCAGCCCCGACCCCGAGTCGATTGCCACCACGTTCGCCCCTCGGCGGTGCGGCCGCGATGTCAGCTCCCTTACATAGACCGCAATGTGGGCGCGGTTAGCGGTGACCGGTTCGACGTTCTCCCGCTCGCACATCACCAGGTACTCGGCCAGCCCGCGGGCGTAGGCGTCGATCGTCCTCGGCGCCCGACCGAGATCAGTCCAGATCTGCAGCCACACCGCTGCCTGCTCGTGCCGGCCCAGCACCGGCCACTTCTCCGTCAGCACCGTCGTGCCGTTCAAGCCATCTCCCAAGTCCGTGGTTGCACCGGGGAGACATGATCACCCCGGACAGATTCCACGTAACTTTTAAGCTGATCAAACGCCAGATGTACGGCCGCGCGAGCTTCCCCCTCCTCCGCCACCGCATCCTCCTGGGCTGACCACACCCTCCGTCACCACCGATTACGGAACAGACCCGCTCGTTTGACAGACCCCCGTTCGTCTGTGGACGGTACGGCCGGGTGCGTTTGTGGACGATGCCGGCCGCGCTCAAGGTTTGTCCGAACAGCCGGGATCGATAGCAAGAGCCGTTGTCGGTCAACACGCGTTCGACGGTGATGCCGTGAGCGGTGAAGAAGGCGTTCGCGCGCTGCCAGAACGCGGCGGCGGTCTCTTTGCGCTCGTTGGTCAGGACCTCGCTGTAGGCGAGTCGGGAGTGGTCGTCGATGGCGGAGTGGACGAAGCTGTAGCCGATCACGGGGCTGCCGCCCTTGCGCGCGGCGGTCGTGGCCTGCCGGTTGGCGAGGGCTTGTTGCCTGGGCATGATGCGGTGACCGCCGCCGTCGGGGATGTTGCCGAGCTTCTTGATGTCGACATGGATGAGCTCACCGGGACGTTCGCGTTCGTAGCGGCGGATGACCTGGCCGGTGGGCCGATCCATCCAGCGGAGACGGTTCAGGCCGTGTCGAGTCAGGACGCGGTGGACCGTTGAGGCGGGCATTGTCAGGATCGGTCCTATGCGTGCGGGGCCGAGCTTGCGTTCGCGCCGCAGTTCGCAGATGCGGTTCTCGATGTCTGCGGGCGTGCGGTGGGGTGTCGTCAGGGGGCGGCTCGAGCGGTCGAAGAGCCCTGCGTCGCCTTCGGCTCGCCAGCGGCGGACCCACTTGTAGGCGGTGGCGCGGGAGATGCCCATTTCGTCGGCGACGTGCGCGACTGGACGGCCCGATCGCACCCGGTCGACCAGGAGACGTCTGCAGTGGACGGTGAGGCGAGCGTTCGGGTGAGCCATGCTGACGTCTTTCGTGGAGAAGGTGCTGGGGCCTGGGGTCGCGCCCGGGTATGTCGTGCCGGTTCCCGACGTGGTGGCCGGTCACATACGCACCGCGCCGGGATTGCTGGATAGTTGGGTGGCTGAGGTGCGTCCTCTCCGGACTTCTCGCCCGCCAAGACCTTCCATCCGACGAGACACTGGTTCAGGTCACCCTTGTCGCTCATCGCGCGAGCGTGAGTGCGCGGCGGCGGTGGTGGGGACACAGGACTGCGCCCACGGCGATATCAGGGCGATACCGGTGAGAATGCCCGCATGGAAGTGACTCTGATCGCTGTGGTGGGTGTCGCGAGCATCGTTGCGGTCGCGGCGTTCTCGCAGCGGCTCGGCCTTGCTGCGCCGCTCAGCCTGGTCGTGGTGGGTATCGCGCTGAGCTTCGTACCGGGTGTCCCGGTGCTGGAGGTCGAGCCGGAGTGGGTGATCGCCGGTGTGCTCCCGCCGCTGCTGTACTCGGCCGCGGTGAACATGCCCGCGACGGACTTCCGCCGCGACATCAGGTCCATCGGCGGGCTCGCCGTGCTGCTCGTGGTGGTCACGACGCTGGGCGCGGGCTGGCTTGCGCACCTGCTGGTCCCGGACCTGGGCTGGCCTGCGGCGTTCGCGCTCGGTGCTGTGATCAGCCCCACCGACGCGGTCGCGGCGACGTCGGTGGGCCGCAAACTGGGCCTGCCCTCGCGCCTGTTGACCCTGCTGGAGGGTGAGGGATTGGTGAACGACGCGTCGGCCCTGGTGCTATTGCGTTCGGGCGATCGCCGCACTGGCCGCTTCGGTGTCGGTGTGGAGCGTGGCCTGCAAGTTCGTGCTCTCCGTGGTGATCGCGGTGGTGGTCGGCGTGGTGGTCGGCGTGGTGAACGTCAAGGTTCGAGCCCTGCTCGACGACACCGTCCTGAACGCGGCGATCTCGTTCGTGGTGCCCTTCGTGGCGTATGTGCCCGCGGAGGAGTTCGATGCGTCGGGGGTCCTGGCGGTGGTGGTGACGGGCCTGGTGACTGGGCATCTCGCACCTCGGCTGTTGCGCGCGCAGGATCGGCTCGGTGAGGAGATGAATTGGCGCACGCTTGCATTCCTTCTGGAGAGCGCGATCTTCCTGCTGATGGGGCTGAGCCTGAAGACGCTGATCGACGAGGCGCACACGCACGCCAACGGCATGGGTGCGTGGCGGGCCTTCCTCTATGGGCTCGCCCTGGCCGGGTTCGTCATCGTCGTCCGCATGGTCTTCGTGGCCCCGCTGGTGGCGATGGTGCGCCGCGACGAGCGCAAAGCCGCCGCGGCCAAGCCGTTCATGGAGGGCTGGCAGAAGCGCCTGGCGACGTTCGACTTCGCCGATCGGTTCGGGACGCGCAAGAAGGAGCGCATCGAGCGCCGGGTCGCCCGAGTCGGCGCCGACATCGAGTTCCGCCTCACCGAGACGTTCGGCTGGCGCGGCGGGGTCGTGCTCGCCTGGTCCGGGATGCGCGGCGCGATCACGGTGGCCGCGGCCCAGACCCTGCCAGAAGACACCCCCTACCGGCCGCAGTTGATCCTGATGGCGTTCGTGGTGGCCGCGGCGACCCTGCTCCTGCAGGGCCTGTCACTGCCGGCCGTGATCCGTACCCTGAAGGTCCCCGGCGACGACCCCGCACGTCTGCGCAAGGAATGCGTGGAATTGGTCGCCAGGTTGTCGAACGCGGCTAGCGACGTGCTTGACGAAAAGGCCATGCGCGACGACATCGATCCCCAGATCGTGTCCCAGGTCCGCGAGGACAGCCTCATCCGGCCCATCCGCCCCGGTGACGAGCAGCAGCCCAGGCCGACCCCCGAGGCCCACCAGGTCTATCTGAGGCTGCGCCTGGCCGTCATGGCCGCGGAACACACCGCGCTCCTGCAGGCTCGCGCGGACGGCACGTTCAGCGCGCGCGCCCTCAACGACACCCAGCACATCCTGGACCTGGAGGAAGCCAGGCTGCAGCACGTCAGCGACCGCACCGGCGGCGACCAGGAGTAGCGGCAGTGGGCATACGCGCCTACCCGGGCCGGCCCGCCGCAGCCGATGGAGGAATCCCCACGGGCGCGTGGCGATGCGCGGGGCATCAGCTTGCCGGTCCTACCCAGGCGTCCACTGCGCGAGCGAACCGGCCATCGCTCGTGCCGAGTGCCTGCAACGGCAGGGCCCGCCGCCGCACTACCTGCACCTTCCGGTGTGGCTAGAGGTCGACGACGATCTTGCCCTTCACGCGCCGGCTGGCCTGGAGCTCGACCGCTTCGCGGATCTCCTTGATCGGGAAGCTCGCCTCGATTGGGACCCGGAGTTGGCTTGCTGCGACCAGGCGGGCGATCTCGTCCAGGTCGCTGGGGGTCGCGCTCGCGCCGTTGGCCGCAGGTACCCCGTCGACTTGACCGGCGATGGTGCAGATGCGGTCGTCCGGGACCCCGAGCTCCCGTGCTGTGTGGACGGTTTCTGTCCCGTGCAGGTCGAGGGCGGCGGTGACGCCTCCGGGTACAAGGGCACGAACCCGGTCGGCCAGCCCGTCTCCGTAGGTGACGGGTTCGGCTCCCAGATCGCGCAGGAAGTCGGCCGATGTCGCCGATCCCGTCCCGACGACACGTGCTCCCGCGATCCGGGCCAGCTGGACGGCGAACACGCCGACCCCGCCTCCGGCGCCGCCGATCAGCACGGTGTCGTCGGGGCCGAGGTTGACCACGGCGAGGGCGGCGGCTGCTGTGCGGCCGGCGATCGTGAGGGTGGCGGCAGTGCGGTCGTCGACGCCATCGGGCGTGTGGTACGCCTCGTTCGCCGCGGTTCCCCCGGCCGCGTCGACCACCACGAACTCGGCGACCGCGCGGGACAGGGCGCCCCCGAACACCCGGTCGCCGGGCACGAAGCCGCTGACCTCGTCGCCGACCTGATCGACCACTCCCGCGTAGTCGGTCCCGAACCCAGTCGGGAGGCTCAAGCCGAACCGGGCGGCGGTGTCCGCGTCAGCGGTCATGAACCAGTCCATCGGGTTCAAACCAGCCGCGGAGACGCGCACACGGACCTGTCCGGGGCCGGCCTGCGGAGCGGGAATCTCCTGGACGCCCAGGACCTCGGGGCCGCCGAATGACTCGAGCCGGACCGCCTTGCTGTTCTGTTCCTGCATGTGCGCCTGTCTCCTTGGATTGAGCGAGAGCATCGAAACGGACTATGCTCCGTTTACATGAATGACCGTAACACAACCGGAGCGCGCTCCGTTTCGAATGGGTCGGAGATACGCGCGCCCCGGGCGGACGCGGCCCGTAACCGAGACCAGTTGCTCGCGGTGGCGACCCGCGTGTTCGCGTCGGCTGACGCCGAGCCGTCGATGCGCGCGATCGCCCGCGAGGCCGGGGTCGGCATCGGCACGCTCTACCGGCACTTCCCCACCCGCGAGTCGCTGGTCGATGCGATCTACCAGGACCAAGTCAGACGGCTGACGACCGGTGCCCATGAACTGCTCGGCCAGCTGCCCCCGGCCACAGCGATGCGACGCTGGATGGACTTGTTCGGGGACTGGATCGCGACCAAGAACGGCATGCTCGACACGCTGCTCGCGATGATCGAGTCGGGCGACATCGCCCATGCCCAGACCCGGACCGAGCTCCTGACAGCCATCACCACGATCCTCGACGCCGGCACTGTGGCAGGCGACCTCCGCTCCGACGTCACCGCCGAAGACATCGCCGCCTCTCTCATCGGCATCTTCACCGTGGCCCCCCGACCCAAGCGCGAAGACCTGGCTAGTCGCCTGCTGAACCTCCTACTCGACGGCCTCAGGCCCACCGACCGGCTGGCCTGAGCCCGGGTCATCTACCGTCCGCTCGTCAGATGCCAGCGCGGTGGTACCGATCGGCACTACCAGCGATCAGATGACCGCTCGGTACGGTCAGGTGCATGGTCCTCACGTCACCCTCGGCTGGAGTCGGCGGTGAAGCCGCCTGGGGCAACCTGCATCGACGCTCCCACGGTCGGCCCTTCGACGGGCGTACCGGCACACCGCTGGCGAGCAACTTCTGATAGTGACCAATCCAGTGCGTCGGCGGACAGCTCGATCTGTACGAGCCTGCGCAGCCGTCGAGGCACCTCCTTCTCACCGGCCGCAGCCGCGGACCGGCCGACAGCAGCCCGAGCGTGCCACCACCGCGCCGGAGCAGCACGAACCGGCCCCAACTGCCTTCCAGCGTGACCCAAGCGACTGACGGGCCGACCTACCTGCCCGCCGTCAACAACGTTCATGTCCAATACAACTAGGGGGGGTGTCGGACCAGGCCCGTGGAGCTGGTGGGGAGCGTCGCTTCCTTGCGTGACCCCTCGCGGAGGCCCGGCGTCAGTGGCGCCACGGAGTGAACGATTCGCGTGCAGGAGTGATGAGTCTCCGCCCAATAACAAGACAGAACGTTCTCCCTGTAGAGGGAGTCTGCCTTGAGTTCTCTCCAAAGTCAACAATGACCTTTCCGAGCTGATCCCGCATCAGGTGGCCGCATCGACAGCAACTGAGAAGCACACCTGGGTAGTTGATCTATGCGCTTGATGGCTGATCACGCTGTCGGGGGCCGCCCGGATCCGTGGCCACTCCCCCTGGGACGCTGCCGCGTTGAAGTGCATCTGTACGATCACGACACCCGACGACCGTGTGTGGGTGCCCTGTGCGCGGATTGTCCCTGTGCCCTCCCCGGCACGAGGTGTCGATTCGCTCGTCAAACGCCGGTGCAGCACCCACGTCAGCCGACGGTGACACCCTTGGCACGAAGATAGGCGACCGGGTCCACGTCCGAGCCGTAGTCGGGCGTGGTGCGGATCTCGAAGTGCAGGTGCGGGCCGGTGACGTTGCCGGTCGCGCCGGAGAGACCGATCCGCTGGCCCGCGGTCACCGTCTGACCACCGGAGACGGAGAGCGAGGACAGGTGCGCGTACTGGGCGTAGTAACCGTCGGCGAGCCGGATGACGACCTGGTTGCCGTACGCGCCACCCCAGCCGGCCGAGACCACGGTGCCCGCGCCGACCGCCTTCAGCGGAGTGCCGGTTGCCGCCAGGAAGTCGACTCCGGTGTGGTGGCCGCTGGACCACAGGCTGCCTCCGTCCTTGTAGCCGGTGCCGAGTGGGATGCTGGAGGCCGGCGCGGTAAAGCCGCCTGCTGCGTCAAGTGTTTGACTGGCCGGGGGTGCCTGCTCGGCCTGCTTCGCCGCGGAATGCTTCGGGGCAGGCGACTCCTTCGGGGGCGGCTTGGACGCCGAAGAGGGTTCGGGAGACGACGGCTTGGGGACGACCGTGCCACCCTGTTCCTTCGTAGAAACCCCCGAGCCGGACGAGTCCTTGGAAAACGCCTTCGAGCTGGACGATTCCTTCGAGGACGGTTCGGGCCTCGAAGTGGACAGTGAGGACGAGGGATCGGATGTGCCGGTCTTCTTGCCGCCGATGACGAGCTTGAGGTTCGGACGGATCAGCGAAGGGTCGGCGCCGACGGCCTTCCGGTTGTCGGCGTAGAGCTTCTTCCAGCCACCGCTGACCTTCTGTTCGTCGGCGATCTTCGCAAGGTAGTCACCGGCCCGCACCGAATAGATCCGGGTCCGTACGTCCGTCGCCTCACGGACTGCCTTCTCCTGCTCGACCTCGTGAACCTCGCGGTAGGGGCCCCGGAGCAGCCGAGTGGGCTCATCCGAAGGGGACTTGGAGGGGGCGGCGTGTGCACCGACGGCGGCACCGGCGGCGCCCATGAACACGAGAGCGAGAGCACCACGCCCGACTCCGGCGACTACTGGCAGCACGGCCGCCAAGCCGGCCACGACCGCTAGGGCGGTGCTCAGGAAGATGAAGTAGCGACGGAGAGCCATGAGCAGAACCACCAAGTTCGTATGGGTAGAACGTTCGGTATCACTGCTGATGTAAAGGCAGCTTTGCCCAACTTGTCAAGACCGAACGTTCTTTCCCCGTGAACCATCCCCCTGACAGCGAGGTTGGCCGGAATAAATGGGAGACGCCGTGACGCCCGCGGACGCCTCGGCGGTCGCACATGACAGCAGGACTGGCGACAGCCTCGACCGAGGTCGGAGTCCAGGCAGACGGGCCGCTTGGGGTTCACCCCCGGCCAGCTAACTGAAACAGGTCTGCACCATTTACGCCGAAAAATGAGATCTCAATGTTACTGTGTACGGTAAGATTCCAAGCTGGAGGTGGCATGACTGCGGATACGAGAACCAAACGTGTGCGGGCGGACGCGGAACGTAGCTCCGCTCGCATCCTCGAAGCGGCAGAAACGCTGCTTGCAGTCGACGCGAACGCGACGCTTGAGCAGATCGCCGACGCGGCGGGGCTCGCCCGGATCACCGTGCACCGACGCTTCTCCTCCCGGCAGGCACTGCTGGAGGCGTTGAACGAACGGTTCAACGAGCGGTATCTGCGAGCACTGGAGCAGGCCCGGGTGACGACGGCCCCGCCTTTGGTGGCTCTGCACCGCCTCACCGAGATCGTCTTTGACTTCAGACTCAGTCATCGTTCGGCATTGGCGAGCGTGGTCGACCCGCAGACCGGTGCCGCCATCCTTGCCCAAGAAGTGATCGACGGTCTCAATCTGCTGTTCTCGCGGCTCCGCGCCGCCGACGTCATCACTGCTGACGACCCGTCCTGGTGTCGCCAGGTGTACGGAGCGCTGATGTGTGAGGTCGAACGGTTGCCCCCGCTGACACAGGCAGAGGAGGGCTCGGTGGCGGAAGTGGGTGCGAGAACGGACTTGTTGACCCGGACCGTGCTCGGCGCGCTCGGAGGAAGGGCCGAGACGCTTCATCCGTAGCACGGAGCGAGGAGCCGCTGACGGTACCCGCCGTCAGCGCATTGGCGAGATGACGAACTCCGTGACCGACACGCACCTGCTTGGCCGGGCCGCGACCGATTGAGGCGCTCCGGGATCGGTGGAGGCTCCATGCGTTGACAGCAGGCGCCGGTCGAGGCCGATGTTGAGCACAGTAGTTCGTCTGACCCATTCCGCGGCGCCGAGCCCGACGCCGGCCACGCGGATCGGCTCCGAACACCTGCCGGTGGGCGTCGATGAACGCTACGAGCGCTCCGACGGCCGGTTGAGGGTCGGACCTCCGTGACTGTGCGCACCCGCACGCTCACACAGCTCTGGAGGACAAAAGACGACGGGCGGGCCATGACGCGCAGAGTCCTCCCTGAGGACGGCGCGTCAGTGCGGTCCGCGACGCGTGACCCCCACCTGGCTGAGTACCGGAGCTCGGCCTCGGGGCACTGACGGAGCTGCCTCATCACGTCCTCGCGCAGGACCGGATCCAACGCGTGGACCATCGCGGACACCCGCTCCGATGCGTCGGCCGTCCCGAAACCTGTGATCCCCGATGAGCCGGACAAGCGCTTCCACTTCATTTCCAGGTGCCGGCCCATTGCCAGGCCGGTGGCAGCCACGCCCACACCCCCAGAACTCTGCGATGCGCCATGGTCTTTCGAGATCCGGCTCGTGCGGCGACGCAGGCTCGTCCTGTGCACGAGTACCGAGCAGATCGACCGCTGCGTCGACCAGTCGTCACTTTCAGTAATTTCCGAGGGCGCCGATCACCCCACCGCCAAGTTGACAACCTACGACAGATGGCAACGCGGATACATCAGTTGTTGACGTAACTGATGCACTCGTGTTTCAGTTAACTGAGTCGGGCCTAGCTCCAACCTCACCGGGCAGCACGCCCCCTTCCCTTCCGCGTCTTGCCGAAGATCTCCGTCCGAGGTGACCAACCGCGCCGGACAGCGGCGGTTTGAGGCCGGCTAAGGGTGGCCGGGCCCCGGTGGGCCGGTCCGCCCGGTGAATCCACTGCACACGTTGCACCTGGTGCACAGAGCCAGAAGGAACTGATATGACTGACATCGATACGCACACGACCTCGGTCGACACGGAGAGTACTCCTCTGCCGACGTCTCGTCAGGAGGCCCTGGACAGGGCGCGGGCGCTGCGCGCGGTTCTGGCCGAGGATGCGGTGATGATCGACACCACGGGCGCGGACCCGACCCGCAATATGCGTCTGATCGGTGAAGCCGGACTGAACAGCCTGAACGTGCCGAAGGAATTCGGCGGGTTGTGGGAGGGATCGGCCTACGGCGGATGGCAGGAGACGATCGAGGTGTTGACCGAACTGTCCGCGGCGGACGGCTCCACCGGCCAGTGCTGGGCGACCATGGTGCTCGTCTCACGCGATCTGTTCAGCTCCGAGGACCTTCCGCAGCAGACGAAGGCCCAGTTGGCCGACGAGCTGCTTTACCAGGGCCGGCGCTTCGTCTCCTCCAACGCCGAGGCCGGCGGCACGGGGCCGGTCGTGGGGCGCCGGGTTCCGGGCGGAGTGGTCGTCAGCGGTGTCAAGACGTTCAACACCAACAGCGGTGGCGGCGGTCGCGACATCGCGAGCGTCGGTTTCGCCCTGCTGGGCGAGGACGAACAGCTGAAGAACGCCACCCAGCACCATGCGTTGATCCGGCTGGACAATCCTGCGCTGGAACTGCGGCACGACTGGGACAACATGGGCCAGCGGGGAACCTACAGCCAGACGATCGCCTACCGTGACGTCTTCGTTCCGGACGGCTGGCACTATGCATCTCCGCTTATGGACCCGGCCCACTTCCCGCACTGGCTCGGTGCTCTCATGTGCCTGCACGCCGGCATCCTGCAGGGCATTGGAGAGGGCGCGCTGGAAGCGGCGCTGTCGTTCGTGCGGCAGCTCAACCGGCCAGGCATGCCAATGTTCAAGACCGCCGGCAACGATCCGCTCATGCACCGTCAGATTGGCGAGATGGCCAGCGAACTCGCCGCAGCCCGAGCGCTGATGGTCTCGATTGCCAGTGCTCTGGAGGCTCCTGAGCTGGTCGCGGACCCAGCGGAGATGGCCATCCAGGGCATGCGGAGCAAGGTAGCCAGCACCCAGACGGCGCTGGACGTGACGTCGCGCATCCACGACCTGACGGGCGCTCGCAGCACCGCGAGCAAGTATCGCCTCGACCGGTTCTGGCGCAACGCCCGCACCTACGGCAGCCACGACTCCGTCGACGCGAAGAACGCGTTCATCGGCTCGTACGAGCTGTCCGGCCAAATGCCCTCCATCGCAGACTACATGCGCGCCTGAGTCTCCTTTCGACGCCCGAGCGATCACGGTGGACCCCGGCTGAACCACTGCTGCTAGGGCTCCGCCGGGCTATGTGCCGACTGTGACCGTCCGGGGCACGGGGGCGGGTGGGTGGACGTGCGGCACATGCTGTCCAGACGATGAAAGAGCGGCTGTCGGACGGCGGACCCGGCGGGTCACCGCGTCGCCGGGGTGTTGCGGGAGCTCGGGCACCGGGAGGGGCGGCGGCCGGCGCAGGGCGCCTCGGCCGGGCGGGGTCGGCCCCGACAGCGGTGGCCGACGCCGGGTACGGGCAGTACTCCGACTTCCGCCTGTCGGTGGCCGGGCGGCGCATCTCCCGGGTGGGCGGCATCCGGAGAGATCTCTCCGTCCACCCGCACACGGCGCCTGCCGTCGCGCCCCGGTCCAGCTGAACCACACCGCGATCAAGAAGGACCTGACGGAGTCCTACGACATTCCCCACGGGCCCCTGGCCGCGCCGGCCGGTGACGAGGGGCCGGGAGATTCCGTACGCCCCGTCACCTGAAACACGCGCGGAGCCGTCCGCCGGGGTTGGTGACCATGGCCCACCGGCCCCGCCCTCTCCCCCCTGAAACCGGCAGTCAGTACTCGTCTCCAGGAGACAAACATGTCCTTCACCGCCCCCACCGATGCATCGGCTCTCCGCGCGGCATTCAGCTGCTTTCCCAGCGGTGTGACCGCCATCTCCTCCGTCATTGACGGACAGGCTGTGGGCATGGCCGTCAGTGCCTTCACCACGGTCTCCCTCGATCCACCGCTGATCTCCGTGTCCATACAGAACTCCTCACGCACCTGGCAGAAGCTGAGGACGGCCGGACGTATCGGCGTCAGCGTGCTCTCCCACCAGCACAGTGCCCACGCCCGTCAGCTTTCCCTCAAGGCCGGCGACCGCTTCTCCGGCATCCCCTGGGACGTGTCCGACACCGGAGCGATGTTCGTCCAGGGCTCTCCGGCCCGGTTCGAATGCTCCCTCTACAGGGAGATCGAAGCGGGTGACCACTCGATCGCCCTGCTGGAGATCCACTACCTCGACGCCGACCCCACGAGCGCCCCGCTCGTCTTCCATGCAAGCGCCTTCCGCCAACTCGCCTGATGGGTCGACGCGTGACCAGGGCGCGGCCTTCTGCTCGGTGTGATCGCCTGCTCGCGGTGGTCGCGGCCAGACCGGGCAGCCGTCGTCCCCTCGCAGGGGGGTCCGCACCACTTCGGCCCACCTCCCGTACCCGGCTTCGGAATCCCGGCTGCCGCAGGGGTGTACCCGGGGTGGACGAGGCCGGGCTCAGTTCCGTCCGAAGACCGCGTCGGCCTGCCGGACAAGTCCCCGGAACCGCTCACCGAGCTCGTCGGAGTCAGTCTCCGTCTGCTTGCCTGCCATGTCCCGCCAGTCTTGCGCCGACGCCATGTCACCGAGGCCGGCTGCCACGACCGCGGCCGCGCCCGCCAGGTGCGCCCGCGGTTTGTGTCCGTTCCGTTGGGGGGCCAGCTCGGCGGCTGCGGCGAGCATCACAGCGGCGTCGTCCAGGCGTCCTTCGCCGCAGGCGGCCTGCGCGCACTCCGCAAGGACCACAGCCACCGAGAAGCCACTGCCCAGCTCCCGTGCCCTGGCTGCGGCGTCCCACCAGTGCCGCGTGGCGGCTGACCGATCGCCGCGCAGCAGTGCGCCGTCCCCATGGCCGATGGGCACGTGCACGGCCGCCCACACGTCGCCCTCCACGTCGAACTGCTCCTTCATGTGGGCCTCCGCTCTGGTCAGCAGAGCCCTCGAACCATCAAAGTTCTCCAGTCGCAGCGCCGCCGCCGACGCGAAGATCGCTGCCTCCACGGCAAGCGAGACGTCGTCGATCTGCTCGGCCAGTTGCATCGCCCGCTCCGCGGTGGCGAACAAATCGGTGGCGACACGGTTGAACCCGGCGCACGCCACCAGCCAGCGGGCCCTGCCCCGCTCGCTGAGATCGTCCTCACGCAGACGGCCGGTCCAGGCGCAACCTTCATAGGTGTGCCCGGACATCCACAACGGCAGCCACACCAACCACATCAGCTCGGCGGCGTCGTCGTACCGGCCGGCATCGACGAGCTGATCGAAGCCGAGTCGCAGCACATGGCGATCGATCTCGACCTGCTCGACCACCGTCATGTCGCCCCTGCTCCGGATCCGCGCACCGTGTCCGCGCGCCGCCCGCAGAGCCCACTGGGCCACACCCCGAAGGACCTGTTCCCGGTCGGGAGGTTGGAGGCTCTCGAACGCGTACCGGCGGACCGGTTCCAGCAGCCGGTACCGCGTGACAGGCGCCGTCTCGTCGTCGCGAGTGACCAGTGAGTGCTCGATCAACTCGGCGAGCGCGCCCAACGTACCCGCCCCCTCCGGTGCGGCGATCGCGTCGATGATGTCGAGGGAGAAAGCACCCGGCATCATGGCAAGCCGGGGGAACAGGCGTTGGGCCGCGGGGCTGAGCAGCCGGCAGCTCCATTCGATCGTGGCAGCCATGGTGCGCTGCCGCGTCGGCAGGTCCCGTGGGCCCGCCACCGGCAGGTCCGTCAGCTGGTCGTCCCGCTCAACCAGCTCCCGTGGTCCGAGACGAGCGGCCCCCGCGGCCAGAAGCTCGATGGCCAGCGGCAGCCCGTCGGCCCGCCGGCACAGCCGCGCCGCGGCTTCCTCGTCTCCACTCCCGACGAGTGGCGCACCGGCGGCGGCCAGCCGCTCACCGAAGAGCCGAACCGCCGACGCCGGATCGAGTGGGGCGATACGCACCTCCCGTTCCCGGCGCACTCGCAACGGGACTCGGCTGGTGGCCAGTACCACCAAGTCGGGCGCTGCCACGAGCAGCTCGCCCAGGTGCGGGCCGCAGGCCGTCACACGCTCCAGATTGTCGAGCACGAGCAGGGTCGACGTCCCGGCGAGATGGGCGGCGAGGCCGTCCACCGTGTCGGCGTGGGATCCCGCCGCCCGGGCCATGACGGCCACGGCGTCGTCGGGGTCGGTGACATCGGTCAGGTCGGCGAAATACACAGCGTCCAGGCGCTCCGCGGCCATCACCGCAGCGGCCGTCAACGCGACGGTGGTCTTGCCCACCCCGCCCGGTCCGGTGAGCGTCACCAGCCGTCCCGGCGTGGCGCCCAGGACGGCGACGACCTCCGCCACCTCGCCGTCCCGTCCGACCACCTCGACACTTGGCGGCGACGGTGCGCGAGGCGTCAACGTGCGGGACGGCATTTCGAGGGCCCCCTCCCCCCCTCGGCCCAGGGCGGACAGCAGCGCCATACGGTCGGCGTCGCGGAGCTGCAGTGCCGATGCCAACGCCCGGACGGTGTGCGGCTGGGGCTGAGTCCGCCGTCCCCGTTCCAACGCGCTCACCGCGTCAACGGACAATCCTGCGGCGGCTGCCAGCTCCTGCTGGGTCAGCGACCTACTCTCGCGCAGGTCACGCAGCACGGCCGCGAAACTACTCGTCGTCCGCACCACTCCCACCGAATCGTTCACGAGATCGATTATGCCCGCCAGAGCCGACGTACTGTCCGGACGCTGTCTGAGCGATGTCCGGTTGTCAGCCACTACCCCCGATGTTCATGATCGACGTGACCCAACGAACCACCGCTAGGAGATCGAAGGCATGCTCCCCCAGGCCCTTCAAGCACTGCGCGACGCGATCAACTCCCACGTCCCGGAGCGGATTGCCGGCTGCTTCACCGACGACTACGTGGCCGAACGGCCCCTGCGTCCGGCCGAAGGGTTCATCGGTACCGGCGAGGTCGCCGCGAACTGGACGAAAATCCTGGCCGGGCTGCCCGACCTGCAGGTCGAAATCCTGCGCCATGCCCAGAACGGCGACGAGCTGTGGTCGGAGTGGGAGTACCGGGGAACCGCCTCGACCGGGGCGACGGTCCTGTTGCGCGGCCCGGTCATCCTCACCACCCGCGACGGCCGCATCGCATGGGCCCGGTTCTACCCCGACCCGGTCATCACGGACGGCCCGACCCACATCACGGTGTCCCGGGTGCTGGACGCCCCGGCCGAACGGATCTTCGCCGTGCTCCGCGACCCCCGCAGCCACCCCGAACTCGACGCGGTCGGCCGCCTGCGGGAGGTGGAGGGCTCTGTCTCGCTCAACGCCGTCGGCGACACTTTCGTCATGGTCAGCGGCGACAACCGGATGGAAAACCACGTCGTCGCCTTCACCGAGAACCGGATCATCGCCTGGGCTCCCGGCCAACCGGGGCAGCGCCCGCTCGGTCACCGCTTCACATGGAAGCTCACCCCGACCGACGACGGGCACACCGAGGTGACCCAGACCTACGACTGGACGGGTGTCACACACCCTGTGCTGATGCCTCGCCTGCCGGTCATCTCCACCGACGACCTCGACGCATCATTGGCCCTCCTGGCCGCAGCGGTGGCCTAGTACCCCAAGCAGTGTTTCGCCATCCGGCCTGGTCAGGGCCACCCTCAATTCGAGAGTGCCGGTGGCTTCCGGCACGTCGGCCCCGACCCAGCCGACCCAGCCCGACACTCGTCCCTGGGCTACGTGTCGGGCTGGTCGAAGCCCATCAGGCGCACGAGTTCGCCACGGTGATGATGCCCACTTCCGGGTTCACCTCGCCGGGTTTGACCGAGCTGGCGCGTCGTGCGTGGGCAGGCCGGGGGCAGCAGCGACGGCGTCTGGGAGGGCAAGCGGATGATCGCGCTCGGGAGCATCTTCGCCAACGGTGAGTGTGCGGACATGTTCGGCGGCGCAACGCTTGCGGAAGCCCGCGGGCCCGGCGCCCGGTCGGCACTGCTGGCCGCGCGTGTGCGGGCGGCTCGGGATACCGGCTGCCGGCTGCCGATGAATCGTCGCCGGGGCCGGATCGGAAGACCCCGGTGACCACAACACGTCTCTCCACAACATGATCCGCACCGGATTCGAGCCGTCTACGAGCGGACCACATGGCTCTGGCGCGGGTAGCCGAGGCAGCGCCGGGACGGCTCGGCGAGTCCGGCCCGGTTCGAGGCCGACAACCGTGCCTCCCTCATCTCGACAACGCGTGGTGATCGAATGGTCGGGGTGGCCACGGGGGCGTGGTCCGGAGCTGCGGACACTGCCTCACCACGGGACGGACGGGGCTCCGGGGGACGTGTCGAAGGTCAGCATGGCCGTGCCGAGGCTGATGACGTGCTCAGCGAGCTCATGACGCGTCGGTAGATGCAGGTCGGTCCTGGTGAGACGTGCTTCCCAGTCGGCCAGCGCATGGGTGAAGAAGCTGACCAGAAGCGAGAAGCGCTGCCGGCGCGAAGGCTCGGGCAACTGGCGCAGATGTCGCAGCACGCGTTGCTCGACTTCGACCGCCGCGCTGGTCCAGGGTGTGCCGGGCCGGTAACCGACCGCGTCCGCCAACTGTGGATCGGCGGCTGTCTGAGCAAGAAACCTGGCGTACCAGCTCGGCCGGCCGGGTTCGCCGAGGAGCATCGCCAACGGCAGCACCAATGCCTCCACCAGGGCGCGCGGGTCTCCGCCCCGTCCGTCCGCGTCCGCGTCCGCCAGCATCCGCTCGCGGTGTGTGTTGGCCCGGCTCATCCGATGCTCGAAGACGGCCGTGAGCAGAGCGGACTTGGAGCCGAAGTGGTAGCGCACGGCACCGGTATTCCGCTGGCTCGCGGCGGCACCGATCTCCCGCAGGGAAACACCGTTCACCCCGTGCTCGGCGTACAGCCGCTCAGCGCACTCGATGAGGGCCAGACGTGTTTCGTCGGCACGTGAGGCCGGGGCCGGCCGGGGGCGCTGCTTCGTGGTGGACAAGGTCATGGGGCGAGTATCACAGCCGTCGCCGGCCACCGGGAGCCGTCCCGAGCCCGGCGTCGCATGGGGACACAAACCTGCAATATGGCGTACATGGACCCCTCCTGACCCACATGGGTTAATCGACGCGTGGAGCAGTCGCCGGTACGGCCGCCTGCGGAGAACAAGGAGTTCACCGATGACCACGTCCCCCGAATCCAGGCTCCGGCAGTTGGGCATCCTCGCCGTGCTCGTCCTGCTCACCGAGACGGCACCGCTGGAACTGAGCCTCGTCTACCCGGCGGCGCACTCGCTCACCGAGTCCTTCGGCGGCTCGGGCGCCGACGCCGTCACGGGCGCCGTGAGCCTGGCCGCCGTGGTGTGTATCCCGCTGCTCGGCAGGATCGCCGACGTCGTGGGCAAGAAGCGGGTACTGCTGTGGTCCGGGGCCGTCTTCGCGGTCGGATCGCTGCTGTGCGCGACGGCCGGATCGTTGCCGTTGCTGCTGCTCGGCCGGGTCCTCCAGGGCGCCGTCGGCGGGGCTCTGGCGGTGGCGTACGCGGTCGTCCGGGACACCTTCCCCCGCCACCGGGTACCGGTCGCCCTGGGCATCGTCTCCAGCGGTATCGGGATCAGCGGGATCACCGCGCCGTTCCTCGGCGGTGCGCTGGTCGACCACTACGGCTACCACGGGGTCTTCTGGTTCCTGTTCGCACTGAGCGCCTTCGTCCTGCCGCTCGCGGCACTGGCACTGCCCGCCGACCGGCCCTCGACCGGCGTGCCGACCGCTCCGCGCCGACGCCTCGACGCCGTCGGGGCACTCCTGCTGGGGCTGTCCGCCGCGGTGCTGATCTGGAGCATCGGCAGCGCGGTGCGCACGGGCTGGCCGAACCCCGGCGTCCTGGTGTCGCTGCCCGTGGCGCTACTCCTGGCGGTGGGCTTCTGGCGGCGCGAGAGGGGAAGGTCCGACCCAGCGGTCGACCTCGCCCTGCTCACCGCACCGGCGGTGCGCACCACCCTGCTCACCGCGGTACTCACCACGGCCGGTACGTCGACTGTCGCCTATCTGCTGCCTCAGCTCCTGCAGACCCCGCGCCACGCGGGACTCGGCTTCGCCTTCGGGCTTACGGCACTGGCCGCGGCCGGCTGGACCTTCACCTTGGGGCTCGGCTCGCTCGCCGGAGGACCGGTCGGCGGTCTGCTGGCCCGGCGGCGGGGCCCGCGCAGCGCGGCACTGGCGGCACAAGTGCTCGTCGTGGCCGGTGCGCTCGGCTTCGCCGCCCTGCCCGGCCAACGCGGTGTCGTCCTGCTGCTCTCGCTCGTGTTCGGCGTGGGCACCGGGCTCGCCTATGTCGCCCTGGCCAACCTCATCACCGACGCCGTACCGGACGAGCGGGCCGCCACAGGCACCGCCCTGGTCGCGGTCGCCAACCAACTCGGCGCGGCCACCGGGGCATCTGTACTGGCTTCGGTACGCACCCTCTATCCGGTCGGATCGGGCGAATCACTCTTCGCCGGCACCGGCTACCGACTCGCCTTCGTCCTCGCGGCCGGCGCCACTCTGCTGGCCCTGCTGACCACACTGCCGATGCGGCACGGCCGCACCCCGGCCACCGGCGGTGCCGCCACCACCCACCGCAACGACCTCTCCGTGACCCCCTTCATGGAGAACGGCCTCACCAAGGAGTCACTGACATGACCACCCAGACCGAACCGCCCGGACAGTCCGCCGCCACGCGTACCGCGCGGGCCCTCCGGCCGACCCTGCTCACACGGGAGTTCCGCCCCGTCGGCACCGGCAAGCCGTACGAGCACTTCGACCTGGTTCCCCGTTCCCGGCTGATAGGTGCCGAGGTCCGCGGCGTCGACCTCGCCCAGGGACCGGCGACGGAGGTGATCGCCGAACTCAGGCGCGCGCTGCTGGAGTGGAAGGTGCTCTTCTTTCGCGACCAGCGGCTGACTGCCCGCCAGCAGGCCGGCCTGGCTCGTAACTGGGGCGAGCTGGAGGACCACCCCTTCCTGCCCAAGGCCGAGATCCCCGAGGTGGTCCGGCTCGAACACGACGCGTCGCGTCCCGGAACCGAGAACGTCTGGCACAGCGACGTCAGCTTCAGCGCCACACCGCCGATGGGATCGATACTCCGCGCCGTCAAGGTGCCCGAGGTCGGCGGAGACACGCTGTGGGCGGACATGACCGCCGCCTATGAAGGGCTTCCCGAGGACGTCCGTGATCGCATCGACGGACTGACCGCCCTCCACGAGATCCCGGCTGTGACGGAGGACGCCAAGGGCGAAGTGGCGAAGAACATCCGGGCGGCACGAGCCCGTACCAGGCCTGTGGAGCACCCCGTGGTCCGCACCCACCCAGACACCGGCCGGAAGATCCTGTACGTCAACGCGGTGTTCACCACCGCGATCACCGGTCTGCCGGAGGCGGAGAGCAACTCCCTGCTGGACTTGCTGTTCCGGCAGGCGGAACATCCCGAGTACCAAGTCCGCTTCCAGTGGGAGCCCGGGGCGATCGCCTTCTGGGACAACCGCGCGACGCAACACTACGCGGTCAGCGACTACTACCCCGACTTCCGCCTCATGGAACGCGTCACCATCATCGGCGACCGTCCCTTCTGACTCCCGCCGTCCTCGAACGCGGGCCTGCGGTGATCCCGTTGCACGGAGACATCGCTGACACCCCGGAGTGAGTTGCGGCCACCACGGCCCTCCATCACCCTGGGGCACTCTCCCGCCGCAGTCCGGGTCTGTCAAACGAGCGGTGTAACCAGGGTGGTTGGGGTTACTGGCGGGCCGCCGTCAGGCGGCCGTCGAAGGCGATGTCGAAGGCGTTCAGTG
>NZ_JBIVPJ010000032.1:0-77936 GCF_044754585.1 Streptomyces sp. NPDC093065 | reverse complement strand
GCTGGACCATGCGCTGGAAGACCGCACTGAACGCCTTCGACATCACCTTCGACGGCCGCCTGACGGCGGCCCGCCAGTAACCCCAACCACCCTGGCTACACCGCTCGTTTGACAGACCCTCCACGTCGAGGTCGACGAACTCACCGGCGTCTACAAGAACACCACCCGAGGCATCGTCGCCCTCGTCTTCCGCTGCAAGCCCTCCGGCGGCACCGAACGCACTTCCAGCGAGTCAACGGCCGTCTCATGGCTCACACCCGCCGAGGTCAGCGACCGCATGGCCGAGGTCTACGCGATCAGGCTCCTGGACGCCTTGGACGGCAACGGCCCCCACGTACGAAGCCACGACGGCAAGCACCTCATCCCAGCGGGATAAGACTTTCCCTACTTCATCAAGGCCCGCGCACGGCGCGGGCGCGCGCCGCCTCTACGGCGCGGCCCGCCTCCTGTCTTCGCCCCGGCTGGCCGCGCCCGGCGGCGCGCTCGGCGGCTGCGGGCATGAAGCGGGGAGACACCCTGTGTGGCTGGGGCGGTCGGCTCCACGGCTTTAGGCAGCCACTTTGGGGCGAGCCTCTAAGATCTTGGCCCCAACGTCGTGCTTTAACGGGCAGGTCCACAGACTGCCCGACTCGCCATCAGCTTACGGGGCCAAGATCACTCGCCCCAAAGCAGCTCCAGCCCAAAGCCGCTCCACCGACCTTGGTCTTTTCTGATCGCACCATCAGTTCATGGTAGTTCCACAACGAATGAACGAACTCCGGAGCACCACGCAGGGAACCAGGATGGCACTACCTCGTCTTTCACGAGCGCTTTGAGTTCCGAATGCGAGAATGTTTGCGCCGCGTCGAGCAGCAATACTCCTACGCCATTAAGCCGGGTAGACACAGCTCGCTCGAACCACTCTTTGCCATACACGAAGTCGACAAGCTCATGGAATTCATGGAAGCTAGGCGAAGTCACCTCGTAAAGGAAGCAGCAGAGCCACAGCATAAGATGGTAATCATCTCTCCCTTCCCTCGATTCAAGCACTTCAGGCGAAGCAAGAGAGGGGAGACTCGACGAGAACAACTTGCAAGCAGGCGAAAGTGGCACTGCCTGGAATGCCGCAGGGATGAGTTTCCGGTCAAGCACCCGAGAGACCAAAGTCCCCTCGCCAAACCCGGTGTGATCCCATACCCGGCGCTTGAGATCCATGAACACTGGACCAGGGGTAACGTGACCGTAAGCGTACGTGTACATCAGCCACGCTGAGGGAATTCGCTCAAATTGATCAATATCGATTACGTCATTGTCGATCAGATAGGCGAATAGCGCGGGGTCATCAATCTTCGCGAAACTCTGATCCCGGGCGACTTTCAGCATTTCTTCACTCCAGGCAGAGTCGAACATAGAGGTTTCATTTCGAGAATAAAATCGAGCCCAGCGAAGCAGTGCAGACTTGGCACGGTCCGGCTGCTCGCGGAGGATGGAAACGAACCTACTACGAGGGTCTCTGTAGAGATCGAAGATCGCGACGGCGGTGACATAATCTGATTCAGGAGGGCTGCCGTCCCAATGCTGAAAGAGCGCGTCAAATATTTGCTGCGTTGACGCCGGGGGAAGCGGCGCGGCATTCATTATGCGTAGACACAGCGAGATGTATTTTGGTGCATTTTTCCATCCGAGCCCACGCGCCTTATCCATGAGCGCAGATACAACCTCACGAGCACCCCCGTCATACTTGTCGTCTGCACACTGAAAAATAACGTCTGCCAAGACGGAACTTGCGTCGGCCTCATATGCCCGCGTGATTTCAAGTACGATCTCTTCGATCGACCGGGATCTCCTGACAACTGCCTCTGCTGCGAAATACTCCATAAAGGTGCGATGAGTGAAGCCAAATAGACGTTGGTCACGGTCATCTGTTCCCTGGTAGGTCAACAGCCAGGCTCGATCGGCACAGAAATCTAGGAAATCCTGAGCTCGATTAACCGCGTCAAGCTCGTCTACGGAGGCCGTATCCGTGAAGAATCGGGAAATTATCTTCCTTAGCTGCTTTTCTTGAACGCCAGCCTGGGCTGTCTGACTCCTGTGGAAGAAAAGAGCCAGCTCTTGCATAAGCCTGGTGCCATACTGTCGGTGATCAACCGGCTGCTCAATGTGGCGCATCGCGTCCCATCGCTGGAACAGTAGGTCCGCACAGGCCTTGTAAACTTCTCGCCGGTTTCGAGGAATGTACCCTCGCGCACGATACAAGGCGCAAAGAAGCGAGAGCATAAGCGGATTGGTTCGCACGTCGGGGACATTTTCCGTCTCGCGAAGGAAGGCCTCCCTTTCCGCTGTACTCCTTTCTGTCGCCTCGAACCATTTACGGGTGTACTCGGCGACTTGGTCGTCGGAAAAATCGTCAAGCTCGAAAATGGAGAATTCAGCGTTGAAAGGCGCCTTACCGTATCCAACCCGTCGAGCAGTAACTAGCACCGGAATTAGCGGATACCTTGCAGCGAAGGCCTCAATGACGCGAACGAATCGCCTACGTCGCGCGATATCGATAATTTCGTCAATGCCATCAAAGATGACGAAACAGCGACCCAATGTGGCTAGATCATTGAGGCTTTGTTCGCTGACGTCGAGTTGGAGATTTTCCTTGATTGACTTGCTAATAGCGCCCAGAATGTAGGAACTGCCGTCACTGTTGGATACGTCCTTGCAGGCAACGACGACAGCCGCGTATGCGTGCTGCGAGTCGTCATCCTTGGATAGTTGGTGGACGAGATGTTGAGTCATCGTACTCTTGCCGACACCTGGACTGCCGATGACAACACACCTGGGTCGACCAGTGGGTGTAGTTAGAAAAGTGTCGCTGTGTTGTTGCTCGGTGTTGTGCATCCTGAGCGTACGAGACACGTAAAGTGCCCCGTAGTCGAATCGAAAGTTGTCCACAGAGTGACTAATTGCGTGTGCCAGATTCAGTTCTGCGTAGTGTTGCTCAGAAGCGATCCGGATGTCATTCAGGCAGTTTCTAGCCTTCGCGAACCTTTCGGGGTCTCCCAGAGTGTCCACAATCTCTCTGAAAGCGATGTTTGCTGAGCGAGTCCGCCCCTCGATCTTCTCCGTTGACCCGATGTAGGTCGAGATACGTTGCATCTCATCGTGACTGATTACAGATAGCGCCTTATCGCTAGGGAATACGCTGCCCATGTGGGATGCAATTAGGTTCCACAAATCCGCAGCCAAATCAGCCCAAATATACCCCCTCTCGGAGCAGAACTCCTCTGCTCTGATCTCAAATGTCTCCTTGTACTCATCGGCGATATCCGCGAAAGCCTCTGGGTCCCTGAAGCCAAGTCTCGCGATAAGCATGAATTGCAGAAGAGCCGCCGATTCCGGCAATTCGACAAATGTGCGCACCTGTTCGACT
The DNA here is from genome assembly GCF_044754585.1 of Streptomyces sp. NPDC093065. NCBI lineage: Bacteria > Bacillati > Actinomycetota > Actinomycetes > Kitasatosporales > Streptomycetaceae > Streptomyces > Streptomyces sp. NPDC093065. The sequence continues at coordinate 74,536 of NZ_JBIVPJ010000032.1, read as the reverse complement.
TGATCTTGGGTCAGGAGTGTCAGCGGGTTGCCTTGAAGATCAGTGAGGAGCAGTCCGCCCCTCTCGTCTGTTTCCTCATCCCATTCATCAGGAATCACCACGTCGGCGCGGACCGGTGCAGACGACCTCTGCACCGCTGCTGCTGCCACTCGTCCCACCGCGCCGATGACCACTGGGTCCACCATCTGATCTCCCCTCAGAACAGATACATATTGACAGGCTTGAGCAGGCTATGGGTAGCGGCACGTGCCCGGATGGGATCCCTGATTCTTTCTAATTCTCAAAGCTCGGGGCCAGCACCCTGCAAGGGTCAGAGCAGTGCACTCGATCATCCTGCCGCGTCGGCCGATGCCAGCCGAAAACGACGAGGCCCACGGCATCTGAGCAGGTCAGAGCCGTGGGCTTCGTCGGGCCCGCTTCAGCAGGAGCAGTGATGAGTAGACGGACTTCCGAGTGTTGGCAAGAGCGCCCCCTGAGGTACAACCTTGACCGTGGTCCTCTTCAGGACTGCAGTTCGTTCACGGCCTGAGGTGACCGCGGCTGGTTGCCACGCGGATCACGTCTCGCAGGGCTCCGGTCAGTTCTGCGAGCATGCGGCGCATGTCCTCTGGGCCGGCATCCCGGTCACCGAGTCTGGTCGAAACCTGTTCCACGAGTTCAGCCGCCATCCCGAGTTGTGCCGCCTCGATGTTGTCCGCTAGGCGGGACATGTAGCCGCCGCTGTCGTCGGTGCTCAGGTAGCAGGCCTTGCCGTCCGGGCTCGACCATGGAAGGAGTCGCAGTTCGTTCTGCGGCGTCATCTGTGCGCCTGCCCTTCTACGATCACGTGGTGGGTGCTGAAGACGGCGTCGACGCGGTCCCCAGGGAACACGAGCAGAGCCGCTTCAACGACTCGCCCGGTGTTGTCTGCCGCGACACGAGTGATTGCCAGGACGGCCAAGGCTGCGCTGATCCGCAGAGTTGACGCCTCATCCGACGTTGGGAGTCGGGCGGACACCGTCTCGTGGACCTCGGCCGGCGGTGGGTCCGGCACAGCGAAACTGGCCCCCGCCCACGCTCTTGAGGATCGGTCGCCGAGCGCCATGGTCGGTGTCAGGTCTCGCGGTACGTAGACGCGGGCCAGGCTGTGTGGAGACTCTCCCTCGTAGCTGAGCCGAAGGAATTCGGTCAGTGGGTACCCCTCATCCACCTTCAGAAGCGCTGTCAGGTGTCCCCGCGCGGGCAGTGCCGTAGTGCGGACTGTCACGCGCAGGTCCACGTCTGCGGCAGTCCGAGGATCCAGCGTGCCCCACCCACCGACGTACGTGATCTTTCGTAGCGGGCGGCGGACGAAGTTGCCCTTGCCGTGGATCTTCTCGACGAGGCCTTCACCCTGGAGTACGGCGAGGGCGCTTCGCAGTGTCGCCGTGCTGACCTTGTACTGGTCCGCTAGGGCGGACTCAGACGCGAGTCGATCACCAGGCCCGAGGCGGCCGGTCGTGATCTGTCGTCTGAGGTCGTTGGCGACGACGAGGCGGCGAGACGTCATGGACTGCGTCACCGCCTTCTCGTCATCCGCACGGCGACGAGCCGGGTCCGCCCGTTTATGGTCAGCAGCTCCCCCGACTCGAACAGGAGTTGCTTCGCGCCCTGGGGCAACTGGAAGAGGTCGCTCACCCGGCATGCCCGACCGCCGACTTGGATGATGTCGCCCCGTAGAACGGTGGCCGCCGTGATCTCGACGTTGGACGCCAGCGCGCCCCCGGGCGCCCAGCTGCTCACCGCTTCACCGCCGGTCGCGTGTAGTGGTCTGGCGCCGGGTGGCAGGGGCAGGCGCACGTCTCGTAGATCACCGGCAGGTCGACCGGCGCAGGAGATGGCGACGCTTCCACACAAATTGCGTGAGTGCCGACCCGGCATGCGGCCGACCGGTAGGCAGCAGCCGCGGCTTCCGAAACGTGAAGGCGTTGACGAGCAGGCATCAGCGAACACCTGCCAAAGCCGAGAGTGCCTCAGACGGCAGTCGCGGCGCCACGACCACCGAGCGCTGGCGTGCACGCTGCCGCTCCCAGGCCAGCACGTACGGACGGACGAGCACGTTGTCCTCGCCCAGGAGCAGGTGAAGGCGGTCAGTGGTGTCCGGCGTCCATTCCGGGGCGGCCGGCGGTTCTACGGCGAGTGCGGGAAGGGGCGCCACAGCCGTTCGGGACGGCGTTAAGGCTCGGCGGTGCCTGCCCTTGGGGAAGTACCGCGCTCTGGCGAGCGAGACGGCACGGCGGATACGGTTGAGCACGCTGCTCAGCTCCTATCGCTGATAGCTCGGTCCCCCGACATCGCCCGTCGTGGGGGCCGCTTTGCGTACGACCGCCCAAAGGGTGCGGCCGTTCAAGCTGGTGGCGTGAAGCCCGAATCGATCGGCCTCCGCCAGCACTTCCAGGACCTCCCGCCATGACTCGGCGGAAAGCGATTCCGGCACCTCCGCCTCGACCGACGTGCACCGGTCGCGCTCTTCCACGCGTGTGGTGAGCCCGACCGCCGATAACCGGGCGGCGATGGCCTCCGCGCTCACTCGCGAAGCGGGCACAGGAAAGCCTCCGTCACTCGGCGATCACTTTGAGTGAAGCTAGTTAACTAGATTAGAGCTAGTGGACTAGATTTTCCATATGCCTGAACAACCGCCCTATCTCCGCATCGCCGACGAGCTACGGCAGCGGATCGCGGAGCACGCGTGGGAACCGGGGGACCGGCTTCCCTCCCGCGCGCAGATCGGCCAGGAGTTCGGCGTAGGCGAGAACGTCGTCCGTAGGGCTCAAGAGCTGCTGATCTCCCAAGGCGTGCTGGAAGGTCGGACCGGTTCGGGCACCTACGTCGCCGAGCCCCGGCAACGCGTGCGCGTGGTGCGGTCGTCCGCGCGTGAGCAGCCCGAAGGGTCGCCGTTCCGAGCGGACATGAAGGCCGTCGGCAGGCAGGGCGACTGGGAGAGCAGGACCGACGCCAAGGTGCCGGCCCCGGCGGAAATCGCCGCCCGGCTCGGTATCGCCGAGGGCGAGCTGTGTGTCCGAACCGCGTATGAGTTCCTCGCCGACGGCAGGCCCGTGCAGCTCTCAACCAGTTGGGAGCCGTACGACCTCACCGCCGGCACTCTCGTCGTACTCCCCGAGGGAGGGCCGCACGCCGGGGCAGGCGTCGTGAACCGGATGGCCGCCATCGGGATCACCGTCAGCCACGCCGTGGAGCAGCCCGAGCCCAGGCAGGCGACCGCCGAGGAGGCATCGCTACTCGGGATTCAGAAGGCCGCGCTCGTCACGCACATCCGGCGGACGTACTACAGCGACCAGGGGCGACCGGTCGAGACGGCCGACATCGTGGTGCCCGCCACACACTGCGAGATCGTGTACGAGATTCCGATCAGCCGGGCGTAGGCAACCAAGCGGGAGGTCCCCTTAGGGCATGCCCCAGCCGTGCCCCTCCCGTGCCCGATCGACCGGGAAACCGCGGGGAACGACGGTGTTCGGCGGGTAGCGCACACGACGACGGCCCCCGACCGTAACGCCTGGTCAGGGGCCGTCAATCACAGCGGTGGGTGTGGGATTTGAACCCACGGTGACTCGCGCCACGACGGTTTTCAAGACCGTTCCCTTAGGCCGCTCGGGCAACCCACCCCTGCGCTGTCCCGCCAGGGACGGAGCGGGTACAGCCTACCGGCACCGTGCGCCGCGCGGGGCTCACGGGCGGGCGGCTGCCCAGGCGGCCTCGATCATCGGGAAGATCTCGTCCAGGGCGGCCTCCGGGTCGGGGGACTCTCGGGACAGCGAGTAGGCGTCGATCACGAACCTCGCGATGGTGCGGGCGGCGGTTTCGCTGGGGGTGAGGGCGGGGTCGGCGGCAATGGTTGTGGCCAGGGCTTCCGCGTGGCGTAGGCGGATTGATTCGTCGTACTTCCGCAGGGCGGGGGACGCGTCGATCATGCGCCGGATCGGGGCGGCGCTGTCCGCGGTGCAGTGCCGTACCAGGGCCAGGATCTCGCGGCGCAGCGCCGGGATGAGCGGCTCCTGCGGCGAGCGGCCGGTGACCGCCTGTGTGAGGCGTTGCTCGAAGTCCTCGTCCTGCTCGAACACCAGGGCCTCTTTCGAGGCGAAGTGGGAGAAGAGCGTGGTGACGGCCACGTCGGCCTCGGCGGCCACGTCACGGATGCCCACCGCGTCGTACCCGCGTTCCAGGAAGAGCCGCAGCGCGGTGTCGGCGATCTTCTGGCGGGTCGCGGCCTTTTTGCGCTCGCGGCGGCCCGACTGCTGCACGGTCATGGGCCGCAGGCTAGCAGGTACTAAACAATAACTGTTATGAAAAGCTATCTGTTAGTGTTACGTTCGGGTGCATGAAGAAAGTGAGCTTCGCCGAGTTCGGCGGTCCGGATGTTCTGCAACTCGTCGACGCCGAGGAGCCCCATGCGGGCCCCGGCCGGATACGCATCGCCGTGCGGGCGGCAGGTGTGAACCCCGTCGACTGGAGGGTCAGGGAGGGGCAGGTTCTCGGGGCCCACCCGGTCGAGTTGCCCTCGGGGGTCGGGCTCGACGCCGCCGGGGTCGTGGACGAGGTCGGTGAAGGTGTCGAGGGGGTCGAGGTCGGTGACCGGGTGTTCGGCGAGGGGACCAGCACCTACGCCGAGTTCGCCGTGCTCGGGGCCTGGGCCCGGATGCCCGAGGGGCTGACGTTCGAAGAGGCGGCCGGGTACCCCTCCGTGGTGGAGACCGCGCTGCGCGTCATTCGCGAGGTCGGTGTGCGGGCCGGGCAGACGCTTCTGGTCAGCGGTGCGTCGGGCGGAGTCGGGTCGGCGGTGCTGCAGATCGCCCGGGACCGCGGGATCCGGGTGATCGGTACGGCCGGTGCAGCAAATCAGGAGTATCTGCGCGGACTTGGCGCCCTGGCCACCACGTACGGCGAGGGCTGGGTCGAGCGGGTGCGGCTGCTCGGCCCTGTCGACGCCGCTCTCGATCTGGCCGGCTCGGGGGTGATCCGCGAGCTCGTCGAGCTGACCGGGGGGCCGGAAAGGGTCGTCACCATCGCCGATCTCGGGGCGCCCGAGTTCGGTGTGCGGTTCTCCGGCGTGGCCGGAAGCGTGCCGGCGGCGCTCGCCGAGGCGGTCGACCTGATCTCGCGGGGCCGACTCCACATCCCGGTGGAGAAGTCGTACTCACTCGCCGACGCCGCGGCGGCCCACGTCGACAGCCAGGCCGGTCACACGCGCGGGCGCCGGGTCCTCGTCATTTGAGCCGGCGTCTGAGCCGGCGTCTGCGTCGGCGTCAGAGTCGCGTCTGAGTCGGTCGGGTCGCTTGGCGGCAGGTGACCCCGCGACCGACGCACTTCGCCACCGGCCGGTGCCGGTGGCGAAGTGGGTGGGTCGTGCGGGTGCGGGACGCGGGATCAGTCGTCGCCGACCTTCGAGCCCAGGGTGACCTCGGTGGTGTGCTGCTTGCCGCCGCGCTCGTAGGTGACCGTGACCTCGTCGCCGGGCTTGTGGGTCCAGATCTCGCCGATCAGGGTCGGGCCGCTGTCGATGACCCGGTCGTCGAGCTTGGTGATGACGTCGCCGGGCTTGAGACCCGCGTCGTCGGCGGGGCCGCCCTTCTCGACCGGGTCGGAGCCGCCGACGCCCTGCTCGGTCAGCTTGGCGCCGTTCGTCGTCTCCTCCAGGGAGACCGAAGCACCGATCTTCGCGTAGACCGGCTTGCCGTTCTCGATCAGCTGCTGGGCGACGAACTTCGCCTGGTTGACCGGGATCGCGAAGCCCAGGCCGATGGAGCCGGCCTGGCCGGTGCCGAAGCCGCCGTTGCCGGTCGACTGGATCGCGGAGTTGATCCCGATGACGTTGCCCTGCGCGTCCAGCAGCGGGCCGCCGGAGTTGCCCGGGTTGATCGACGCGTCGGTCTGCAGGGCGCTCATGTACGACGCCTTGCTGTCGGCGCTGCCGTCGCTGGAGGCCACGGGGCGGTTCTTGGCGCTGATGATGCCCGTGGTCACCGTGTTGGACAGGCCGAACGGGGCGCCGATGGCGATCGTCGAGTCGCCCACGGCGACCTTGTCGGAGTCGCCCAGGGCGAGCGGGTTCAGGTCCGAGGGGGCGTTCTCGAGTTTGATGACCGCCACGTCGTAGCCCTGGGCGTGGCCGACCACTTCGGCGTCGTACTTCTTGCCGTCGGGGAAGGTCGCGCTGAGCTTGCCGCCGTCGACCGCCTCCGCCACCACGTGGTTGTTGGTGACGATGTGGCCTTCCTTGTCGAAGACGAACCCGGTGCCGGTGCCGCCCTCGCCGTTGCTCCCCTCGGCCTGGATGGTGACCGTGCTGGGCAGCGCCTTGGCGGCCACGCCTGCCACGGTGCCCGCGTCGCGCTTGACGGAGCCGCCGGTGTCGGAGGCGGAGACCGTGGTGGAGCCGCTCCCGTCGTTGTTCTTGGCCAGGGTGTAGCCGAGACCGCCGCCCAGGCCGCCCGCGACCAGCGCCGCGATCAGGACGCCGGCGACCAGACCGCCCCGGCCGCGGCCCGGTTTCGGGGCGGGCTGCTGGTACGAGGCCCCCCAGCCGCCCGCTCCACCACCGCCACCGGCCCCGTCTCCGGAGCCGCCGCCGAAGCCGCCGTAGCCGTTGTCGTAACCGTTGTCGCCGCCTCCGCCGTACGCCGGGGTCTGGGCCGGGGTGCCCGGCGGCGGGGGCGGGGGCCAGGAGGAGTCGGGAGCCGTGGACCCCGTGGGGACCTCGCCGCCCTGGGGCGCCTGGTCCTGAGGCACCGGGGCCTGGGCGGGGGGAGCCGCCGGGGCCCCGGGGGTGGACGCGGGGGCCTGGTGGGAGGCGGGCGGCGCGGGAGGCTGGGCGGAGGAAGCGGGAGCATCCACCGGCACGGGAGGTGCGGACGGGGCCGGGGGTACCGCGGTGCCCTCGTTCTCGGTGCTCACAGCTTCTCTCCTCGTTCCATGGCTGGTTGTCGCTCATTCTGGTCGCGCTCAGCCACGCTCACGCGCTGCTCCACGGTCCGGCGCGACGCGGATGGGCCGGTGATTTTGTATGCCATCAGCTTTTCCCACGGGCCGTCAGAGCACCATAAGCGGTTGCTGTGGGTCCCCGACTGTCCTTTACATGGGTTATCCAAGACTAAACGGACACCTTGTCGATTCCGCCGATGGCACGTCTACCCGCCCGCGGTGGCACCATGACGCGGTGACCCACGCACGACAGCACCGGATTCAGGTCGTCGCCCACCGCGGCGCCTCCGAGGAGGCGCCGGAGCACACCCTGGCCGCGTACCGGAAGGCGATCGAGGACGGGGCGGACGCCCTCGAATGCGATGTCCGCCTGACCGCCGACGGCCATCTCGTCTGCGTCCACGACTGGCGCGTCAACCGTACGTCGAACGGCCGCGGCGCGGTGTCCGCGCTGGAGCTCGCCGACCTCGCCGCCCTGGACTTCGGCGCCCGCCGGACCCGGGAGTTCTGGCGCACGCGCGACGAGCAGCCCGACTGGGAGCACCGCCCCGAGGACCGGGAGGAGACCTCCGTACTGACCCTGGAACGGCTGCTCCAACTGGTCGCCGACGCGGGACGGCGGGTGGAACTGGCCATCGAGACCAAGCACCCCACCCGCTGGGCGGGGCAGGTGGAGGAGCGGCTGCTGCTGCTCCTGAAGCGGTTCGGACTCGACGCCCCGGCCTCGGCCGAGGAGTCCCCGGTGCGGGTGATGAGCTTCTCGGCCCGGTCGCTGCACCGGGTGCGGGCCGCGTCGCCGACGCTGCCGACGGTCTACCTGATGCAGTTCGTCTCGCCCCGGCTGCGCGACGGTCGGCTGCCCGCGGGTGTCCGCATCGCGGGACCCTCGATCCGGATCGTACGCAATCACCCCGCGTACATCGAGCGCCTGAAGCGAGCCGGTCACCAAGTGCACGTGTGGACGGTGAACGAGACCGCCGACGTGGACCTCTGCGCCGGTCTGGGCGTCGACGCCATCATCACCAACCGGCCGCGCGCCGTCCTGGACCACCTGGGGCGCTGAGCCGTCGCCGCCCCTGCCACCCCGGCCACCGAGCCGTCGATCACTCGGGCCGCCGATGCGTCCGCAGCCCTTGACCCGGCTGCCCGGCTGGCCGACTGCCCGACTGCCCGACTGCCCGACTGCCCCATTCTCCGGTCTCGGCCCCACCGGCCAATTCCAGCCGTGCGACTACAGGGAGTGCTCCGGCGCGTTCGGTGCGTGTTCGACCGTGTCGAATGCGTCACCGTGCGGGGATCGGCCGGTTTCCGGCTCTGGGCGATGGGGCATCCACACCGTGGCGTGGGGCGAAGGAGGTCTCGGGGGTGGCGTTGGTGGTGGCACAGGAGGTGCCCACGTCGTCGAGCATGGCCGTGCCCCATGGCCCTGCGGGCGTGGGGGAAGCAAGACATCGCATGCGTGATCAGTTGCGCAGGGGCGGCGTCGCGGAATCGGTCATCGACGACGCCGTACTGGTCCTTTCCGAACTGTTGAGCAATGCGTGCAAGCACGGCCGGCCGCTGGGCGACGCCCTGGCCGGGGACGGCGACGTCCGTGCCGCGTGGCAGGTGGACGCGGGCGGCCGGCTCCTCGTGGAGGTCACGGACGGCGGCGGCCCGACCCGCCCGGCTCCGGCGACCCCCTCGGTCACCGCGCACGGCGGCCGCGGGCTCAACATCATCACGGCGCTCGCCGACGACTGGGGCGTGCGGGACGACGCCCGCGGAGAGGTCACGGTCTGGGTCGTCGTCCACGACGACGTGCACGACCCGGACGCCGGGCATCGGCGGGACGACTTCGCCGCCCGGATCTCGGCACCGGCGGTCTCGGAGATCCCCGGCCTGGACTTCGCGGACGCCTTCGAGGACCTGGGCTGACTGGGCACCGGCCTGCAGCTCCGTGGCCCGGGTCGGACCTTGCTTCCGGGAGTGGGCGGAGCCGGTTCAAGGCGTGCGGAGAGCCGGTTCACCGGCTTGGGCCAGGCCGTATCGACGGCTTGGCCAGGGTTTGGAGCCGGTCCGTGTCGACGGCTCGGGCCGACCCGGTTCGCCGCCTGCACCGATGGGGGCGCTCCGGTTCGCGGTCTGGGCCCAGTCGGTTCACCGTCTGCGCCGCCCCCGGGCCCAGTCGGTTCACCGTCTGCGCCGCCCCCCTCACGGCCCGACCCGGGCAGCCGGTTCACGGTCTGACCCGATCCCGTCGGCACCCGGGCCGGCCCGTCGGCCGCGTGTACGGGTCCGGCCGGGGCGAGTTGTCCACAGGCCGCCCGTTGTCCACAGCGTCCCGTCGGCCGGGGCCGGAACGGCTAGGCTCGCGCCCGTACGAGTAGAGCCGTAACCGGGAGACACCCACGATGGCCAAGAAGCGACCCCAGACGAAGGCCAAGCGGCCCCAGCTCGACGATGCCGAGGTCCCGGTCGTCGGCGCCCGCGAGCCCTGCCCCTGCGGCAGCGGCCGCCGGTACAAGGCCTGCCACGGCCGCACCGCCGCGCAGGCCACGACCGCGCTGGTGCAGCGCCCGTTCGAGGGGCTGGCCGGTGAGTGCGACTGGGTGGCGCTGCGGGAGCTGGTGCCGGCGGCCACGGTCGGGCTGACCCTGCGGGACGGCCTGCCCGAGGGCGTCCCCTCCGTCACGCTGGCCACGGTGCTGCCGATGGCCTGGCCCGCGCTGCGCCGCGACGACGGCTCGGTCCTGCTCGGCCTGCAGAACGACACGGCGTCGGGCGACATCAGCCGCGACCTCGCCGACACCCTCACGCGGGCGCTGACCGCCGAGCCGGGCACCCCGGTGCAGGGGCGCCGCGCGCCGGCCGACGGTCCCCGGCTGCAGGACCTGCTCGCCCCCGAGGGCGCGTTCGAGCCGGAGGTGCACTCCGGCTTCGAGTTCTGGGTGCCGGACCCGGACAACGCCACGCCGGACGTCACCGCCTCCCTGGAGCGGGCCAACGCCGCGGCCATCCCGACCGTCCGGCTGCAGGGCGTCGACGCCGCGTACTGGTGCGAGACGCCGGACAAGAACCACCTGCGCTGGGTCATGCCGCACGAGGAGGAGCGGCTTCTGGACGCACTCGCCCGGCTGCACGCCGCGGGCCGGTCGTCCCTCGGCGAGGGCACCCGCCTCGTCGGCTCCTTCCGCGCCCACGGGCTCACCGTGCCGGTGTGGGACCTGCCGAGCGAGATCACCGCGCAGGACGTCGAGAAGCCGGCCGCGGAGTTCGCCGAGCGGCTCGCCGAGGCCCTGGCCACGGCCGCTCCGCTCACGCACGACGAGCGCCGGGCGCGCGGCGGTCTGACCAACCGGCAGGTCACGCTCAGCTGAGCCCCAGGCCGCCGAGACCGCTCCGGCTGACCGGTCGGTCAGCCGGAGCGGTGCCCTCCGAACGCGTGACTCCGGTCACAACTCCCCGTCGAGACAGGCCAGTCGGTGACCGGAAAGCAATAGATCGAATTTGCTAACCGCCGATCTCTTGTTACCGTTCCAGTAGCCCGGTTGCTGGTGCATCCCCCGTCGCCAGCAACCGGGTCTTTCCGTGCGCCGAGTCGTGCACTCACCGCAGTCGGCCGTCAACTGGCCGTTCCGGCAGGTGAATTGGCATCGCCGTCGCCGCCGCTCCCGGCACGCAGCAGCAGCGGCCCGTATCCGGCCCGGCGTGCGAACTCCGCGATCGCGGAGTACCCCACGAGTCCGCCCCCGGTGTCCGGCGGCGTCTCGCAGGTGCCCGGCGCGTCCTCGGCGCCCACCTCGCAGCGCGCCCGCACACTGCGCCCGTCGGGCCCGATGAGGCTCAGGACGGACTCGAGCGGGCCGCCGGTGACATTGCGGTAGTAGGTCCGCGCCCAGGTCTCCGCGCCCCTGGCCAGGACGCAGGTCTGCGCCTCGACGCCTGCGGGAGAGGTGAGTTCGGGGCCGCAGCGCGCTGCCAGTGCGGGACCGGGCGGCAGCGGCGAACGGGCGGGCGCGGTCCCCGGCTCGGCCCGGTCGGCTTCTCCGCCCCCGGTTCCGGCCCCGGACCCGTACCCGGGGTCAGATCCGGCCCCGTTTCCGGACCCGGATGCCACCTCGGTCCCGGACCGGGTGCCCGGTTCCGCCTCCGACGCGGGCGCCTTTCCGTCACCGCCGCGCGCGAGGAGCGGCACGGTCACCGGAGCCTCCCCGCCCCCGTCGCCCGAGGGCCCCGCGGACGCCACGGCGAACGGCAGTACGACCGCGCACACCACGACACCCACGAGCCCGTACAGACGGAGCCGGCGACGGTCCGGCCCGCCGCGGCGTGACCCGGGGCGGTACGGCCCGACGACGCGGTGCTCCCCTGCATGAAGCGGCATGGGGCGGACGATAACGACCGAGAGCGGGCGCGGCCCCGGCGCGCGCCGGACACCCCTACAACTCGGGCGCGCTCACACCCTTACGAGTGAGGGCGTCGACCACCGCGTCCACCACGGCCTCCACGTCCGGCACCCAGGGCGCGGCGGAGCCGGGCAGCGGCGCCCGCTCCCAGCGGACGGTGCCGGCGCCGGTCTCGGACGGGGGCAGCGGGAGATAGCCGCCCTCGCCGTGGAAGCGCAGGGAGCCGGGGACGAAGTCCTTGGCGTAGAGCAGCTCGCCCAACTGCTCCATGGAGTACGGCCTGACCAGCAGCGACCAGCGGGTGGGCGAGGCGACGACCGGGCCGAGCCGCAGCCCGGCGCGGTCGAGCGCGGCGAGGGCGTGGGCGGCCGGCAGGGCGGGCAGGGAGACGGCGCACGGAGCGGTGCCCCCGGTGGCCAGGACGATCGGGGCCGTCGGCCGGTTGGTCCACCACCAGCGCACCATGCGGGAGTCGGTGGTCGCCGCGAGGAGACCGGGGTCGAAGGGGTGGGCACCCGGCACCGTGCACTCGGGGTCGGGACAGGCGCACCGCGACCGCGACCGCGGGTCCGCCGACGCACCCGGGAGTACGGGCCACCGCCATTGTGTCGCGTAGGTCAGGGCCGCGCCGATCAGCTCAGGCTGCCCGTCGTCGTGCTGGGACAGGAGCCTGCGTCGCCTTCCGAGGATCTCGCGCATGAGCGCTCGTTCCTTTCCGTTGCACGCCTGGCAACACCGTGGTCTCTTCACACCATGTGTCGATCACTTCGCTGTGCGTTGCTGGTGGCGCATCACACCCCTGCCGAGGGACACCCCCACGGGGATTCCCCGGGGAACACCTCCGCCAAGGGCAAGGGAAACCCCTGTGGGTCGAGCACTGACTGCGTCCGTGACGGTCCGGCCCCTGCGTCTGTCAAAAGCATGGGCGTGGCGCGGGGGTGGCGAAGTCTGGCGTTTTGCCGTCGCGCGTATTTCTCTCCGCCTCCGCCACGGGAGGATGGGGCACGGTCGTCGGTGGATAGGACGCCCGGGTCCGTCACCAGGTTCCAGGTGGCCCCCAACCACCCCTGGCCTTCTCCGAGTACGTACCCATCACGACCGCTGTGACGCTCCGTGAAGCACCCCCAGTCGACCGCAACAAGCCGTCCTCTGGGGCAGTTTCAAGCCAATTTCGCTTTTCCGCAAGGGGTCGGGAAGGAGGCCGCTCCCACCCCATGGACACCAGGAATCCCGGCAGGACAATGCTGGACATCCCCTTACGAGTGCGTGTACATGTGGAGACACTGCTAGCGGCGCAGAATGACATGGGGGTTTGCGATGCTTTTGAGCAGTAAGCGCCGGTCGAAAGGCCGAACGCCATGAACGCCCCGCACCCAGCGAAAGTGGCCGGAATCGATTCAACGGTTCCGTCCCCCGCACACACTGTCGCGTCCGCCGCCGCGGGCACCTCGCCGGCGGCCGAATCCCCCACTACGGACGCCGCGGCCGTCACCGACGCCTCAGGCCCCCCGGGTGCCCCCGGCGCCCTGCTCCAGGACCGGCTCGCCGGCTGGGTCTCGGACCTCACTACCCTGCACGAACTGACCGAACGCCTGGTCCGCACGGGCACCCTCGCCGACGGCCTCCAGGAACTGCTGCGCGCCGGCGCCGCCCTGGTCGGCGCCCGGCGCGGGCTGGTCGTCCTGGAACCGGCCGACGGACTCGGCCCCGACACCACCGCCGGCCTCGGCCTCGCCCGCGCCGACCTCGGCCACATCGAGACCGTGCCCCGCAGCGCCCTGTCCTACGGGCGGATCCTGGACGGACCGCCGGTCGACGAGGGCGGCATCGCCGAACCCGACCTGCTCGCCGAGAAGACCCTCGACCCCCGCCACCGCGAGGTCGCCGCCCGCCTCGGCTACGCCGCGAGCTACGCCCTCCCCGTCCGCGCCGAGGGCACCGCGCGCCTCGGCGCCGCCGTCTGGCTCTACGACGAGCCCGCCGAACCCGGAGAACGACAGCGCCACCTCGCCGGTCTGTACGTCCGCTACGCCGCGCAGCACCTGACCCGCCTCCTGGAGGTCGAGCGCACCCGCACCGCCATGGCGACCATGGCCGAGGAACTGCTGCCCTCCCGCCTCCCCCGGGTGCCCGGCGTACAGCTCGCCGCCCGGCACCGCACCGGCCCGCGCGGCGGGGGCGACTGGTACGACGCGCTGCCGCTGCCGGACGCCGCCCTCGGCCTCGCCGTCGGCTCCGTCACCGGGTCGGGGCCCAGCGCGGTCGCCGCGATGGGACGGCTGCGTGCCTCGCTCAGGGCGTACGCCGTGATGGAGGGCGAGGATCCGGTCGCCGTCCTGTCCGACCTGGAGCTGCTGCTGCGGCTCACCGAGCCGGCCCGCTCGGCCACCGCACTGTTCGGCTACTGCGAGCCCGCGCTGCACCGGATCACCCTGGCCGGCGCCGGGCACAGCCCGCCCCTGCTGATCGGGGAGCGGCGCACGGAGTTCGTCGAGACATCCGTCTCCGCGCCGCTCGGCATGCTCGCCTGCTGGGAGGCGCCCAGCGTGGAGCTGCAGGCCGAACCCGGAGAGACGGTTCTGCTCTACACCGACGGACTGCTGCAGCGCACCGGCGACCCGGCCGACCGCGCCTTCGCCCGGCTGCACGCGGCGGCGGCCGGCGTACCCCGGGCCGCGCGCCACGACCCGGACGCGGTCGTCGAGCACGTCCTGCGCACCGTGCTGCCCGGCGGCAGGGCGGAGGCGGACTCCGAGGAGGACGTCGTTCTGCTGGCGGTCAGGTTCGAATAACGGGCATCCGCAGGGCACCGGCACCCCTCGCGTCACGCATAGCGGACGGTGGTGCCTCCGTGTAACAGGCCCTTCGGCCCTGGGCCCCCTTCCGTACGACCGTACGATGGGGGTGGTCCAGTGCCGTACCTAGGAGGATGACCGTGGCGGAGGAGCTCACCCCGGAGAACCCGGACGAGACCGAGGAGCCGATCAAGCAGCGCAAGAACGGGCTGTACCCGGGCGTGTCCGACGAGCTGGCCGAGAACATGCAGTCCGGCTGGGCCGACACGGAACTGCACGACCTGGAGCCGGTCGCCCAGGCCGCCGAGACCGCCGCCCGCCGCGCCGCGCTGTCCGCCCGCTTCCCCGGCGAGCGCCTGGTGATCCCCGCGGGCAACCTGAAGACCCGCTCGAACGACACGGAGTACCCCTTCCGCGCCTCGGTCGAGTACGCGTACCTGACCGGCAACCAGACCGAGGACGGCGTCCTGGTCCTGGAGCCCGAGGGCGAGGGCCACACCGCGACGATCTACCTCCTGCCGCGCTCGGACCGGGAGAACGGCGAGTTCTGGCTGAACGGGCAGGGCGAGCTGTGGGTCGGCCGCCGCCACTCCCTCACCGAGGCCGGCAAGCTGTACGGCATTCCCGCCTCCGACGTCCGCGAACTGGCCGACAGCCTGCGCGAGGCCACCGGCCCGGTGCGCGTCGTGCGCGGCTACGACGCCGGACTCGAGGCGGCCCTGACCGACAAGGTCACCGCCGAGCGCGACGAGGAACTGCGCGTCTTCCTGTCCGAGGCCCGCCTGGTCAAGGACGAGTTCGAGGTCGGCGAGCTGCAGAAGGCCGTCGACTCCACCGTGCGCGGCTTCGAGGACGTCGTGAAGGTCCTCGACAAGGCCGAGGCGACCAGCGAGCGCTACATCGAGGGCACCTTCTTCCTCCGCGCCCGCGTCGAGGGCAACGACGTGGGCTACGGCTCGATCTGCGCCGCGGGACCGCACGCCTGCACCCTGCACTGGGTCCGCAACGACGGGCCGGTCCGCTCCGGCGACCTGCTGCTGCTCGACGCCGGCGTGGAGACGCACACGTACTACACCGCCGACGTGACGCGCACCCTGCCGATCAACGGCCGCTACAGCGAGCTGCAGAAGAAGATCTACGACGCCGTGTACGACGCCCAGGAGGCCGGCATCGCGGCGGTCAGGCCGGGCGCCAAGTACCGCGACTTCCACGACGCCTCCCAGCGCGTGCTGGCCGAGCGGCTCGTCGAGTGGGGCCTGGTCGAGGGCCCCGTCGAGCGCGTGCTGGAGCTGGGCCTCCAGCGCCGCTGGACGCTGCACGGCACCGGTCACATGCTCGGCATGGACGTCCACGACTGCGCCGCCGCGCGCGTCGAGTCGTACGTCGACGGCACGCTGGAGCCCGGCATGGTGCTCACCGTCGAGCCGGGCCTGTACTTCCAGGCCGACGACCTGACCGTGCCCGAGGAGTACCGGGGCATCGGCGTGCGCATCGAGGACGACATCCTCGTCACCGCCGACGGCAACCGGAACCTGTCCGCCGCTCTGCCACGCCGGTCGGACGAGGTCGAGGAGTGGATGGCCGCGCTCAAGGGCTGACCCTCCGTGCGACGGCCGGGCATCCACGCGGGTGCCCGGCCGTCGGCGTGCTCGGTCCCTCCGCGTGCTCGGGCCCGCTCGTCACACCGCCACGAGCGGGGCGTTCTCGCGCCACTTGAGGATCTTGTCGAAGCTCACCACGGCGCCGGCGTACCCCGGCGCACCGCCGATGTGGACGTGGTCGGCGAGTTCCCGGATGAGGCGCAGGCCGCGACCGCTCTCCGCCTCCGGATGCGCCTGACGGGCCACGCCCTGCGGTCCGTCCGGAGGGGCGGCGGGGAAACCGGGGCCGGTGTCGGCCACCTCGATACGGCACCGTTCGCCGTCCAGGTAGGCCGTGACGCGGTACGCCTCGACGGGGCCGCCGTTCCCGTCGTTCCCGCCGTGCTCGACGGCGTTGGCACAGGCCTCGCTCAGCGCGACGGAGAGGTCGAAGGAGATGTCGGGGTCGACGCCCGCGGTCTCCATGGTGCCGATCAGCAGCCGGCGGGCCAGGGGCACGCTCGCAGCCTCGCGCCGCAAATGGAGTGACCACCAGATGCTCATGCTCCAGCCTCCTGGCCGCGGCTCGACATACCGATACGTATTGCCCCTCACGCCCGGACGTAAGCGCGCTGCGCCCGTGACACCGCTCATCTGGCGGATGCGTCGCCGCCGCCGAACGGTGTATGCGGGACGGCTCGTGACAGAAGGTGACCTTCAGTACTGTTCCTCGCCTTCCGGCCGTACGGCATCTTGTGGACCTGCCGTACGGGGCGTGGGCCGTGAGTGCGATGATGAGCCCGCCATGACTGCCCCCCACCCGCCAACGGCGCGCTCCGGGAACGATCTCCGGATCCTGCGGGCCGCGGTGTTCGCCGCGGTCTGCGTCGTGCTGGCCGCGGCGGGGCACACCCTCGCCTCCTGCGCCACCGTTCCGCTGTGGTCGCTGGGCGCGGGATTCCTCGGGGCGGTCCTGGTCGCCGTGCCGCTCGCCGGACGCCGGCGCTCGCTGGCCGGCATCGTGGCGCTGCTCACCCTCGGACAGACCGCCCTGCACGCCCTGTTCGGGCTGGGCCAGCACGGCACCGCCGTCGCCACCCCGGTCACGGCCTCCGGCGGCGGGGCGGGCGCACTGTCCGACGCCTCACTGGTCCAGCAGGCCGCACGGCTCGTCTGCGGGACCACCGCGGCGGCGATCAGCCCGACCCAGGCCCAGCGCATCCTCACCGACGCGCGGATCGCCCCCGACGCCCACACCGGCGCGGCGCACCACCCGGCCGACGCCCTGTCCACCGCCGGTACCTCCGCCTCGCTGCTGCCGTCCCTGCCGATGCTGCTCGGTCACGTCCTCGCGGCCCTGGCCGCCGGGTGGCTGCTGCGGCGCGGTGACCTGGCGCTGGCCCGGCTCGTCGAGCTGTCGGCGCACTCGGCCCACTCCGTGGCCGAAGCGGCGCTCGTACGCGCACTGCGCGCCGCGCTCTTCCTGGTGCGCGCCCTGCACGCCGGGCTGGCCGGGGCTCCCGGTACCGGCCCGCGTCCGCCGCGCCCCGCCCTGTGGGTGCCGCCCAGGCCCCGTACCACCGCGCTCCAGCACACGGTCATCAGGCGCGGTCCGCCGAGTGACGGGTTCGCCCTCGCCGCCTGACACGACGCGACCGCCGTCCCGCTTCCCCGGGAGGGGCCGCCGTCGTGCGGCACGCGCGCGTGCGCGCATCCCTCCTGTCACCCGGCACCGGCCCAGCGCCGGTGTCCACACGAAGCGGAGTACTCCGTCCATGAAGGCTTCCCGTATCGCCGCCGCCGGCGCCGTGTCCGGCATCGCCGTCCTCGCCCTGTCCGCCCCCGCCTTCGCGCACGTCAGCGTGCAGCCGGAGGGCACGGCCGCCAAGGGCGGCTACGCGGTCGTCGACTTCAAGGTCCCCAACGAGCGCGACAACGCCTCCACCACCAAGCTGGAGGTCAGCTTCCCCACCGACCACCCGCTGGCGTCCGTGATGCCGCAGCCGGTGCCGGGCTGGAAGGCCGAGGTCACCAAGGCCAAGCCGGCCAAGCCGCTGGAGTCGCACGGCAAGCAGATCACCGAGGTCGTCACCAAGGTGACCTGGACCGCCGACGGCAAGGGTGTCGAGCCCGGTTACTTCCAGAAGTTCCCGGTCTCCGTCGGCGCGCTGCCCGAGGACGCCGACCAGCTGGTGTTCAAGGCGATCCAGACGTACTCCAACAAGGAGGTCGTGCGCTGGATCGAGGTGCCGCAGGAGGGTCAGGACGAGCCCGACACCCCGGCACCCGTGCTCAAGCTGTCCGCGGCCGAGGACGACGCCCACGGCTCGTCCGGCTCCTCGGACGCGAAGGCCGACGACACCGAGGCGGCCGCGCAGAACACCGCCGCCGACGCCTCCTCGTCGGACTCCGGCTCCGGCGACGGCAGTGACACCACCGCCCGGGTCCTCGGCATCGTCGGCATCGTCGTCGGTGCGGCGGGCGTCGCCTACGGCGTGCTGGCCGGCCGTCGGCGCAACTCCGGCGCGGCGGCGTAACAGCACCCGTGCCGGTGCGTCGGCGTGACCTCGCCGGCGCATCCTCTCGTCCGGTGCGCGCCGGACACCCGTCCGTCGGTCCGTCCGGCGGGCCCCGGCGCGCACCGGAGCACTTCACATCTGGGACATTCTTCTATGCGCAACAAGACGTTCGCCATGGCCGCCCTGCTCGCCGCCGCCACTCTGACGCTGTCCGCCTGCGGCAGCGGCGCCGACAGCGACAAGCCCGTGACCATGGTCTCCGAGGACAACAGCCGGCAGGCCGCCACCGTCCTCGACAAGCCCTTCGAGAAGCCCGACCTGGTCCTCACCGACACCCGCGGCGAGAAGTACGACCTGCGCGCGCAGACCGCCGGCAAGCCCACCCTGATCTACTTCGGCTACACCCACTGCCCCGACGTCTGCCCGCTGACCATGAACAACGTGGCCGTGGCCAAGAAGCAGCTGCCCCAGGCGGAGCAGGACAAGCTCCGCGTCGTGTTCGTGAGCACCGACCCCGAGCGGGACACCCCGGCGGCGCTCGGCAAGTGGCTCAAGGGCATCGACCCGCAGATCGTCGGTCTGACCGGCGACTTCGACACCATCCAGGCGGGCGCCCGCACCCTCGGCATCTCGATCGACCCGCCGGCCAAGGACAAGGACGGCAAGATCGTCTCGACCCACGGCACCCAGGTCGTCGCCTTCTCCCCGAAGTCCGACGCGGGGTACGTCCTCTACGGCGAGGACGCCACGGTCGACGACTACACCAAGGACCTCCCCAAGCTCATCAAGGGGGAGAACCCGTGAGGCGGCGCTCCGTCCTCGCCGCCGTCACGGCGGCCGGCGCCCTGACCCTCGCGGGCTGCGGCGGCTCGGACTCCGGATCCCCGGCCTCCGGCGCCGAACTCTCCGTCGACGCCGCCTACATACCGCAGCCCGTCTCCGACTCGATGGCGGCCGGCTTCCTCACGATCACCAACACGGGCGGCACCGCGGACGAACTGACCTCCGTCACCAGCGAGGCCGGCGAGGTCACCGTGCACGAGACCGTCGACGGGACCATGAAGGAGGCCGACCGCCTCAAGGTCCCCGCCCACGGTCAACTCGTGTTCAAGAGCGGCGGAAACCACCTGATGTTCGAGAAGCTGAAGCGACAGCCGAAGCAGGGGCAGTCCGTCGCCGTCGAACTGCACTTCGCCCACTCCGGCCCCGTCACGGTCGAGCTGCCCGTGAAGGCGGCCACCTACCAGCCCACCACCGGACACTCCGGGCACACCGAAGACTCCGGACACTGAGGGAGGGACCACCTTGACGCAGACCATCGCCCCGCGCTTCCGGACCCTGGTGCTGCTGCTCCTGGCCGCGGCGTGCGCGCTGCTGGCCGGCGCCGGACCGGCCTCCGCGCACGCCGCGCTGACCGGCAGCGACCCCGGGCAGGGGGTGGTGGTCGACAAGGCCCCGGCCCAGGTGTCGCTCACCTTCTCCGAGTCGGTCTCCATGGACGACGACTCGCTGCGCGTCCTGGACCCCAAGGGCAAGCGCGTCGACGACGGCAGGCCGTCCGGCACCGGTGGCACGACGTACTCCGTGAAACTGCACGCCGGGCTCCCCGACGGCACCTACACGGTGACCTACCAGGTCGTCTCGGCCGACAGCCACCCGGTCGCCGGCGCCTACACCTTCTCCGTCGGCGCCCCCTCCGAGACCTCGGTCTCCGTCTCGGGACAGACGGTGGGCGGCGGATTCGTCGGCGGGCTGTACGGCGTCGGGCGGTACGTGTCGTACGCCGCCTTCGCCGTCCTGGTGGGCGGTGCCGCCTTCGTGCTCGCCTGCTGGCCGCGCGGTTCCGGGGTGCGCGTCCTGCAGCGGTTCGTCGTCTCCGGCTGGCTCGCACTGACCGCCGCCACCCTCCTGCTCCTCCTGCTGCGCGGCTCCTACACCGGCTCCGGCAAGGTCGCCGACATCTTCGACCTGAGCCTGCTCGGCGAGGTGCTCCAGACCAAGGCCGGCGCCGCGCTGATCTCCCGGCTGCTGCTGCTCGCGGCGGCCGCCCTGTTCATCGCCGTACTGTTCGGCGCGTACGACAAGAGGGAGGACGAGGAGAGGCGGGACCTCACCTTCGGGCTCGCGGTCGGCGGCAGTGTCGTGGCGGCGGGCCTCGCGGCGACCTGGGCCATGTCCGAGCACGCCTCCGTCGGCCTCCAGGCGGGCCTTGCCATGCCGGTCGACGTCGTCCACCTCATCGCCGTCGCCACCTGGCTCGGCGGACTCACCGCGCTGCTCGTCGCCCTGTACCGGGGCCCTGCGGACACACCGGTGCCCGCCCTCGCCGTACGCCGGTTCTCACGCATCGCCTTCGGCAGCGTGGTCGCGCTGGTGGCGACCGGCACCTACCAGTCCTGGCGACAGCTCGGCTCCTGGACGGCCTTCACCGACACCCGGTACGGACAGTTGCTGCTCCTCAAGATCGGGCTCGTGGCGGTGCTCGTCGGCATCGCCTACTTCTCCCGGCGCTGGACGGCACAGCTCGCGGAGGCGCTGCCCGCCGTCACCGGGCGGCGGGAGAAGGAACGCGCGACCGCTTCGGGCGGCCGTGGGAACGACAAGGTGAAAGCCGCGGGGAAGACCGAAGCGGCGGAGAAGGCCGAAGCCGGGGAGACGATCGATACCGCGGGGAAGACCGAAGCCGCGGAGAAGACCGAAGCCGCGGAGAAGACCGGAACCGCGGAGAAGACCAAGGCCGCCAAGACGGCGTCCGGCTCGGGGAAGGGCTCCGGCGGCTCCCAGCGCGCCGCCCAGCTCGCCCGGCAGCGCGCGGCCGTGGACGCCGCCCGGCAGAAACGGCAACGGGACGCCGACCCGTTCCGCTTCGGACTGCGCCGCTCCGTGCTCGCCGAGGCGGGCGTCGCGGTCGCCCTGCTCGCCGTCACCACCTTCCTGACCCAGACCGAACCGGGCCGGACCGAGGAGGAGGCCAAGGCCGCCGGAACGGCCTCCGCCGCCACCGCCGCCCCCTCGACCGGCGCGGTGACACTGGACATGCCCTTCGACACCGGCGGCCAGAACGGCAAGGGCATCGTGCGGGTCGAGCTCGACCCCGCCCGGGTCGGCGCCAACGACATGCACCTCTACGTAGAGCGCCCGGACGGGACCGCCTTCGACGTCCCCGAGGTGAAGGTGGCCCTCACCCAGAAGGCCAAGGACATCGGGCCCCTGCCCGTCGACCCCGACCACATCACCACCGGCCACTGGTCGGCGAGCCAAGTACAGATCCCGATGGCCGGAGACTGGGAAGTCGCCGTCACCGTACGGACCTCCGACATCGACCAGGTCACCCTCTCCAAGAACGCGCAGATCGGCTGAACCGCACCATGGCTGACCAGTCCGCCCCGCAGGCCCGCAACGCCGAGGCGCCCCGCAAGGCGCCCGGCGGGCCGGGACCGCTTGCCTCCGAGAACCCGGAGAACTCCGGTCACGCCACTGCCCCGGAGGGCATCTCGCGCCGGCGGCTGCTCGGCACCGCCGGTGCCACGGGGCTCGTCCTCGGCGGGGCGGGCGCCGCCGCGGGCTACGCGGCCACCCCCTCCTCCGCCGCCACGCCCCTCACCTCGCTCGGCAGCGGGCGGGCGATGTTTCACGGGAAACATCAGCCCGGCATCACCACGCCCATGCAGGCTCGCGGTCACCTCGTCGCCTTCGACCTCGCGGCCGGCTCAGGCCGCAAGGAGGCATCCGCGCTGCTGCGCCGCTGGTCCGACACGGCCCGGCGGCTGATGGCCGGCGAGCCGGCCACCACCCGTGACACGGACGTGGCCCGGGACGCCGGGCCCTCCTCGCTGACCGTCACCTTCGGCTTCGGGCACAGCTTCTTCGGCCGGACCGGGCTGGAGAAGCAGCGCCCGGTCGCGCTCGACCCGCTCCCCGACTTCTCCTCCGACCACCTCGACAAGAAGCGCAGCAACGGCGACCTGTGGGTGCAGATCGGCGCCGACGACGCCCTGGTGGCCTTCCACGCCCTGCGCGCCATCCAGCAGGACGCCGGATCGGCCGCCCGTGTCCGCTGGCAGATGAACGGCTTCAACCGGTCGCCGGGGGCCACCGCCCACCCCATGACGGCCCGCAATCTCATGGGCCAGGTCGACGGCACCCGCAATCCGAAGCCCGCCGAGGCCGACTTCGACAGGCGGATCTTCGTCCCCGAGGAGCCCGAGTCCCGGAAGGGCGGGCCTGCCTGGATGGCGAACGGCTCCTACGTCGTCGTACGTCGCATCCGCATGCTCCTCGACGACTGGGAGAAGCTGTCGCTCAAGGCCCAGGAGGACGTCATCGGGCGCCGCAAGTCCGACGGTGCGCCGTTGTCCGGGGGGAGCGACGCCACCGAGACGACGGAGATGGACCTGGAGAAGACGGACGCGTCCGGAGAACTCGTCGTCCCGATCAACGCCCACGCCCGGATCACCCGACCCGACCAGAACGGCGGCGCGGCCATGGTCCGCCGCCCCTTCTCGTACCACGACGGCTTCGACGCCGACGGTGTCCCGGACGCGGGCCTGCTCTTCATCTGCTGGCAGGCCGACCCGCTGCGCGGCTTCGTGCCCGTGCAGCGCAAGCTGGACCGCGGTGACGCGCTCTCGCAGTTCGTCCGGCACGAGGCGAGCGGCCTGTTCGCGGTGCCGGGCGGGGCGCCGGAGGGAGAGTACGTGGGGCAGCGGCTGCTGGAAGGGTGAAACCGGCGGCGCGTCACCCCGGCGAGGGGCCTGTGCGAGACGCGTGAGCCGGGTACCCCCGAGCCCATTAGGGTGAGGACATGCCAGCCAGTTACGCGTATCTCGGCCCTGAAGGCACCTTCACCGAAGTCGCTCTGCGCACCCTCCCGGAGACGGCGACCCGCGAACTGGTCCCGTACGTCTCCGTCCAGTCCGCGCTCGACGCGGTGCGCACCGGCGAGGCCGAGGCCGCGTTCGTGCCGATCGAGAACTCCGTCGAGGGCGGCATCACCACCACCCTGGACGAGCTGGTCGCCGGCCAGCCGCTGATGATCTACCGCGAGGTGCTGCTGTCCATCACCTTCGCGCTGCTGGTCCGGCCCGGCACCAAGCTGTCGGACGTCAAGACGGTCACCGCTCACCCGGCCGCCCAGCCCCAGGTCCGCAACTGGCTCAAGGCACACCTCCCGGACGTCGCCTGGGAATCGGCCGCCTCGAACGCGGACGGCGCCCGCCTGGTGCAGGAGGGGCGGTACGACGCGGCCTTCGCCGGTGAGTTCGCCGCGGAGCGCTACGGTCTGGAGGTGCTGGAGGCAGACATCCACGACGCGGAGAACGCCCAGACGCGCTTCGTACTGGTGGGCCGCCCGGCCCGGCCCGCCGCTCCGACCGGCGCGGACAAGACCTCCGTCGTGCTCTGGCAGCGGGACGACCACCCCGGTGGCCTGCGCGACCTGCTGGGCGAGTTCGCCACCCGGGGCATCAACCTGATGCTGCTGCAGTCCCGGCCCACCGGTGCCGGCATCGGCAACTACTGCTTCTGCATCGACGCCGAGGGGCACATCTCCGACCGCCGGGTGGCCGACGCATTGATGGGCCTGAAGCGGACCTGTCTCCAGGTGCGCTACCTCGGGTCGTACCCGCGCGCGGAGATCGCACCGGCGGACGTGGACGCGCTGCGGCCGGGCACCTCGGACGAGGCCTTCGTGGCGGCGGCGGACTGGGTGGCGCGCTGCCAGGACGGCCGGTTCTGACCACCGGGTCTATCTGCTGATTTTCGTTGTCCACAGAAGTTATCCACAGGTCCGCTTCTCGACCTGGGGACAAGTCGACAACGAAGTGGCATTCAGTCGACATATCCCCCTACGGTCCTCCGATTCACCCACAGAGGCACAGGTCACCCTTCGTCCACCTGTTTCTTGCACCCCATCCTCCGGAGTGACACCGAGTGCCCCGTTTCCACTCGAAAGTGGGGGCGTGGAGGGTTTGACCGACCCGTCCTCCGGGATTTGGAATGATCACCTCCGTGAGTCCACAGATCTTTCGCACACCCTGTGGATAACTTTTCCCGACTGTGGATCCCTGTGGACAGACCCTCCCCAAGTCCCGTTCTCCACAAGGAAATCCGGTCAACCCCCCGCCTGTACAGGGCCCCGTTCCAGGGACACCTCAACGCTTCGTTGACCGGTCGAACGAGGTTTGAGTCCCGCGTCGGGCAATAGTGGGTCGAGACCCGACACCGCGCACCGGTAGCCTTGACCGCGTGATTGACCTTCGCCTGCTCCGTGAGGACCCCGACCGTGCGCGCGCGTCGCAGCGCGCCCGAGGAGAGGACGTCGCGCTCGTCGACTCCCTCCTGTCCGCCGACGAACGGCGCAGGTCGTCCGGCGTCCGCTTCGACGAGCTGCGCGCCGAGCAGAAGGGCCTCGGCAAGCTGATCGGCAAAGCCACCGGAGACGAGAAGGCCGATCTGCTCAAGCGGGCCGAGCAGCTCAAGACGGACGTCAGGGCCGCAGACGCCGAACGCGACGCGGCCGACGCCGAGACCCAGGAGCTGCTCCAGCGGCTCGGCAACCTCGTCCACCCCGACGTGCCCGTCGGCGGCGAGGAGGACTTCGTCACGCTCGAGACGCACGGCACACACCGCGACTTCGCCGCCGAGGGCTTCGAGCCCAGGGACCACCTGGAGCTGGGCCAGCTGCTCGGCGCCATCGACGTGGAGCGCGGCGCCAAGGTCTCCGGCTCGCGCTTCTACTTCCTGACCGGCGTGGGCGCCCTCCTGGAGCTCGCCCTGGTCAACGCGGCGATCGCGCAGGCCACGGCGGCCGGCTTCACCCCGATGCTGACCCCGGCGCTGGTGCGCCCGCAGTCGATGGCCGGCACCGGCTTCCTCGGCCAGGCCGCCCAGGACGTCTACCACCTCGACAAGGACGACCTGTACCTGGTCGGCACGTCCGAGGTGCCGCTCGCCGCGTACCACATGGACGAGATCCTGGACGCCGACCGCCTGCCGCTGCGCTACGCCGGTTTCTCGCCCTGCTTCCGCCGAGAGGCGGGTTCGCACGGCAAGGACACCCGGGGCATCTTCCGCGTGCACCAGTTCGACAAGGTCGAGATGTTCTCCTACGTCCTCCCCGAGGACTCGCAGGCCGAGCACCAGCGCCTGCTGGAGTGGGAGAAGCAGTGGCTGACGTCGCTGGAACTGCCGTTCCGGGTGATCGACGTGGCCTCGGCCGACCTGGGCTCCTCGGCCGCGCGCAAGTACGACTGCGAGGCGTGGATCCCGACCCAGGGCAAGTACCGCGAGCTGACCTCGACCTCGGACTGCACCGAGTTCCAGTCCCGCCGGCTGTCGATCCGCGTCCGCGAGGGCAAGAAGGTGCGCCCGCTGGCCACGCTCAACGGCACGCTGTGCGCCGTTCCGCGCACGATCGTGGCGATCCTGGAGAACCACCAGCAGGCCGACGGTTCGGTCCGCGTGCCCGAGGTGCTGCGCCCGTACCTGGGCGGCCGGGAGGTCCTGGAGCCGGTGGCCAAGTGACTGACACCGGCACCGCCCCGGTCCCCGGCACCGCTCCCGCCGGGGGTTTCCCGTACCGGCTGATCGCGACCGACCTCGACGGCACGCTGCTGCGCGGCGACGACACCGTCTCGCAGCGCACCCGTGACGCGCTCGCCGCGGCCACCGCGGCGGGCGCGGCCCACATCGTGGTCACCGGGCGGGCGGTGCCGTGGACCCGGCACATCCTGGACGACCTCGGCTACGAGGGGCTGGCCGTCTGCGGTCAGGGCGCGCAGGTGTACCACGCCGGCGAACACCGGCTGCTGACCTCCGTCACCCTGGACCGGCAGCTGGCCGGGGTGGCCCTGGCCAAGATCGAGGCGGAGACCGGTCCGCTGTACCTGGCGGCGAGCCGGGACGGCCTGGACGGCGACGTACTGGTCGGCCCTGGCTACGAGGTCGGCGGCAATCTTCCCGCGCTGCCGTTCACCGACGCCTCGGACCTGTGGTCGGCGCCGTTGAACAAGATCTACATCCAGCATCCGACCCTGTCGGACGACGAGCTGGCGGAGGTGGCCCGGCACGCCGCCGGTGGCTTCGTCACGGTGACCATGGCAGGCGCGGGCGTCGTCGAACTGCTCCCCCTCGGTCTGTCCAAGGCGACCGGCCTCTCGCTGGCGGCACGCCGGCTCGGTCTGAAGGCCGCGGACACCATCGCGTTCGGCGACATGCCCAACGACGTCCCGATGTTCGGCTGGGCGGCCCGGGGCGTGGCGATGGCCAACGCCCACGAGGAGCTGAAGGCGGTGGCCGACGAGGTGACCTCCTCCAACGACGAGGACGGCATCGCGGTGGTACTGGAGCGTCTGTCGGCCTGATCCCGGCCCGGAGGGACTCTCCGAGGCGGCCCCGCGCACGGTCCGGACGGCGCCGGCGTCCCCGTCGGTCGGCCCACGCGGGGCATCCCGCGTGCTCGAAGCGGCCTTCCGTTGCGCCGACGCCGTCCGGCCTCGTGCATGCTCCACAGTGCCGCCACGGAGAGCCGGGCGCCACCGATTAAATCGGACGTACACGGTGTTACCGACGGCTCGCGGGCCACCGCGTCCCCGTACGGACTGTCCGCCCGGGGTCCAGCCGCGCGCTCACTCCTCTCCGGCGAGTGTCAGCGACCGCAGCTTCTGGCCGGCGTACCAGGTGGCGAGCACCGTCACCCCGGCGAGCAGCACCGTCGCGGTCGGCAGGCCTACGTCGGACGTCACCAGGTTCCCGTCGGCGACCTTCTGGGCCACCGCGAGCGACCACTGCTGGACGCTCAGCGTGCGGGCGCCCGGCACCAGGGAACCGAACAGGGCCTCCCAGACCAGGGCGTAGACGAGCCCGAAGACCACCGCGTGCCGGGACACCGTGCCCAGCAGCAGGAACAGTGCGGCGTAGGCGATCGAGGCGACCAGCGCGGCGATCGTGTAGGCGACGGCGACCTGCTGGCCGTTGCCGTTGAGGATCAGACCGGCGAGGAGGGTGGGCACGGCGGAGAAGACCATCGTCACGGCTATCGCGACGATCAGCTTGGTGAAGATGATCGTCGGCCGTTTGATCGGCTTCGACAGCAGGTACACCACCGAGCCGTCGTCGATCTCGGGGCCGATGGCACCGGTACCGGCGATGACGCCGATGATCGGCACCATGGTGGCGAGGGCGAATCCGCCCAGCACGTCCGCCGCGGTCTGGTCGTCGGCTCCGGCGAGCGCGCGCACGGCGACGGCGATGACGAGCAGCAGCAGCGGGAGCGCGCCGAGGATGAGGGCTCGGCGGCGGCCGAGCAGGGCCCGGTAGGTGAGCCGGGCGACTGTGGGGTCGTACATTCTTCGGCCTCCTACGCCGCGACGAGATACGAGAAGACTGACTCGAGGGACTCGTCGGAGGGCGAGACCGTGAGGAGTCGGATGCCGTGGTCGCGGGCGACCTTCGGCAGCAGGGCCGTGAACCGGCCGAAGTCGACGGCCTGGATGCGCAGGGCGCCCTCGGCGAGGTCGACCTCGATGCCGGACGTCGACGGATCGGCGATCAGTGCTGCCGCGAGGGCCCGGTCGTCGCTGGAACGCACCAGGTAGCGGTGCGGCCGGTCGGTCATCAGGCGGCGGATCTTGCGGAAGTCGCCGCTGGCCGCGTGGCGGCCGGCGACGATGACCTCGATGTGCCAGGCGAGCTGTTCGACCTCTTCCAGGATGTGCGAGGAGAACAGCACGGTGCGGCCCTCGTCGCCCATGCGCCGCAGCAGGTCCATCAGCTGCATGCGCTGGCGCGGGTCCATGCCGTTGAACGGCTCGTCGAGCAGGAGCAGCGACGGCTGGTGGACGAGGGCGGAGGCCATCTTCACGCGCTGGCGCATGCCCTTGGAGTAGGTGGCGATCTTCCGGTCCTGCGCGTAGGCCATCTCCACGGTGGCGAGCGCCTCGTCGGCCGCCTTGGCGCCCAGGCCGTGCAGCTCGGCGTTGGCGAGGACGAACTCGCGGCCGGTGAGGAAGTCGTACATCGCCTCCCGCTCGGGGACGATGCCGATGTGCCGGTAGATGTCCTCGTTGCGCCAGACCGGCCGGCCGTCGAGGGTGACGCTGCCGGTGGAGGGGGCGAGGAAGCCGCCCATCATGTTGATGAGGGTGGACTTTCCCGCGCCGTTGGGGCCGAGCAGGCCGGTGACGCCGGGGCCGATCGTCATGGTGATGTCGTTGACGGCGACCACGTTGCCGAACCAGCGGGAGACGTGGTCGATGTTCAGCGTGGTCACAGTCCCACCTTCTTGTAGCGGCGCATCAGCAGGCCGTAGGCGCCGGCGATCAGGCCGAGGGTGACGAGGACGTAGACGGCGCCCTCACCGTTGCTCGGGCCGACCCCGCCGGGGGAGGCCGAGTTGGCGCCCAGGAAGGCGGACTGCACTCCGTCGATGAGGGTGATCGGCGAGAACAGGCCTATCCAGGCGACGGCTCCGGAGCTGCCCTGGACGTCCGCGATGGCCTGGAGCGTGGAGACCGCGCCGTAGGTGATGGTCAGGACGGCGATGACGGCCGCGATGCCGAAGCCGCGGCGCGGGGTGACCGAGGCGACGACCAGGCCGAGTCCGGCGAAGAGCAGGGAGAGCAGTGCCACGGAGACCAGTCCCTGTGCGAACCCCTCGGTCTGGTCCGCGAAGTCGAGTTTGGCGAGCAGCGCGCCCACGTAGAGCACCAGCAGTGGTGCGGCGGTGAGGATGAAGAGGGCGGAGGCCAGCGACGCGTACTTGGCACGGACGTAGTCGGAGGTCTCGATCGGCCGGGAGAAGTACAGCGGCACGGTCTTGAAGCGCAGGTCGCGCGAGACGGACTGCGGGGCCTGGGCCGCGACGTAGAGGCTGATGACGGCCTGCAGGATGATCGCGTAACGCGTGTAGTCCACGGGCAGGTCGTTGGCCTTGGTGGCTACCGCGACGGCGACCATGATGGCCGCCGGGAGGCACATCACCACGAACAGCAGCATCGGCAGCACCTTGGACTTGGCCGAGCGGCCGAGGCCGTAGGCGCCGCGCAGGGACTGCGAGTACAGCGAGCGGCGGGCGTAGGCGCGGCCGAGGCGGGGGCCGTCGTAGCTGCGGTAGCCGATGTTGTGGATGCGGGTCTGGTCACCCGGCACCGTGGCTGTGGGCTGTTCAGCTGCCATGGCCGACCGCCTCCTTCCGTTCTGCGTCGCTGTCGGTGAAGACCTCCGAGATGTGGTGCCGGCGCTGCTCCATGCGGACCAGGCCGAGACCGAGGTCGGCTATGACGTCCCGGACCAGGTCGTAGGTCTCCTCGCCCGCCGCCGTGAGCAGCAGGACGTGGCCGGCGCCGGGCAGGCCGCTGCCGTCCTGGACGCTCACCCCGCGCGCGTCGAGCGCGTCACGCACCGCCCGGGTGCCGTCGGGGTGCTCGTCGGTGTCGGTGACCTCGATCGCGAGGGTCGTGGTGGTCTGGGTGAAGTCCGTGGTGGAGCTGGAGCGCAGCAGCTTGCCGCCGTCCACGACGACGACGTGGTCGCAGGTGCGTTCCAGCTCGCCCAGCAGGTGGGAGGTGACCAGGACGGAGATGCCGAAGTCCGTGTGGATGCGGCGGATGAGGCCGAGCATCTCGTCGCGGCCGACCGGGTCGAGGCCGTTGGTCGGCTCGTCGAGGAAGACCAGCTGGGGGTCGTGAACGAGGGCCTGAGCGAGCTTCACACGCTGCTTCATGCCCGTCGAGTAGCCGCCGATGGGGCGGTAGCGCTCCTCGTACAGGCCGACGTGGCGCAGGGTGTCGGCCGTGCGCTCGCGGGCGGCGGTGGGCGGCAGGCCGGACATCCGTGCCATGTGGACGACGAACTCGGTGGCCGAGACGTCGGGTGGCAGGCAGTCGTGTTCCGGCATGTAGCCGACCCGCTCGCGGATCTCGGCGCCCTTCGTGGCGACATCGAGTCCGAGCACTTCGGCCCGGCCCTCGGTGGCGGGAGACAGACCCAGAAGGATCTTGATCAGAGTGGACTTGCCGGCGCCGTTGGCACCGACGAGTCCGGTCACACCGGGTCCGACGTCCACGGAGAGCCGGTCGAGCGCGGTCACCCGGGGGAACCGCTTGCTCAGGCTTTCGGTCGCGATCACAGTCACATCCACGACAGTAGTGACGGGCGCCACTGCGGTCGTCAGACCGCAGAGCCGTCTTCACGTCAGACTCGAGTAGTACGGGCCCGTAGGGGGTGCGGTACCTGAGAGCCACAGCACGTCCCTCCGGGACCGCGCGGGCTCCCCTGCGAGCACTCTATTGACGTCCGGTCTAACAACTGGGAGATTCGGCGACGTCACGTTACGGGCGAGTAGCACGGGGGAGGAACGACGGTGCTGGACGGTGTGCGGGAGCGCTGGGTGCGCACGGGCGGGGTCGAACTGTGCGTGGCGGAGCTGGGCGATCCGCGACGGCCCACGGTCGTCCTGGTGCACGGCTACCCGGACAGCAAGGAGGTCTGGTCCGAGGTCGCCGCCCGCCTGGCGGGCCGCTTCCACGTGGTCCTCTACGACGTCCGCGGCCACGGCCGCTCCACCGCGCCGAGCCCGCTGCGGGGCGGGTTCACGCTGGAGAAGCTGACGGACGACTTCCTGGCCGTGGCCGACGCGGTCAGCCCGGACCGCCCGGTGCACCTGGTGGGCCACGACTGGGGCTCGGTGCAGTCGTGGGAGTTCGTCACGGTCAAGCGCACCGAGGGCCGCATCGCCTCCTTCACGTCGATGTCCGGTCCCTCCCTGGACCACTTCG
This sequence comes from Streptomyces sp. NPDC093065, assembly GCF_044754585.1. Taxonomy (NCBI): domain Bacteria; kingdom Bacillati; phylum Actinomycetota; class Actinomycetes; order Kitasatosporales; family Streptomycetaceae; genus Streptomyces; species Streptomyces sp. NPDC093065. The sequence goes on along the minus strand of NZ_JBIVPJ010000032.1, from coordinate 43,524 downwards.
GGCACTGGATCAACAAGCGCCTCAGGCGGCCCACCCCGCGCCGGGTCGGACAACTCCTCGGCCAGGGCGCCAAGTCCTGGTACGTCTATCTGCTGCACACGCCGGTGCTTCCCGAGCTGGCCTGGCGCGGCCCCCTCGGCAAGCGCTGGCCGGGCATCCTGGAGCGCGTCGAGAAGGTGCCCGGCGGCGACTACCCGACCGCGTCCCTCCCGTCGGACGCCGCGCACGGGGCGTGGCTGTACCGGGACAACGTCCGGCCCCGGCTGCGCAGGCCGCGTGCGGACGCCTACGCTCACGCGCCCGTGCAGCTCGTCACGCCCCTCGGCGACGCGTTCCTGTCGGAGCGGCTCTACGACGAGCTGGAGCTGTGGGCACCGCGGCTCACCCGGCGCACGCTGCCCGCGAAGCACTGGGTGCCGCGGACCCGGCCGGACCGGCTGGCGCACTGGATCACGGACTTCGTCACCGCCACCGAGGACGGCCGCTCCGAGACCACGGCGAAGGGGAAGTACGCCGACCGCTTCGGCGGGCAGCTGGTCCTGGTCACCGGCGCGGGCAACGGCATCGGACGGGCGACGGCCTTCGCGTTCGCCGAGGCCGGTGCGCGCGTGGTGGCCGTCGACCGGGACGCCGAGGCCGCCACCCGGACCGCTGAGCTGTCCCGGCTGATCGGTGCGCCGGCCGCCTGGGCGGAGGTTGCGGACGTCTCCGACGCGCAGGCCATGGAGAAGCTGGCGGCCAGGGTCGCCACCGAGTACGGCGTGGTGGACGTGCTCGTGAACAACGCCGGTATCGGCCTGTCCGGCTCCTTCTTCGACACCACGCCTCAGGACTGGCAGAAGGTCCTGGACGTCAACCTGTGGGGCGTCATCCACGGCTGCCGTCTGTTCGGCCGGCAGATGGCCGAACGCGGGCAGGGCGGTCACATCGTCAACACCGCGTCGGCGGCGGCCTTCCAGCCCTCCAGGGCACTGCCCGCCTACGCCACCTCCAAAGCGGCCGTACTGATGCTGAGCGAGTGCCTGCGGGCCGAGCTGACCGGTCGGGGGATCGGTGTCACGGCGATCTGCCCCGGCCTCGTCAACACCAACATCACGGCCACGGCGCACTTCGCGGGTGTCGACGCGGCGGAGGAGAAGCGCCGGCAGCAGCGCACTTCCCGGCTGTACGGGATGCGCAACTACCCGCCGGAGAAGGTGGCCGACGCCGTCCTGGAGGCGGTCGCGCACAACAGGGCCGTGGTCCCGGTGACGCCGGAAGCGCGAGGTGCCCACCTCATGTCACGCTTCGCACCACGGGTGTTGAGGCGCCTCGCGCGAGTGAAGCCGCCTCTGTAGTTTCCACAGAAACCGCCAACCAGCCTGTGGATAACTCGACTTGACTGTGGATCAAACCCCAGCGCGAAAAGCAATCGCGTGACGCCCGTCTCACCAGGCAGGCTGGTGCCATGCAAGAGGAACACAACAACGACAGACGTGGAGACGCGCCCGACGACCGACGTACGGTGAAGGTGTCCAAGTACCTCTCGAAGCACCTGCGCCACCAGCCGGAGAGAATCGGGCTCACACTCGACGAGGCCGGCTGGACCGAGATCGACACACTGATCGCCGCGGCGGCCGCACACGGCTTCCGTTTCACCCGCGCGGAGCTCGACCACGTGGTCGCCACCAATGACAAGCAGCGCTTCGCCGTCGAGGGCACCCGCATCCGCGCCAGCCAGGGCCACAGCATCGACGTGGATCTCGGCCTGCCGTCGGCGACCCCGCCGCCGTACCTGTACCACGGCACCGTGGCCCGGTACCTGGAGGCCATCCGCACCGAGGGCCTGCGGCCGATGAACCGGCACGACGTGCACCTCTCGGCGGACCGTGCGACCGCGACCCGCGTCGGAGCCCGCCGCGGCCGGCCCGTCGTGCTCTCGGTGGACGCGGCCGCCATGCACCGCGACGGACGCGTTTTCCACGTCAGCGCCAACGGGGTCTGGCTGACGAAGTCCGTGCCATCCCGCTATCTGCGCTTTCCCGCTCCGCACTGACGCAGCATGATCGAAGGCATGGAGCACCTCCCCACCACCCAGTCCGCCGTCACCGCCCTGCGTGCCATCGCCGAGGAATTCGCGCTGGAGATCGAGGTCACCGACGACATCGGTGCCGACCAGACCTCCCGCCGCAGCGCCGCCGGCGTCGGCGTGACCACCGACACCGACGGTTCCCTCCCGCACGAGGCGTTCGTCGAGTTCGGCGGCGTTCCCCGGGTGAGCGTCCGGCTCTTCCCCGAGGACGATGCCCTGATCACCGTCGAGAACGTGGAGTGCCCCGACATCCCGCGCGACGAGGTGCCCGCGTTCCTGCGCTCCGTCTTCGGCGACCGCGCCTTCGTCAAGGGACGACGTTTCCCGCCCGGCTACCACCTGATCGTCCCTCTGCCCGGCGACCGCACCCACCGGGAGTACGTGCCGATGGTCTTCCTCAGTCCGTGGCTGAGCAGTCGCGTACGGTGACGCCGCAGGCTGTTTCACGTGAAACCGCGAGTGGCCGCATAGGCTCGGAGGCATGAGCCTGCGTCTGAGCACCGTGATCCTTCCGTACCGCCGCTGGCACGAGGGCGGCCGTTCGACCTGGACGCGGGCCGAACAGCTCGGCTTCCACACCGCTTACACCTACGACCACCTCTCCTGGCGCAGCTTCAGGGACGGGCCGTGGTTCGGCGCCGTCCCGACACTCACCGCCGCCGCGGCCGTCACGGAGCGGTTGCGCCTGGGCACCCTGGTCACCTCGCCCAACTTCCGGCACCCCGTGACGCTCGCCAAGGAACTGATCTCCCTCGACGACATCTCCGGCGGACGGATGACCCTCGGCATAGGAGCGGGCGGCACCGGCTTCGACGCCACGGCACTGGGCCAGGAGCCGTGGACGCCGCGGGAGCGGGCTGACCGGTTCGGCGAGTTCCTGCCGTTGCTCGACCGACTGCTGACCGAGGACGCCGTGTCGTACGAGGGCGACTTCTACTCGGCGCACGAGGCGCGCAACATCCCCGGGTGCGTGCAGCGGCCCCGGCTGCCCTTCGCGGTGGCGGCGACCGGTCCGCGGGGACTGGCGCTCGCCGCACGGTACGGGCAGGCGTGGGTGACCACCGGCGACCCGAAGCTGTTCGAGGACGGCACCCCCGAGCAGTCGGACCGGGCCTTGCGGCAGCAGGCCGACCGGCTGGCCGACGCCTGCGCGGCGATCGGCCGCGAGGCGGGAGAGCTGGACCGGGTCCTGCTCACCGGCTTCACGCCGGAGCGCAACCGCCCGCTGGAGTCCGTGGACGCGTTCGTGGACTTCGCCGGACGCCACCGGGATCTGGGCTTCACCGAGCTTGTCGTCCACTGGCCGATCGCCGACTCGGACTTCGCCGCGGACGAGAAGGTCTTCGAGCGGATCGCCATGGAGGCGCCGGCGCAGCTGAAGCGATGAAAACGGCGAACGGAGGGACGCGCATGAGAGCCGTAGCTCACATATGTGCGGTCCCGCGCACGGGCGTGCACGCATATGCGTGACAATGACCGGGTGACCTCAGCGACCCGAAAGCCCGAGCCCCCGGCCGCCGCCACTCGCCCGCGGCTCATCGCCACCGACCTCGACGGCACCCTGCTGCGCGACGACAAGTCGGTCTCCTCGCGCACGGTCGCCGCGCTGGCCGCCGCGGAGCAGGCGGGCATCGAGGTCTTCTTCGTCACCGGCCGCCCCGCCCGCTGGATGGACGTCGTCAGTGCCCACGTCCACGGGCACGGCCTCGCCATCTGCGGCAACGGCGCCGCCGTGGTCGACCTCCACGGCGGCCCCGGCAGGCACAGGTTCGTCAAGGTCCGCGAACTGCCGCAGGAGAACGCGCTGGACGCCGTACGGCTGCTGCGCGAGGCGGCGCCCGGCACGGTGTACGCGGTCGAGCAGACATACGGCTTCCACCAGGAGCCGGCCTATCCGAAGCTGCACATGGAGGACCCCGACGACCTCCTGCCCGCCGAGGAGATCCTGGCGCCCGGCGGTCGCGCCGCCGCCGAACCGGTCCTCAAGATCCTTGCCTTCCACCCGGAGCTGGACCCCGACGGCTTCCTCACGCTGGCCCGCCTCGCCCTCGGCGACCGCGCCAACGTCACCCGCTCAAGCCCCAGCGCCCTGCTGGAGATAAGCGGTCCGGACGTCTCCAAGGCAAGCACGCTCGCCCTGTGCTGTGCCGAGCGCGGCATCTCGCACGAGGAGGTCGTCGCCTTCGGAGACATGCCGAACGACGTCGAGATGCTCACCTGGGCGGGCCAGTCGTACGCGATGGGCAACGCGCACCCGGACGTGGTCACCGCCGCCTCGGGACGGACGGTCGCCAACAACGACGACGGGGTGGCGGTCGTGATCGAGCGGATGCTGGCCGACCTGTCCTGACGTGCCGCCCCGCAACACGTCAGGTGCCGTCACTGCAGCGGCACCCCGCGCTGTGAGAGCCACGGCACCGGGTCCAGCGCCGAGCCCGTCTCCGGGGTGACCCGTACCTCGAAGTGCAGGTGGGGGCCGGTGGAGTTGCCCGTGGTGCCGGACTGACCGATCCACTGCCCGGCCTCGACCCGGTCGCCCTGGTCGACGGCAACGGCGGCGAGATGGGCGTACTGCGTGTAGTAGCCGCCCGCGTGCTGGATGACGACCTGGATGCCGAAGGCCCCTCCGCAGGACACCTTCAGGACCCGGCCCGCGCCGGCCGAGCGCACCGGTGTCCCGACCGGCACCGCGAAGTCCTGGCCGGTGTGCCGGTTCGCCCACCGCGACCCCCCGCTGCCGAAGGACGCCGACAGTTCGTAGGTCTCGACCGGGGCCACCCAGGAGGGGCCGGCGGGCAGGTCCGGCTGGTCGAGACGGACCGCGCCGGGGCACGAGCCGGCCGCGACGGAGGAGTCCGCCCGGCCCTCCAGCCGTGACCGCGCCGCCTCCAGCTTGCCCTCGATCTTCTTCTTCAGCGCTGCCAGATCCGCGTTGCGCTTCGCCAGGGCCTGCCAGGCCGACTGCGCCTTGGCCTCGTCGGCGGCGAGCCGGGCCTCGGCCCGCAGATTCTTGCCGATGGCCCTGTCGACGGCCAGATTCGCGCGGGCCACCGCCCGCTGACCGCGCATCAGTTCGTCCGGATCGTCGGCGAGCAGCATCCGCGCGGTGAGCGGGAGCCCACCGCCGCCGCGGTACTGGGCCCGGGCGATGCGGCCCAGGTCCTCGCGCATGGCGTCGGTCTTCTGCCGCTGGCCGTCGAGCAGCCGCTCGTACTCCAGGGCCTTGACCCGTTGCTCCTCGGCCGCTCGCCGCCCCTCCTCGTACTGGCGGGTCGCCGTCGCCGCGTCCTCGTACAGGCGCGCCACCTGGGGACCGAGAGCGGCACCGGATCCACCGTCTCCGTCCATGCCGTCGGTGGGGCGGGCCGCGAGCACCGCGAGTGCGCACAGCAGCACCGGAACGAGCAGCGGACGGCGGCGGGATGAGGGCATGTCAGCGATCGTGGACCTGCGCGGCCCCCGGGGTCTCGTTCGGCTCGTACGAGTGGGGGACCCGTTGCTGCACACGGCTCAGTGCGGCTGCTGCACACGGGGCAACACGGCGTCGGCGGCGCTCAGTACGGCGCTTCCCACCACACCGTCGTGCCGGCGCCGTCCGCTCCGATGCCCGGCCCGAGCCGGCTGGCGCCGCCCACGCTCTCGGCACGGCGCTCCAGATTGTGCAGGCCGCTGCGCCGACCGCCCCGCGGAATGCCGACGCCGTCGTCCGCGACGGTCAGCCGGACGCCCGGCCGGCCGTCCCGCAGCGTCGCCGTCGCGTCCACGACCACCTCGATCCGGGCCGCGTGGGCGTGCCGGAAGGCGTTGGACAGGGTCTCGCGCAGCGCGGCGATGAGATTCTTGCCCGTCAGTTCGCCGACGGCGGTGTCGACCGGACCGACGAAACGGTGGGTGGGCGTGAAGCCCAGCGGTACGGCGGCCATGGTGATCTCGCGCAGTACGCGGGTGCGCAGCCCCGCGGGCGCCTCGGCAGGCTGCTGGAGCGCGAAGATCGCCGAGCGGATCTCCTGGATGGTGACGTCGAGTTCGTCGACGGCCCCGCCGACCCCGTCACGCACTTCCGGCACGGCCGACCTGCGCTGGGCGCTCTCCAGCATCATCCCCGTCGCGAACAGCCGCTGGATGACGAGGTCGTGCAGGTCCCGGGCGATGCGGTCCCGGTCCTCGTACACGGCGAGCCGTTCCCGGTCGCGCTGGGCCTCGGCCATCGTGAGGGCCAGCGCCGCCTGCGAGGCGAACCGGTCGCCGAGCGCACGCTCCGTCCGGGTGAACGGGCGGTCGCCCCGGGCGCGCGGCATGACGAGACTCCCGAGCACCTTCCCGTCCCTGCACAGCGGCAAGAGCATCACCGGCCCGTAGGAGCGCGCCGGTCCGGCGTCCAGGCGAGGGTCGGTGGCGGCGTCGTCCACGAACACGGGACGTCCGGCGAGCAGTTCCGCCACGATGCCGTTCTGCGGCGGGATGACCTCGCCGAGGGCGTTGGTGGGGTGCGGAGCGTCGACGGCCGCGATCTCCAGTCCGCCCCCGTCGGCCGGCAGCAGCACGATCCCGGCGGCCGCCCCGGAGAGGCGGCGGGCCTGCTCGGCGACGATCTGCAGGGCGTCGTCGACGTCGCCACCCGCCAGCAGGGCGGTGGTGACGGCGACCGATCCGTCGATCCAGCGCTCCCGCTGCTGGGCGGCCTCGTGCAGTCGCGCGTTGCCGATGGCGATACCGGCCTCCGTGGCCAGGACCCGGACCATGGCGAGGTCGTAGTCGTTGAAGGGCTCGCCCGCGTGCTTGCCGGTCACGTAGAGGTTGCCGAAGATCTCGCCCTGCACCCGGATGGGGACTCCCAGGAAGCTGCGCATCGGCGGGTGGTGCCCGGGAAGTCCGCACGAGCGCGTGTCCGGGGTCAGGTCGGCCGGCCGGACCGGCCCCGGATCGCTGATGAGCGCGCCGAGCAGACCCCTGCGACCGTCGGGGAGGTGACCGACGCGCCGTGCGGTCGCCTCGTCGAGGCCGTGGTGCACGAAGTCGGCGAGGCCGTCACCGTCCTCGTCGACGACGCCGATGGCCGCGTACCGGGCGTGTGCCAGGTCGGCGGCCGTCTCGCAGATCCGGTGCAGCGTGGAGTGCAGCTCCAGTCCGCTGCCGACGGACCGCATCGCGTCCAGCAGTTTCGGCACCCGCGCCAGTAGTTCGGCCGAGGCCTCCGCACGGGACGGCAGGGAGCCCGGAGGCGGTGCTGAGGGCATGACCCGAGCCTAATGAGACCTCTTTGTACAGGAAAGTCGGATTCCGGGATTCCTTCCGCCACCTTGATCGGACTACCGCTCACCGCGCCGCCACCAGCAACTCCGCCGCCGCCTCCCGCCCGGCCATCTCCCGCAACGCTCCCGGCACGGCCGCCAGCTCGGCGTACGTGCCCCGCTGCACGACCCGGCCCCGGTCCAGGACGATCACCTCGTCCACGGCCCGCAGCCCTGCCAGCCGGTGCGTGATCAGCAGGGTCGTACGGCCTTCGGTGGCGGCCAGCAGGTCGGCGGTGAGCGCGTCGGCGGTCGGCAGGTCTAGGTGCTCGGCGGGCTCGTCGAGCACCAGGACGGGGAAGTCGGCGAGCAGCGCCCGGGCCAGGGCCAGCCGCTGGCGCTGGCCGCCGGACAGCCGGGCCCCGTGCTCACCGACCAGCGTGTCCAGGCCGTCGGGCAGGCCGTCGGCCCACTCCAGCAGCCGCGCCCGCGCCAGTGCGTCGCGCAGCTCGCCCTCGGTGGCGTCCTTCCTGGCCAGAAGCAGGTTCTCGCGGACCGAGCTGTCGAAGAGGTGGGCGTCCTGGGCGCACAGCCCGACGAGCCGCCGTACGTCGTCGCCGGCCAGGGCGTAGGCGTCGACACCGGCCAGCGTGTAGGAGCCCGCGTCCGAGTCGAGGAAGCGCAGCAGAACCTGGGCCAGCGTCGTCTTGCCGGACCCGGACGGTCCGACCACGGCGACGCGGCGCCCCTGGGCCAGCGTGAGGTCCAGCCCCGCGAGCGCGTCCCTGTCCTGCCCGGCGTGACGCGCGGACAGTCCCTTGAGCACCACCGGGAACGGCGAGGCGGGTGCCTGCCGGGGCGCCGCCAGCTCCCGCACCGGCTCCGGGGCGTCGAGCACCTCGTACACCCGCTCGGCGCTCCTGAGCACCCGCTGCCGGTACTGCACGGCGAGCGGCAGCCCGAGTACGGCCTCGAAGGCGGCCAGCGGCGTGAGGACGACGACGGCCACGGCCACGCCGGCGAGTCGGCCGTCGGCGACCGCCTGGACACCGGCGAGGGCGGCACCCGCGACGGTCAGACCGGAGACGAGCGCGGTCAGTCCGTCGCCCAGCGCGGTGGCCGTGGCGGCACGCGAGGCGATCCCGGTGAGGGTGCCGTCGGCCCGTCGGGCCTCGGCGGCACGACCGGGCAGGGCACCGGCGACGGTCAGCTCGGCGGTGCCGGTGAGCAGGTCCGTCACCCGGGTGGCGAGCACACCCCTGGCGGGGGCGAGACTGCGCTCGGCACGCCGAGCCACCGCGGCGGTGACCAGCGGGACGCCGGCACCGGCCGCGAGCAGGCCGACCGCGAGTACGGCACCCGCCTCCGGCAGCAGCCAGGCCGTGAATCCCACCGATGCGGCGGAGACGATCAGCGCGCTGCCTGCGGGCAGCAGCCAGCGCAACCAGTAGTCCTGCAGGGCGTCGACGTCGGCGACGAGCCGGGACAGCAGGTCGCCCCGGCGGCTGCTGCGCAGCCCCGCGGGGGCCAGCCGCTCCAGCCTCCGGTACACGGCGACCCTCGTGTCGGCCAGCATCCGCAGCACTGCGTCGTGCGACACGAGCCGCTCCGCGTAGCGGAACACGGCCCGCCCGATGCCGAAGGCGCGCGTCGCCGTCACGGCCACCATCAGATACAGCACCGGCGGCTGCTCGGAGGCCCGCGAGATGAGGTACCCGGAGGTCGCCATCAGGCCGACGGCGCTGCCGAGGGCAAGGCTGCTGAGCAGCAGCGCCAGACCCAGCCGCCCGCTCCGGGCGCCGGACATGGCCCGGACCCGGGACAGCACGCCTCTCCGCACCTCGGGGGCGGGCTCGGCGCGCCGAGGGGACTCGGTGGCCGGCTCGTCGAAGGCGTCCGCTGCAGGTGTCCGCGTGCTTCCCTCCGCGGCGACCGGCTGCCCGCCGGTGTCCTCGGACGCGGCGACGACGGCCGGCGCCTCCAGCCGCACCACTCGGTCGGCCACCTCCAGCAGCGCCGGCCGGTGCACCACCAGCAGGACCGTCCGCCCCTGTGCCAGCCTGCGTACGGCGTCCACCACCTCGGACTCGGTGGCACCGTCCAGCGCCGCCGTCGGCTCGTCGAGCAGCAGTACCGGCCGGTCCGCGAGAAACGCTCTGGCCAGCGCGAGCCGCTGCCGCTGTCCCGCGGACAGACCGGTTCCGTCTTCCCCGAGGACCGTCGCCGTGCCCTCGGGCAGCGCGTCCACGAACTCCAGGGCGCCCGCGTCGCGCAGCGCCCGCCGTACGGCGGTGTCGTCGGCATCGGGCCGGGCCAGCCGTACGTTCTCCGCGATGGTGCCGGCGTACAGGTGCGGATGCTGCGGCACCCAGGCAACGTGGGCGTGCCACTGCGCCAGGTCGAGGGAGCCGAGGTCGGCTCCCCCGACCCGCACCCGTCCGCCGGTCGGGGGCACGAAGCCGAGGAGGGCGTTGAGGAGGGTCGACTTGCCCGCGCCGCTGGGGCCGACGAGCGCCACCGTCTCCCCGGGCTCGACGGTGAAGTTCACGTCCCTGACGGCCGCCGCGCCGCGTCCGGGATAGCGAACCGTCACGTCCTCGAAGGCCAGGGCACCGTCCGCCGGAACCCGGCCGGTCCCCGACGCCGGCACGGGCCGCTCCAGCACCGAGAAGATGTCCTCGGCGGCGGCAAGACCCTCGGCCGCCGCGTGGTACTGCGCCCCCACCTGCCGCAACGGCAGGTAGGCCTCGGGTGCGAGGACCAGCACGACCAGGCCGTCGTACAGGGCCATGTCACCGTGGACGAGGCGCATGCCGATGGTGACGGCGACGAGCGCCACGGACAGCGTGGCGAGCAGTTCCAGCGCGAAGGACGACAGGAAGGCGATCCGCAGGGTCCGCATGGTCGCCTGGCGGTACTCGCCGGTGATGTGTCTGATCGACTCGGCCTGTGCCTTGGCCCGGCCGAAGACCTTCAGCGTCGGCAGTCCCGCGACCACGTCCAGGAAGTGCCCGGACAGCCGCGACAGCAGTCGCCACTGGCGGTCCATCCGGGACTGGGTGGCCCAGCCGATCAGCATCATGAAGACCGGGATGAGCGGCAGGGTGCCGACGATGATGGCCGCCGAGACCCAGTCCTCGGTGACGACGCGGGCCAGCACTGCCACGGGCACGACCACTGCGAGGCCCAGTTGCGGCAGGTAGCGCGAGAAATAGTCGTCGAGGGCGTCGACGCCCCGGGTGGCGAGGGCGACCAGCGACCCGGTCCGCTGACCGCTCAGCCAGCCGGGGCCGAGCGCGGTGGCACGCTCCAGAAGCCGGCCCCGCAGCTCCGACTTCACCGCCGCGCTCGCCCGGTGCGCGGCCAGTTCGGTGAGCCAGCCGACCAGCGCCCGACCGCAGGCGACGGCCACCAACAGCAGCAGCGGGGTGCGGAGTCCGCCGGCCGTCGTGCCGTGCTGGAAGGCGCCGACCACCACCTCGGCGATGAGCATCGCCTGCGCGACGAGCAGTCCGGCTCCGACGGCACCCAGGGCGACTACCGCCGCCAGGAAGAAGCGGGTGGCGCGGGCATACCGCAGAAGACGTGGATCGATGGGTTTCACGTGAAACAGGCCTTCCTGTCCTGCGGGGGCGTTTCACGTGAAACGCCCCCGCAGGGCTCAGTGCGCGGCGTCGGCGAGGTGCTGGGTGCCGATGCGCTTGCGGAACACCCAGTACGTCCAGCCCTGGTAGAGCAGGACGACCGGCGTGGCGATCACGGCCAGCCAGGTCATGATCTTCAGCGTGTAGGCGCTGGACGAGGCGTTGGTGACGGTGAGGCTCCAGTCCGCGTTCAGCGTGGACGGCATGACGTTCGGGAAGAGCGTCAGGAAGAGCATCGCCACGGCGGCCACGATGGTGACGCCGGACAGGGCGAACGACCAGCCCTCGCGCCCGGCCTGGTTCGCCACCAGTGCGGCGACCAGGGCGGCGACGGCCACCACGAGGGCGGCCAGGCTCTTGGCGTCCCCGCTGTCGGCCTGGGTCCAGAGCAGGAAGGCAAGGGCCAGCACGGCCGTGAGCAGACCGACGCGCAGCGCCAGGGTCCGCGCCCGCTCACGGATCTCACCGACGGTCTTGAGGGCGGTGAACACCGTCCCGTGGAAGGTGAACAGCGTCAGCGTCACCAGGCCGCCGAGGAGGGCGTACGGGTTGAGCAGGTCCCAGACCGAGCCGACGTACTCCAGGTCCCGGTCGATCTCCACGCCGTGGACGATGTTGCCGAAGGCCACGCCCCACAGGAACGCGGGGATCAGCGAGGTCCAGAAGATCGCGGTCTCCCAGTTGCGCTGCCACCTCTCCTCGGACCGCTTCACGCGGTACTCGAAGGCGACGCCCCGGACGATCAGGCAGACCAGGATGACCAGCAGCGGAAGGTAGAACCCGGAGAAGAGGGTGGCGTACCACTCGGGGAAGGCGGCGAAGGTGGCACCGCCGGCCGTGAGCAGCCAGACCTCGTTGCCGTCCCACACGGGGCCGATGGTGTTGATCAGCACCCGCTTCTCGGCCCGGTTCCGGGCGAGCAGCCTGGTGAGCACACCGACTCCGAAGTCGAAGCCCTCCAGGAAGAAGTAGCCGGTCCACAGGACGGCGATCAGAACGAACCAGACGTCGTGCAGTTCCATGACTGTGCAGCTCCCTCGGCCTAGTACGAGAAGGCCATCGGCTTGTCGGCGTCACGGAGATCGCCGCCGATCTTCGTGGGCGGGTTGAGGTCGGCCTCGGTCAGCTCGGGCGGACCCGCCTTCACGTACTTCGCCAGGAGCTTGACCTCGATGACGGCCAGGACGGCGTACAGCAGGGTGAAGACGGACATCGAGATGACGACCTCGGCGGTGGAGACCCCGGGGGAGACGGCGTCGCGGGTCTGCATCACGCCGTAGACCACCCAGGGCTGCCGGCCCATCTCCGTGAAGATCCAGCCCCAGGAGTTGGCTATCAGGGGGAAGGCCATCGTCCACAGCGCCAGCAGCCAGTACATCCGGGTGAGCTTCGCCCCCAGCGGCTTCTTCAGCAGCACCAGATGCGGCACCTCGTCCTCTCCGGTGCGCAGGGCCGGTGGCAGCAGGAACCGCTTCCGGGTCAGCCACAGGCCCAGCAGACCGAGTGAGAAGGACGCCATGCCGAAGCCGATCATCCAGCGGAAGCCCCAGTAGGCGACGGGGACGATGGGCTTGTAGTCACCGGGGCCGAACTGCTCCTGGAGGGCCTTGTTGGTGTCGTTGACGCCGGGCACATAGGACTCGAAGTCGCTGTGCGCGAGGAAGGAGAGCAGTCCGGGGATCTCCAGGGCGACCTTGTTGTGCCCCTTGTCGACGTCCCCGTAGGCGAACACCGAGAACGGTGCCGGCTCCTCGCCGTCCCACAGGGCCTCGGCGGCGGCCATCTTCATCGGCTGCTGCTCGTACATGACCTTGCCGAGGGTGTCGCCACTGACCGCGGTGAGCAGGCCGCCGACCGCCAGGGTCACCAGGCCGAGCCGGAGCGAGGTACGCATCACCGGGATGTGCTTCTTGCGCATCAGGTGGAAGGCGGCGATGCCGACCATGAAGGCGCCACCCGTGAGGAAGGCAGCCGAGAAGCTGTGGAAGACCTGGTTGAGGGTGGTGTTCTGGGTGAGGACCTGCCAGAAGTCGGTGAGTTCGGCGCGGCCCTTCTCCTCGTTGATCCGGTAGCCGACGGGGTGCTGCATCCAGGAGTTGGCCGCGAGGATGAAGTACGCCGACAGCAGGGTCCCGATCGAGACCATCCAGATGCAGGCCAGGTGGATCTTCTTCGGCAGCCTGTCCCAGCCGAAGATCCACAGGCCGATGAAGGTGGACTCGAAGAAGAAGGCGATCAGCGCCTCGAAGGCCAGCGGAGCACCGAAGACATCTCCGACGAAGCGGGAGTAGTCGGACCAGTTCATGCCGAACTGGAACTCCTGCACGATGCCGGTGACGACGCCCATCGCGATGTTGATCAGGAAGAGCTTGCCCCAGAACTTGGTCGCCCTGAGGTACTTCTCCTTCTCCGTGCGGACCCAGGCGGTCTGCAGTCCGGCCGTCAGGGCGGCCAGCGAGATCGTCAGCGGGACGAACAGGAAGTGGTAGACGGTCGTGATGCCGAACTGCCATCGCGCCAGCGTCTCCGGCGCCAGAGCCATGTCCACGTCGTCACTCTCCTTACCTCACCACATCGCCGTGTTCAGCGGCATTTTGAGCGCGTTTGTCACACCCAACGCGGGCGCAACCGGGACACGCTTGTGAACGCGTTCACATTCACAAGCAATTATGACCTACAGCTTTTAGACACCGGAAGGGGGGTCCCCTGTGACGTCAACCCCTTCGCCGGACCTTCGGCGAACCGCTGGACCCGAAGGTTGGGAGACGGCCCCACGGCATACAGAAATCGCGGAACGGCAGTGGCCGTCCCGCGACTCCTCGTCCCGCCTCGCGGGGGCTACAACTCCTTGCGGAACTCCTCCGACACCTTCAGGAAGAGGTCGTTCGCCTCGCCCTCCCCGACCGTCACGCGCACACCCTCACCCGCGAAGGGGCGGATGACCACACCGGCCCGCTCGCAGGCGTCGGCGAAGGCGAGCGTGCGCTCCCCCAGCCGCAGCCAGACGAAGTTGGCCTGGGTCTCCGGCACCGTCCAGCCCTGCGCGCGCAGCGCGTCGACCACCCGGGTGCGCTCGCACACCAGCGAGCCGACCCGGCCGATCAGCGCGTCCTCCGCGCGCAGCGAGGCGATCGCCGCCTCCTGGGCGATCTGGCTGACCCCGAAGGGCACCGCCGTCTTGCGCAGCGCCGCCGCCACCGGCTCGTGGGCGATCGCGAACCCGACCCGCAGCCCCGCCAGGCCGTAGGCCTTGGAGAAGGTGCGCAGGACGCAGACGTTGGGCCGCTCACGGTAGAACTCGACGCCGTCCGGGACCTCGGCGTCGCGGATGAACTCGCGGTAGGCCTCGTCCAGGACCACCAGCACGTCGCTCGGCACCCGGTCCAGGAACCGCTCCAGCTCGGCCCGCCGCACCACCGTGCCGGTCGGGTTGTTGGGGTTGCAGACGAAGATCATCCGGGTCCGGTCGGTGATCGCGTCCGCCATCGCGTCGAGGTCGTGCACCTCGCCCGGCGTCAGCGGGACCTGCACGGACGTCGCCCCGCTGATCTGCGCGACGATCGGGTACGCCTCGAAGGAGCGCCAGGCGTAGATCACCTCGTCGCCGGGGCCCGAGGTCGCCTGGATCAGCTGCTGCGCCACACCGACCGACCCGGTGCCGGTGGCCAGGTGGGAAAGGGGCACGCCGAACCGGTCCGACAGCTCGGCCATCAGCGACGTGCAGGCCATGTCCGGATACCGGTTGAAGGAGGCGGCAGCGGCCGTCACCGTCTCCATCACCCCCGGCAGGGGCGGGTAAGGGTTCTCGTTGGAGGACAGCTTGTAGGCCACCGGGCCGCCGGCCGCGGCGGGCTTGCCCGGCTTGTAGGTGGGAATCCCCTCCAGCTCGGCGCGCAGCTTGGGGCTCTTCTCGCTCACCGCAGTCCTCCTCGTGACCACCACCGGCATCGAATACTTCTCACCCTATGAGGATTCGCCGCCGCTGCGTATAGGTGGACCGGACCCGATGCCGGGTGGCCGAACCTCATCCGTCACAGCGGCATCAGGGGCATCAGCACACGAAGGCGCACGATTCGGGGGGCGCGCCGCACATATATCTACGCGCCGGTGGCTCGCGCCGTGGCGCGCATCCCTCGTGCAGGTGAGTTGAGACCTCTTCGCAACATCCAACCCTTGGCAGGCCCTCACTGGTCAACACGTCAGGTAATGGGATGGGTGGACCCAACTAGCTTTCTTTCCAAGGCTGTTCACCGTTAATGATCATGCAGAAACGTGACTGTCAACGCGTGCATATGCGTCCGCACTACCCCACCCCATGAGCCCTACTATCGGCTCGCCATGACAGCAGCAGGGAAGCACCAGGTGAGCCGCGCGGAAACCTCACGTCGAGGCAGCCGGCCGGGCCGGGCGGGTATCAGGGACGTGGCCGCCGCCGCCGGAGTATCCATCACTACCGTCTCCGATGCCCTCAACGGCAAGGGCCGACTCCCGGATGCCACCCGGCGCCATGTGCGCGAGGTCGCCGACCGTCTGGGCTACCGGCCCTCGGCCGCCGCCCGCACGCTCCGCACCGGCAAGTCCGGACTGATCGGCCTGACCGTGACGACGTACGGGGATGAACCTTTCACCTTCACCGAGTTCGCGTACTTCGCCGAAATGGCGCGCGCCGCCACGTCGGCCGCGCTCGCCCGCGGCTACGCCCTCGTCATCCTCCCGGCGACCTCCCGTCACGACGTGTGGTCCAACGTCGCGCTCGACGGCACGGTCGTCATCGACCCCTCGGACCACGACCCGGTCGTCAGCGAACTGGTCCGCCAGGGGCTGCCCGTCGTGTCCGACGGCCGCCCGGCCGGTTCACTGCCGGTCACCGCCTGGGTCGACAACGACCACGAGGCGGCCGTACTCGGCATCCTGGACCACCTCGCCGACGCCGGCGCCCGCAGGATCGGCCTGCTCACCGGCACCACGACCGACACGTACACGCACCTGTCGACCACCGCCTACCTGCGCTGGTGCGAGCGCGTCGGCCAGGACCCGGTCTACGAGTCCTACCCCGCGCACGACCCGTGCGCCGGCGCGGTAGCCGCCGACCGGCTGCTCGCCCGCCCCGACCGGCCCGACGCCGTCTACGGCCTGTTCGACCCGAACGGCACCGACCTGCTCGCCGCCGCCCGCCGCTACGGTCTGCGCGTCCCCGAGGACCTGCTGCTGGTCTGCTGCAGCGAGTCCACCGTGTACGCCAGCACCGAGCCGCCCATCACCACCCTGTCGCTGAAGCCCCGGCGCATCGGCACCGCGGTGATCCAGGTCCTCATCGACGCGATCGAGGGGCTGCACACCGACCAGCCGGTCGAGCAGGTGATACCGACTGAACTGATCGTGCGTACGTCGTCGCAGCGGCGGCCACCACGCACGACGGTCAGCCCGCCGCGGTCGCCGGAGGGCGAATAGGGCGGCCCTGCGGGCCGGGGCCGTACCCACGACCCGACCGGGACACGTCCCCGCGGCCGACGCGCCACCGAGCGGCGCACCGCGCGGCGGCGCGTCCCGGTCGCGGGCGGGAGCGCCGAAGGACGGCGAGGGGCGACGACGCGGAACAACGGCAACGACGCGGAACGGCGGCGAAACAGGGCGGCGAACGCCACATCCGGCACGTCCGGAACACGACCGGACCCCGGTTACGGACGGGCGAAGCCAGGCCCAATCGGGGCGAAAGCCGCGGGGAACCGGAGTCCTGTCCTGATTCACCACCCCTGGGTCATCACACAGCGCGATCCGCATTCCTATGATGGGCCCACACACCGCGGGCCGCTGCGACCAGGCAGTCCGAAGCGGTGCAGATGCGGCGCGATGGTGGAGGGGTCGATGACTCAGGGGGCCGGTCAGGGACCCGAGGTGGAGCGGACGGCGACGGTGCGCGACTTCCGAGTGCCCGCGTACGTCCACGATGCCGCTCCGTACGCTGGCCCCGGCATGCACACGGGCGAGTCGGCGCCTCCCTCCGAGGAGGGGCTCGACGAGGCCCTCCCCGACGGCTACACGCCCACCCAGCGCGATCTGCCCGTCATCCGTCGTGGTGACACGGTCCAGGTCGCGGTCGACCCCGAGCCGGTCGCGGTGCAGCAGCCCGTCACCGGTCAGGGCCCCCTGTTCGTCGTCGGCGACGTGCACGGCTACCTCGACGAGCTGCTGGCCGCCCTGCGGGAGAAGGACCTCGTCGACGACGCCGGCCAGTGGTGCGCGGGCACCTCCCGGCTGTGGTTCCTCGGTGACTTCACCGACCGCGGCCCGGACGGCATCGGCGTCATCGACCTGGTGATGCGGCTGTCCGCGGAGGCCGCCGCGGCCGGCGGATACTGCAAGGCGCTGATGGGCAACCACGAACTGCTGCTGCTCGGCGCCAAGCGGTTCGGCGACACCCCCGTCAACTCCGGCGCGGGCACCGCCACCTTCCAGGCCGCCTGGCTGCTGAACGGCGGCCAGAAGACCGACATGGACCGCCTGCAGGACCACCACCTGCAGTGGATGGCCCGCCTCGACGCCATGGAAGAGGTGGACGACCACCTCCTGGTCCACTCGGACGCCACCACCTACCTCGACTACGGCCGCTCCATCGAAGAGGTCAACGACACCGTCCGCGAGACGCTCACGCGCAACGACGCCGAGGAGGTGTGGGACCTGTTCCGCAAGCTCACCAAGCGCTTCTCCTTCCGCGACGAGGGCGGCGCCGACGCCGTGCGCTCACTGCTCGACACATACGGCGGCACCCGGATCGTCCACGGCCACAGCCCCATCCCCTACCTGCTGGGCGAAGTGGGCTCCGAGGACGGCGAGGACGACACCCGTACGGTCGTCGAGGGCCCGCACGTCTACGCGGACGGCCTGGCCATCGCGATGGACGGCGGCGTCACCATGGCCGGAAAGCTGCTGGTCCAGCAACTCCCGCTGGGATCCTGACCATTCGTCGTACGGGCTTCGCGGCGGTTTCGCGCGGGCTTTCCGGGAGCGCCGTCCTCACGAAGCGGCACCCAATTTCTGGAAACCCCCTGTCACCCTCCACCGTCACCGCTCTACCATCGGCTTATCCGTAGCAGGCTCCCCTCCGTTTCTGCCCGACGGCTCGTTGGCATGCGAGCCCCAAGCCCTACGGAGCATCGGGGGATGCACATGAACAGCGTTCCGCAGTACCTGTCGAACGAGGACCGCCAAGAGTACGAGCGGGTCCTCGACGGGGCGCTGCGCTCCGCACCACACCGCCCGGAACTGGCCGCTGTCGGTCAGCGGCTCAACTCCGAACAGCTGCGCACCATGGCACTCAACGCATCCGCCCTCATCACGGCGGCGGCCACGACCGAGTACCAGCACTACGTGAAGGTCCGCGAGGAATCGCGCCAACCGGCTCCGTCGGGCCCGTCGACCACCGCGCGCGGACCCGGCTCCCAGGAGCCAGGCACAGGCGCGGGGGGACTCGCCGCCACCATGGGCGAGATGGCCGAGGCGACGGGCGCGGGGGCCGTCGCCGTCGTCGCCGTCCTGGCACCGGTCCTGGCCGGCACCGCCGCGGCGATCTTCCTCCTGGTCGGCTACCTCCTCAAGATGCTCGACCCCGGGCAGACCTTCGCGCAGACCATGCTCACCACGGGGTGGGTGTTCGGCGCCGTCACCGCGGTGGCGATCCTCGTCGCCGCGGTCGGACTGCTGCTCACCGCGCTGCGCAACCGCCCCTCCGCCGAGTCCGCCTTCTACACCGCGCGCGACGAGGAGGTGGCCCGGGCCAGGGACGCCTGGCACGAGGCCCTGCTGGAACGCGGCATCCTGCCCTTCCTGCGGGAGGCGCTCAGCGACCCGGGTGCGGCGGCGCTGCACCGTGCGGGGCCGGCGGCCCCGAGCAGCCGCATGCCGCACCTCGGCTACGGCCGCCCCGGGTTCAGCAGCCCCGACGGCGGCTCCGACGCGGGCTCGCGTCCGAGCTACTCGAGCCCGGACTACAGCAGTCCGGACTTCGGCGGCCCGGAACACCGGCCCGAGTAGCCACCGGCACGGGCGGGCAGCGACTCAGAGGATGCCCGCCCGGCCGGCGGCAGTGATCCAGGACGGGAACTCGGACAGCAGGCGGTCGTACAACTCCGCGTCCGGTACGGTGCCGATGTCGTCGACGGCGAAGAAGCCCACGTTGTCGACGCGACGGCCCGGCAGGGTGTCGAACCGCTCCAGTACCCCGTAGCCGGCCCGCCCCAGCCCGACGAACTGCCAGAAGACGGGTTCCTCCACGGCCTCCCGCAGCTCCCGCTCGATCTCGGCGTTACGGTAGACACCGCCGTCGGAGAAGAACAGCACCAGGGTCGGCACCGGCGCCGGGTCGGCCCGGACGAAGGCGCGGACCTCGGCGATCACCTTCTGCTCCTCGTTCTGGATGCCGACCGCCCGCATGTCGACTTGCTCGGGGTGCAGACCCTTCTTCCTGCCCCGCCGGAACAGGCTGATCTCCCCCACGCGGACATGCAGCCGCAGCCACTCCGGCAGCTCGCCCAGGCGCAGGTCGGGCAGGCGCGCCGGGTTCGAGGCGAAGGTCCATGCCTGCATCTCCCCGTCGTCGTCCAACTGCGCGGCCACGGCGGCCATCCGCTCCACGACGTCCGCGACGACGCCCTTGGAGTAGAGGGGGGCCATGGACCCGGAGGCGTCCAGTACGAGGACCACACGCGCGGTGACACCGGCTGCTCCGTGCTTGCTCAGGCTGACCGCCACCTGCTCCTTGCGCAGGGACAGCCGCTTGCGCATGTCCACGGGGAGGCGTTCCTCGCCCTTGGTGAGACGGGGACCGGTGGCGGCCGACGGCGCGCTGGGCGGTACGGGCGGCGCGCTCCGCGGTACGGGCGGCGCAGGGGGCATCGGCGGGGCTACCGGCGCCGCGGACGGCGGGGACGCCGGGGGAGCGGTGGTCGTCGGCGCGCCGGGGGCAGGGGCGGGAGCCGCCGCCGGGGGAGTGTCGTCCACGGTGATGCCGAAGTCCGTGGCCAGCCCCGCGAGTCCGGCGGCGTATCCCTGTCCGACCGCGCGGAACTTCCACGACCCCTGGCGCCGGTACAACTCGCCGCCGACCAGAGCGGTCTCCGGCCCGGCCGTGATGTCGAACCGGGCCAGCTCGGCACCGGTCCCGGTGTCCAGCATCCGCAGCGACAGCCCCGGAACCCGGCCGAACGTCCCGCCGTCAGCCGAGGCGCACAGGACGATGCGCTCGACGGCCGTTTCCACCGACCGCAGATCCACCTCGACGGCATCGCTCGTCACGCCCGCGTCCCCGCCGGGGCCGCCCCGCTTGCCCAGGTGCCGTACCGCGCCGGACGTGTGACGGGGCTGGTTGTAGAAGACGAAGTCACCGTCATCCCGCACCCGTCCGGCCGAGGTGAGCAGCAGCGCGGAGGCGTCGACCTCCGGGACGCCCGGCCCTGCGGACCACACCAGTTCGACGCGCACCGCGGGGGAGGCGACGGCGATGTTGGCACCCTTGCTCAGTGAGGTGGCTGTCATGCCTCCAGTCTGCCGAGCGGGACCCCTGGGCGGGGAGAGGGACGGCCCTGCGGCCTGTCCCCCCCTCCCCGCACCCGGGCGCTCAGTCCGTGATCGGCAGGTACACGCGGTTGCCCGCCGCCGCGAACTCCTTCGACTTCTGCGCCATGCCCTGCTCGATCTCGCCCTTGCTGCCTCCGTGCTCCCGGCGAATGTCCTGCGAGATCTTCATGGACGACAACACCCGTCATGATGCCTATGTTCTCCTACTCAATGCCGGGAGACTCTACGCCCAGGACCGGCACTCACGACCGTCGAAGCGGCGCGATGCTCCCTTTGGCTTTCTCAAGCTCTTCGAGACTCATCCCTGGGGGAAGGTCCTGGATTTGAGAAAGAGCCGCAGTGGCGAGTTGTTCGATGCGTAGGCCCTGCGAGGAGGATAGATGCACGTTTTCAGCACGGCACCCCTGAGATTAGCGCCATGGAACTCGGCAGATGCTACTTGAGTGCCAATGAAGGCAGCGCCCTGAAGATTGGTTTCCCTCAGGCGAGCCCGCTCCATCTTGGCGTAAGAAAAGACGGCGTTTCTGGCGTCAGCCTGCCATAGTGTGGTTTCTTCCATGTCGGCCCGGTAGAAAATTGCCCCGTTGAGGTGCGTGAAAGAGAAGTCCGCGTTGTGCAGTGCAGCGCCCTGGAAGACCGCATCCCTCATAAAAGACCGGGCGAAGTAGGCCCGCTGCAAACGAGCGCCCCTCAGGTCTGCCTGATCGAGCTTGGCATCGCTGAAGTCCGCACCACGGAGATCTGTGTGACGAAGGTCGATGTAGATGGGAACGTCATCATGGATCGGTCGTCGGCCAAGAACAGTTAGCGCAGCTTGTACGTCCTCATTAGGCTTAACATCCTTCTCGTCTGAGCCCTCTTCGTTCCCAGCAGCGGCGTGCTGTCGAACAAAGGCTGCCAGCACTTCGACCACGGTTGCGTGATCTTTCTTGGAGTCTCGCATTATACGCTCTAGCGCATAAATGCCGCCAAGTCGCTCCGTGACGTTCTCCGACGCCACGAGCTTGATTGCTTCAACGTACCTTTCGGTGACCTGACCTTCACGAGTTAGTTCAGACTGCTCCTGATCACGAACCCTCGTATGCTCAAACTGCTCTTGTACCTGTTCGTACTGCCGCAAACCCAAGAAATGGTTGCGGTGGGTGTAGTAAAGGCTGACAGCGGCTACCGCCCCCGCGCCGAGCGCAACGAGCATGGTGCGGAAGCCCGTGATGACAACACCGTCGGCCGGCTGAAGGTTTGTGCTACGGAGGTGGGCGCCATCGACCCACCAGGGGCCGTGCCAAAGCAGCAGGATGTACCCGACGACCGCCGGGACAGCGACCACAGTGAAGGCGATTCGCTTCATCTTCGGCTTCATGCCGAGCAGGATGACCCCTGCCGCTGTCCTCCAGCCTCCGAACAGTGCATTTCAGAGCAGAAATTGAGGTCGGCGAGACACGGTGTTCTGCACTCCAGGCCAGGCGGAAGGCCAACCAGAGAGTGCAGACCACCGCTAGGTGAGAGTCAGTCTGCGAGCGGCAGGTACACCCGGTTCCCGCTCTCGGCGAACTCCTTCGACTTCTGGAGCATCCCCGCAGCGACCTCGTCAGCCGTCGCCCCCGCAGCCGCCGTGCCGCCGAACTGCTCTGTGATGCTTTGACTAATCTTCATGGAGCAGAACTTGGGCCCGCACATGGAGCAGAAGTGGGCCGTCTTGGCGGGCTCGGCCGGCAGCGTCTCGTCGTGGAACTCCCGTGCCGTGTCCGGGTCGAGGGCCAGGTTGAACTGGTCCTCCCACCGAAACTCGAACCGGGCGTCCGACAGCGCGTCGTCCCACTCCTGCGCACCTGGGTGACCCTTGGCGAGGTCGGCGGCATGGGCGGCGATCTTGTAGGTGATGACGCCGGTCTTGACGTCGTCACGGTTGGGCAGCCCCAGGTGTTCCTTGGGCGTGACGTAGCAGAGCATGGCCGTGCCCCACCAGGCGATCATCGCGGCACCGATGCCGGAGGTGATGTGGTCGTACGCCGGCGCGACGTCCGTCGTCAGCGGGCCGAGGGTATAGAACGGAGCTTCATCGCAGATCTCCTGCTGAAGGTCGATGTTCTCCTTGATCTTGTGCATCGGAACGTGTCCCGGGCCTTCGATCATGGTCTGTACGTTGCAACGCTTGGCGATCCGGTTGAGTTCCCCGAGAGTGCGCAACTCGGCGAACTGCGCCTCGTCGTTGGCGTCCGCGATCGATCCGGGCCGCAGGCCGTCGCCGAGGGAGTACGTGACGTCGTAGGCGGCGAGGATCTCGCAGAGTTCCTCGAAGTTCTCGTACAGGAACGACTCCCTGTGGTGCGCCAGGCACCACGCCGCCATGATCGAGCCGCCGCGCGAGACGATGCCGGTCTTGCGGTTCGCGGTCAGCGGGACGTACGGAAGGCGCACTCCCGCGTGGACCGTCATGTAGTCCACGCCCTGCTCGGCCTGTTCGATCACGGTGTCCTTGTAAATCTCCCAGCTCAGCTCCTCGGCCCGGCCGTCGACCTTCTCCAGGGCCTGGTAGAGCGGCACGGTTCCGATGGGAACGGGAGAGTTGCGCAGGACCCACTCGCGCGTGGTGTGGATGTTGCGGCCGGTGGAAAGGTCCATGACCGTGTCGGCGCCCCACCGGGTCGCCCAGGTCATCTTCTCCACCTCCTCCTCGATGGAGGACGTCACCGCCGAGTTACCGATGTTGGCGTTGACCTTCACCAGGAACCGCTTGCCGATGATCATCGGCTCGATCTCGGGATGGTTGACGTTGGCGGGCAGTACGGCACGTCCCGCGGCGATCTCCTCGCGGACCACTTCCGGTGAGACGTTCTCCCGGACGGCCACGTACTCCATCTCCGGGGTGATCTCGCCCCGTCGCGCGTACGCGAGCTGCGTCACCGCGACCCCGTTCCGGCTCCGGCGCGGCTGGCGCGGGCGGCCTGGGAAGACGGCGTCCAGGTTGCGCAGGCCGCCGCGCGGCGAGGTGTGCTTGACTCCGTCGTCCTCGGGACGGACGGGACGGCCCGCGTACTCCTCGGTGTCGCCGCGGGCGATGATCCAGTTCTCCCGCAGCGGGGCCAGTCCCCTGCGGACATCGGTGTCGACGAGTGGATCGGTGTACGGGCCCGAGGTGTCGTACAGCGTGACCGACTGCCCGTTGGTGAGGTGCACCTGACGGACCGGCACCCGCAGATCGGGGCGCGAGCCCTCGACGTACGCCTTGTGCCAGCCGATGGACTTCCCGGCCTCCGCGCTCTCGGTGTTCGCGTTCTCGGTGTCCGCGGTGTCCGCCTGGGCGGAGTTCTGCGTGGAGGCAGGCGTGCGTGCGTCCTTGATGGTCATGAGACCTACTCCCTACGCCGGCATTACCCGGTAACAGGTTCGGCGGTCGACGCAGCGGCTTCCGTCCGACGGTGTTTCGTGGGATACGTCACTCGACTTCGGTGACGTTTCCCGTGAAACATCGCTGGGACGGAGGTCAGCGCCCTCTCAGCCCGGTGCTCCGAGCTCCCGCGTGTACAAAGGTGCCTCCACGCTAGCGCCCATTCGGGCGCGGTGAACAGAGGGCCCCCCTCGTTCTTGCGATGATCGGGCGGTGACCACACCGCAGCACCCCTCCTTTCCGCCGCGCCGCCCCCGCCGCGGACCGAACGCCGCAGAGGGCGACGGTCGTACCACCGGCCATGTCCCCGTCGTCACTCACGGCGCGAGCGACGGCAGACCTGAGGCCGATCACGGACACGCTGCGGGCCAGGGCCCCGGTCCGGGGGACGGACACGGGGCAGGCCACGGGCACGGAGCGGGGAGTGGGGGACACGACGCCGGCGGCGGACACGGATCGGGAGGCGGACACGGGCACGGGCACTCGCACAGTCACGGGCCCGCGGCACCCGTCTCCCGGCACCTGCGCAAGGTCATCGCGGCGATCCTGATCCCCTTCGCCGCGGCCGTGGTGATCGGGCTCGCGGTGCTGTGGCCGGGCGGTGCGCCGCCCCACGAGCGCACCGGCGTCGGCTTCGACCGGCAGACACAGCAGGCCACCGTCACCAAGGTGGTCGAACTGAGCTGCCAGTCGGTCAACGGCTCGGGCGCCACCCCCACCGGCGACACGTCCACCGCCGAGGGTTCCTCCGCGGTGCAGCAGGCGACGGGCGAGTGCAAGCGGGCCACCGTCCGCGTCGACACCGGCGACGACAAGGGCCGTACGTTCGACGAGATCGTCCAGCCGGACCAGTCACGGCAGTTGCACGAGGGGCAGAAGGTGGTGGTCGCCTACGAGCCCTCCGCGCCCAAGGACCTGCAGTACTCGGTGACCGACATCAACCGCCGGCTCCCCTTGGCGCTGCTCGCCGGCATCTTCGCCCTCGCCGTCGTGGTCGTCGGACGACTGCGCGGCCTGATGGCGCTGGTCTCGCTGGCCATCAGCTTCCTGCTGCTGAACTTCTTCATCCTGCCCGCGATCCTGCAGGGCTCGAACCCCCTGGTCGTGGTGGTGGTCGGATCCAGCGCCATCATGCTGATCGCCCTGTATCTGTGTCATGGACTGTCGGCCCGGACCTCCGTGGCAGTGCTCGGCACCCTGATCTCGTTGCTGCTGATCGGCGTGCTGGGATCGCTGTTCATCGGCTGGGCCGCACTCACCGGCAACACGGACGACAACACGGGTCTCATCCACGGCCTGTACCCGTCCATCGACATGAGCGGTCTGCTGCTCGCCGGGGTCATCATCGGTTCGCTCGGTGTCCTCGACGACGTGACGGTCACCCAGACGTCGGCGGTCTGGGAACTGCACGAGGCCAACCCGACGATGGGCTGGCGCGGCCTGTACCGCGCGGGCATCCGCATCGGCCGCGACCACATCGCCTCGGTCGTGAACACGCTGGTCCTCGCCTACGCGGGCGCCGCGCTGCCCCTGCTGCTGCTGTTCTCGATCGCGCAGAGCGGCGTGGGGACGGTCGCCAACAGTGAACTGGTGGCGGAGGAGATCGTGCGTACGCTGGTCGGCTCGATCGGGCTGGTGGCCTCCGTGCCGGTCACCACGGCCCTCGCCGCCCTGGTCGTGGCGGCGGACCGGCCGGCCGGGACCGCGGGGGCGGCGACCGCCGCGGGGGCACCCGCACGTGGCGGGCGGGGCCGCCGCCGTAAGCGCTGACGCGCCGGGCGAAGCGTTACGCCACCGCTGCGGGCGGTGCCGTAACGGTTCAGCCCGCGCTCTGTTCCTCCGCCAGGATGCGGTCCAGGGCTTCGTCGAGGTGACTGTCGAAGTCGGCGAGCGCGCCCTCCTGGCCGAGGGGCACCAGCTTGTCGGTGCGGTCGAGGAAGGCCACAAGGGGCGCGGCCGAGGAGCGGAACAGCGCCTGATCGCTGCCGACCTGAAGGCGGATCAGCACCTCGGCCAACGGCTCGGGGTCGACCGGCGCGATGCGCACGTCACCGTCCCCACACGGCCGGCCCACCCCGTCGACCAGCAGCTCCCGGCCGAAGGCCCAGGTCACCGGCGCGTCTCCGGGCAGGTGGAAGGTCAGTCGTACGGCATAGGGATCACGGGTCTCGTACCGCAGCTCCACGGGGATGCGGAAAGAGAGCTCCTCGGACACGAGAAAGCTCATCATGACCTCTGCCTGTACGGACTCGCCCATTCGCCTACCCCGTCATTCGCCGTCGACTGTCCGGGAATCAAACCTCTAACACTGGTGGCATCTTGCTCAACGTACACACCAGATCACAAGGAGTGAGTTTTCAGATACTGATAGAGAGCGCGAGCGAACCCAGACGCCGACCCACTTCGTGCTGCAAACGCTGTGCCGCCGGGAGCAACCGGTCCGCCTGATGCAGGGGCAGTGAGATGGCCATCGTCGCGGCGGTGGTGCCGACAGTGATCGGAATCGCCGCGCAGACCGTCCCGAGCGCGTACTCCTGGCGCTCGGTCACCGGCGTCATCCGGCGCGTGCGTTCCAGCCGTCTCAGCAGAGTGTGGCCGTCACGCACCGTGTACGGCGTGACCGGCTGCGCCGGATAGCGGTCGAGGTGGTCGCGGCGGGCGTCCTCGTCCAACTGGGACAGCAGGCACTGCCCGATGGCGTGCGCGTGTCCCGTCTCGCGGAAGTCCGCCCACTCCTCGACCGCCGGGTTGCCCGGGGTGTCGGACACGCACATGACCTCGATCTCGCCGTCCCGGTACATGGCGTAGTACACGGGGAAGCCGATCGCGTCGCGCCAGCGTGCCATGGTGTCGACCACCGTGCTGCGACGTTTCTGCTCGGCTCCGCTGCTGCTCAGCCGCTCGGCGGCCTCACCGAGGAAGAACAGCCCCTTCTCGCGGCGCAGGTAGCCCTCGTGCACCAGGGTGCGCAGCAGGTGGTACGCCGTGGGCAGCGCCAGCCCCGTCTCCCGGGCCAGTTGTTTGGCGGGGGCTCCGTATTCGTGCTCGGCGACGCACTCGAGCAGGCGCATCGCCCGCTGCACGGAGCCGATCAGGGTGGCGGTGGGCGGGTCGGCGGAGGAGGGCGCGGGGGGTGTCCGAGGCGTCGAGCGGGGCTGCACGGGAAGGGCGTGCAGCTGAGCGAATGCGGTGTCAGCCGTGGCCAAGGGTCACTCCCGGAACGCGAGGTGGCAGACCGTGCGGAGAACACGGGTGGGGGTGTACGCCGCTCGCGAGGTCGCCCCCGCGTGGAGTTCCGGACTCTAACCGCCGGTCAGCGCTTACCGACGGCCCGTACGGGAAACTTCCCCCGGCCGAGGGAACCGGTGGTTCCTGTTACCGCCACCGGTGCCCCACCTCGCTCACCAGTCGCTGCGGGAAGACGAGCTCGACATGAACTTGCGTACGACGTAGATCAGTCCGCCGACGAGTGCGACGAACACCAGCAGCTTGAACAGCAGTCCGATCACGAACCCGACCACGCTGGCGATCAGACCGCCGAACACGACCAGGGCGATGACCGGCACCGCGACCCACTTCACCCACCACGGCAGTCCCGTGAAGATCTCTCGCATCGCCCTTGCCCTTACCTTTCGGGGGAGCCCAGGAAGTCCTGGGGAGTCCTCTGATGTCCTGCACTCGATGCTAGAGCCGCGAGCGCCGCGGCAGGGGCCCAGCACCCCTTGTCTCCCCCTGACCGATCCCCTAGGGAACCCCGGGGCCCCTCTCAGCTCTCCGGCGGAGAGAACACCACCAGGACCCGCAGGTCCTCGCTGATGTGGTGGAACTTGTGGGCGACCCCGGCCGGCACGTAGACCACGCTGCCGCGGGCGACCTGGGTGGTCTCCATGCCCACGGTGATCGCGGCCCGCCCGCTCACCACGAAGTACACCTCGTCCTGTGCGTGCGGTTTCTGCGGGTCGGCCGTCCCCGCGTCGAGGGCGTACAGGCCGACCGACATGTTCCGCTCACGCAGGAACTGCAGATAGGCACCGTCGTTGGCGGCGCGCTCCGCCTCCAGTTCGTCCAGCCGGAATGCCTTCATCGCCTTGTCCGTCCCTGCCTCACCGTTCGTTTCCGATCGCGTCTGCCACGATCAGACACATGAAGAATTTCCTAGTCAAGACGATCGCCAACGCGGGCGCCCTCGCGGTCGCGGTATGGCTGCTCGATAAAATCACGCTGACCGGGGGCAGCACCGGGGAGAAGGCCGCCACCCTGATCGTGGTCGCCCTGGTGTTCGGCCTGGTCAACATGGTGGTCAAGCCCATCGTGCAGGTGCTGACCTTCCCGCTGTTCATCCTGACCCTCGGCCTGTTCACGCTGGTGGTCAACGCCCTGATGCTGTTGCTCACGTCGTGGGTGGCCGACAAGCTCGACCTGAGTTTCCACGTCGACGGGTTCTGGACCGCCGTCCTGGGCGGCCTGATCGTCTCGATCGTCTCCTGGGCCCTCAACGCGTTCCTGCCCGACGGGGACTGATCGCGATGACCTACCGCGTCTGTTTCGTGTGCACGGGAAACATCTGCCGCTCCCCGATGGCCGAGGCCGTCTTCCACGCGCGCGTGGCGGACGCCGGGCTCGACGACCTGGTCGAGGCCGACAGCGCCGGCACCGGCGGCTGGCACGAGGGCGAGGACGCCGACCCGCGCACCGTGGCCGTCCTGGCGGAGAACGGCTACGGCCTCGACCACACGGCCCGCCAGTTC
Organism: Streptomyces sp. NPDC093065; assembly: GCF_044754585.1. NCBI lineage: Bacteria > Bacillati > Actinomycetota > Actinomycetes > Kitasatosporales > Streptomycetaceae > Streptomyces > Streptomyces sp. NPDC093065. The sequence continues at coordinate 14,869 of NZ_JBIVPJ010000032.1, read as the reverse complement.
CAGCAGTCCTGGTTCTCCCGCCTCGACCTGGTCGTCGCCCTCGACGCCGGGCACCTCAGGGCCCTGCGGCGCCTCGCCCCCACGGAGCGGGACGCGGCCAAGGTGCGCCTGCTGCGGTCGTACGACCCCGCCGCCGACGGCGGTGACCTGGACGTCCCGGACCCCTACTACGGAGGCCAGGACGGCTTCGAGCAATGCCTTGAGATGGTGGAAGCGGCGAGCAGCGGACTGCTCGCCGCGGTACGCGAGCAAGTGGAAGGACGGGCGGCATGAGCGATTCCGCCACGAACGACACTGCCGGTACGGGTACGGACGGATCCGCTTCCGTCCCCGGTGACGGCACGCGCGCGGTGCGCGCCGGGCTGCCCGAACCCGTCAAGCACGAGCCGACCCTGCCCGGCCCGGTGTTCGCCGCCCACTTCCACCTGCCGGGCGACCCGACCGGTCCGTACACCTACGGCCGCGACGAGAACCCCACCTGGACCCACCTCGAGCGCGCCATCGGCGAGCTCGAGGGACCCGGCCCGGACGACGTGGAGACACTCGTCTTCGCCTCGGGCATGGCCGCCATCTCCTCGGTGCTCTTCTCGCAGCTGCGCGCCGGCGACACGGCCGTTCTGCCCGACGACGGCTACCAGGCACTGCCGCTGGTCCGCGCGCAGCTGGAGGCGTACGGCATCGAGGTACGCACCGCGCCGACCGGCCAGGACGCCCAGCTCGACGTGCTGGACGGAGCGAAGCTGCTGTGGATCGAGACGCCGTCGAACCCCGGGCTCGACGTGTGCGACGTGCGGAGGCTGGCCGAGGCGGCACACGCCCGCGGTGCCCTGGTGGCCGTCGACAACACCCTCGCCACACCGCTCGGGCAGCGTCCGCTCGAGCTCGGCGCCGACTTCTCGGTGGCCAGCGGCACCAAGCAGCTAACCGGCCACGGCGACGTCCTGCTGGGCTACGTGGCCGGCCGCGACGCCCGGGCGATGGCCACCGTACGGCGCTGGCGCAAGATCGCCGGTGCTATTCCCGGCCCCATGGAGGCCTGGCTCGCGCACCGCTCGATCGCCACCCTCCAGCTGCGAGTGGACCGGCAGGACGCCACCGCGCTCAGGGTGGCCGAGGCACTCCGGTCCCGGCCCGAGATCACCGCTCTGCGCTACCCCGGACTGCCCGACGACCCGTCCCACAAGGTCGCCTCGCAGCAGATGCTGCGCTACGGCTGTGTCGTCTCCTTCACGCTGCCCTCGCGCGCGCGTGCCGATCGCTTCCTCGACGCGCTCCACCTGGTCGAGGGTGCGACGAGCTTCGGCGGGGTGCGGTCCACCGCGGAGCGGCGCGGACGCTGGGGCGGCGACGCGGTGCCGGAGGGCTTCATCCGGCTCTCGGTCGGCGCGGAGGACCCCGACGACCTGGTGGCGGATCTGCTGCGCGCGCTGGACGAAACGGCGGACTGACGCCGCCGCGCTGCCCCTGCGGACCCTCACCGGCAGACGCGGCCGCTTACGGCGGACGGTCCGAGCCTCCCCCCTCGTGGCTCGGACCGTCCACCGGTTCCACGCGCCTTCCGTTTCCACGCGCGAAGAACCGCGCGCTCCAGGCTAGTTGACCGAGCGTCAGTATCCAATCACAGAAACGACAGCGACCTGTCGACATATTTATGGTTGGGCACGGGCGGGGGCTGGAGAAGAACAGGAGAGGGGACGGGCTTTCCGTGGATCTGGCCTTGCTCCGCACCTTCGTCACCGTGCACCGGGCCGGTTCGTTCACCCGCGCCGCTGCCCTGCTCGGCCTCTCACAGCCCGCCGTCACCTCACAGATCCGTACGCTGGAGCTTCAGATCGGCCGCCCGCTGTTCCTCCGGCAGGCCCGCGGAGTGACTCCGACGGCCATCGGCGACGAACTCGCCCACAAGGCCGCCCCGCATCTCGACACCCTGGTGGAGATCGCCGAGGCCGGGCCGGGGGACGCCTCCTCGCTGCGGACCCTGCATCTGGCCGGACCACCCGAGTTCACCGCCGAGCGGGCGCTGCCCGCGCTCACCGGGCTCACCGGCGAGGACGGCCGGGCCTTCGCCCTGCGCGCCTCGTTCGGGAACGCCGAGCAGACGCTGGAGGGCTTGGCAGCCGGACACCACGATCTGGCCATCGGAACAGCTCGCCCACGCGGCTCACTGCTCACCTCGACTCCACTCTGCGACGAGGAACACATCCTGATCGCCACGTCTCACTGGGCAGAGCGCGCCGGCGGCCAAAAAGCTCCGCGACACCGACGCCCTGAAGCACGTCCCCGTGGTCGAAGTGCACGAGTCGCTGCCCTTTGTCGCCCGCTACTGGGCGTCCGTCTTCGACGCCTGTCCTGCAGCCCGGCCACCGTCGTCGTCCCCGACTTGCGTGCGGTCCTCGCCTGCACCGTGCGCGGCGGCACTGGAACGCGGCGACGTCGTCGCCCTGCGCGATCCGCCGGTGCCGCCGTTGCGGACGTATTTCCTGGCGGCACGCACCGGCACACTGGCGATGCCGCACATCGTCCGGGCCCACGAGGGATTGCTGCGGGCGGCCACCACCTGGAACTGGACGCAGGAACTCATGAAACCGGGCGTGCTTCACGATGTTTCACGTGGAACCAGCCGGGCCACATTTCCTCCATGACCGTCCGACCCGTGGTCAAGCGCACCGCTCGCGCCGTCCTGCTGGACGGCGACCACCTGATCCTGATCAAGCGGACCAAGCCCGGTGTCGACCCCTACTGGGTCACTCCCGGCGGCGGGGTCGAGCCGGACGACGCCACCGTCGTGGAGGCCCTGCACCGTGAGGTGTACGAGGAACTCGGTGCCAAGATCAGCGACGTGGTGCCCTGCTTCGTGGACACCGTGGAGCACATCGGCGAGGACGGTGGCGCGACCGGTGTGAAGGTGCAGCACTTCTTCGTCTGCCACCTGCTGTCCATGGACCCGTCCCTGCGGCACGGCCCCGAAGTCGACGAGCCCGCCGGTGAGTACGAGATCGTCCGGGTGCCGTTCACCCGGGTCGGGATCGCCTCGGTCCACCTCGTACCACTGTCGCTGCGGCACTATCTGGACGGCAACATCGAGGGTGTGCGTGCCATGCACGCCCCCGACCTCGGCTGAACGACGTGGCCGAAAGCTCGCGTGTTACGCCGGAAAGAGGTGGACGCGGACGGCCGCCGTCGGACAGCCTGACCTGCGTGCCGACACCTTTCCCCGCCTCTGCACCGATCCGCCGTCTGACGCTCCGCGATCTCACCGCCTGCGCCGACCTGTCCGAGGACCGGGGGTGGCCGCGTGAGGAGCACAAGTGGGGGTTCCTCCTCACGGCCGGAAAGGGATACGGGATCGACGACCCCGGTGGCGGTCTCGTCGCCGCCTGCACCGTTACCGAGTACGGGCCCCAGGAACGCCCCGCACTCGCCGCCATCGGCATGGTGCTGGTCGCCGAGCGGCACGCCCGGCAAGGCGTCGGACGTCGCCTGATGCGCCACATCGTCTCCGCCCTGGGCACCGTTCCCCTCACTCTGCACGCGACGCCGTACGGACGGCCGCTCTACGAGGAGCTCGGCTTCAAGGTGACGGGCGGGGCGGAGATGGTGCGCGGCCGCTTCCTCCCGGGCGGACCGGAACCGAAGGCCGTCACTCGCGCGGCCACCGCCGGGGACGTCACCACCATCCTCCGGCTCGACGAGGAGGTGTTCGGCGCCGACCGCACCCACGTCGTCGCGCGGCTGCCCGCTTTCGCCGACCAGCTGCGCATCGCCGAGGAGGACGGCCGGATCACCGGGTACGCCGCGGCCTGGCCGAACATGGACACCCACGTCGTGGGCCCGATGATCGCCCGTGACACCGAGACGGCCAAGGCGCTGATCAGCTCCCTCGCCGCCCGCACCGACCGGCCACTGCGCACGGACATCGACGTGCGGCACAGGGAGCTGCTGACGTGGGTGAAGGAGCACGGCCTGTCCACGGTCGCCCCCAACGCGGTCATGACCTACGGGATCACCGAGCTGCCCGGGGACTGGACCCGACGGTTCGCGCCGCTGACGGTGGCTGCGGGCTGACTTCGGCCGTACGCCCCCACGACACGGCGACGCGCGGTACCCGGGCTGCCCGGGTACCGCGCGTCGGTCGGACGGTCACTCAATGACCGCTGCCGTCAGGCGAGGCTCCGCACGGCGGCCGTGGCGAAGCCGTGGTCCTGCTCGGGCGCGCCACCGCCCACCCCGATCGCACCGATCAGCCGGCCTCCGCGGTGCACGGGCACGCCGCCCGCGATGAACAGCAGCGGCCGGTCGAGCGCCGTGGGCAGGGTGTGGAAGAGGCCTCCGGGCTGAACGGCGTCGACGAGGTCGGCGGTCGGAGCGTTCAGCTGGAGCGCCGTGTAGGCCTTACGGGTGCTGGTCTCTCCGGAGATCAGCACGGCGCGGTCGTCGCGCCGGAAGGCGAGCAGGTGGCCGCCGGCGTCGAGGACCGTGACGCTGACGGTGACACCGGCCGCCGCGGCGGCATGCTGGACAGCGGCGACGAGGGCTTCGGCGTCCTGGATCGTCAGCGGGGTGACAGCGGTGGTGCTCATGGTTCCTTCTCCTTGGTTGTGCCGAGTGGTGCGGTGCCTCGGTGGTCGGCGAGGCACCGTGGGCCGAGGGATGCGGGGCGGCCCTGGCCCCGTACCCCGGGCAGGGGACTGGTCGTTCAGTGGTGGACGACTGCGGCTCGCTGCTCCCCGGGTACGGAGCCCGCGACGCCCGGCCCGGGAGTACTCGCGCGCCGTTCCAGGGCGGCCGAGAGGGCGGCGAGGACGAGGGCGGCGGCGGCGAGCACGGCGCCGACCCAGTTGGGGGCCGTGTATCCGAGGCCCGCCGCGATGACGACGCCGCCGAGCCACGCGGAGAGCGCGTTGCCCAGGTTGAATGCACCGATGTTCACCGCGGAGGCCAGCGTGGGTGCGCCGTGTGCGTGGTCCAGGACGCGCTTCTGCAGCGGGGGGACGGTGGCGAAGCCCAGGGCACCGATCAGGACGACGGTCACGGCGGACGCGATCTTGTCGTGCGCGGTGAGCGTGAAGAGGGCGAGTACGACGGACAGCGCGCCCAGGGCGATGTACAGCAGGGGCATCAGGGCGCGGTCGGCGAGCCGGCCGCCGACGAGGTTGCCGCCGACCATGCCGAGGCCGAAGAGGACCAGCAGCCAGGTGACCGAGCCGTCGGCGAAGCCCGCGACATGGGTCATCATCGGCGCGATGTAGGTGATGGCCGCGAAGACCCCGCCGAAGCCGAGAACGGTCATGGCCATCGCGAGCAGGACCTGTGCGTTCTTGAACGCGGCCAGCTCATGGCGCAGCCGCACGCCCTCGGCCCTGGGCACGTCGGGAACCAGCTTGGCGATCCCGGCCAGGCCGACGACTCCGAGCGCGGCAACGACGGCGAAGGTGACGCGCCAGCCGACGGACTGTCCGATCAGCGTTCCCAGCGGGACACCGATGACATTGGCGACGGTCAGACCGGTGAACATCATCGCGATCGCGCCGGCCTTCTTGTGCGGGGCGACCAGACCGGCCGCGACCACCGATCCGATGCCAAAGAAGGCGCCGTGCGCGAGCGAGGCGACCACGCGGCCGATCAGCATGACGGAGAAGACGGGGGCGAGGGCGGAGAGCAGGTTGCCGACGACGAACAGGCCCATCAGCAGCATCAGCATCCGCTTGCGCGGCACCTTGGTGCCGAGCACGGTCATCAGCGGGGCGCCGAACATCACGCCGAGCGCGTACCCGGTCACCAGGTATCCGGCGGTGGGGATGGAGACTCCGTAGTCGCTCGCGACCTCGGGCAGCAAACCCATGATCACGAATTCGGTCGTTCCGATCCCGAAGGCCCCGATCGCGAGGGCCAGTAGCGCGAGAGGCATGGAGGAGTACACCTTCCGAGAACATTGCAGGAGCGTCTTTCGCTCGCTCACAATAATTGCACACGCGGGCTATATGCAAGCGCAGGCAATTGCGGCACTGGTCTACCCTGGTCTCAGCCGCTCCTGGACGGAGGAACCACATGACAGCGACGGACCCCGCGCTCACCGCCCTCTCCCAGGGCTGGTGCGCCCTCTCCCTGCTGCACGGAAGGATCGAGGCGCACATCGAGCGCGCGCTGCAGACCGGGCACGATCTGAGTGTCCGCGAGTACTCACTGCTCGACGTGCTCAGCCGGCAGCACGACGGCGACGGGGGGCATCTGCAGATGAAACAGGTCGCCGACGCCGTCGTCCTCAGTCAGAGCGCGACCACCCGGCTGGTCACCCGGCTAGAGGACCGGGGCCTGCTCGAGCGCTACCTCTGCCCCACCGACCGACGCGGCATCTACACCAACGTCACTGCGACGGGCCTGCGGCTGCTGGACGAGGCACGGCCCACCAATGACGCCGCCCTGCGCGAGGCCCTCGACGAGGCGGCCACGAACCCCGACCTCGCGCCGCTGGTCCGGGCGGTGGAGACCCTGAAGGCACCGGTGCCGGCCTAGCCGGTTCTAGAGTGCGGTCATGGGAGATCTCGAAATACGGCCCACCACCGCCGACGACATCCCGGCGGTCGTCGCGATGCTCGCCGACGACCCGCTGGGCGCACAGCGCGAATCACCGGACGACCTGGGCCCGTACCTGGCCGCGTTCGAACGGCTCAGGACGGACCCGAACCAGCATCTGGTGGTGGCCGTCCGCGACGGCCGTGTCGTCGGCACACTTCAGCTGACGATCGTCCCCGGCCTGTCCCGGCGCGGCGCCACCCGTTCGATCGTCGAAGGCGTACGCATCCACGGCGACGAGCGTGGCAGCGGGCTGGGCACCCAGCTCATCGAGTGGGCGATCGACGAGTCCCGGCGGCAGGGATGTCACCTGGTACAGCTCACCTCCGACAGGACGCGGACCGACGCCCACCGCTTCTACGAACGTCTGGGCTTCTCGGCCTCGCACACGGGATTCAAGCTCCAGCTCTGAGGCAGAGCCCCGTGGCAGGCCCGGGCCGGCAGTCCGGCCCTGTTTCACGTGAAACAGGGCCGGGCTGTCGTCAGCCGATCCCCCGCCACCCCTGCGGGTCCACACCACCCGGCACGCCGGCGTCCTCTTCGTACGGCTGGCGCGTGAAGACGAAGGAACCGAGGTCCAGATGGCTTACGGTGCCGTCCGGGCGCCTCACCGCTCGTAGCAACTCCCCTGTGTAGTAACCCTCCAGTCCCGTCCAGGTGCCGTCACCGCCCGCCCGGAACCGTGAGCGCCTGCCCTGGCCCGACAGCGGCCCCAGTGACACCCCTCCGTCGGGCGTCAGCCGCAGGACGAAGGCATGAGTCCCCCAGTACCACTGCCCCGCCAGCTCCAGCACGGAGGAGTCGACGTCTCGCAGGGGACTCCATGGTTCGGGGATCCGGGGCTCCGCCTCAGCGACGATGCGCACGAGGTCGGCTCCGACCCCGGCGAGCAGCGGCCCGGAGGTGCAGTTGGTCAGGACCACCGCGGCCACGTCGTCCTCCACCGCGATGGTGAGGTTGGCCAGGAAGCCTGGCAAGGACCCGGAGTGCCCCACGAGCAACCGCCCGTCCCGGTGCTGAAGCTGAAGTCCCAGACCGTACGCCGCACCGTCCACCACGTCCGCGGCCTCGGCCGGCGCGGCGGGCTCCCGCATCTCCCGCACGGTCTCCGCGCCGAGCACCTTGTCGTCTCCCCGCGTCAGGAAGACGGCGAACCGCGCCAGATCCGCGGTGGTCGACCAGAGCTGACCTGCCGGCGCCATCAGCCCCAGGTCCTCGACCGGCTCGGCCAGCATCACGTCGGCCCAGGGGTGCACCGCCCAGCCACCGGCATGCGGGGCGCTGGGGCGTGTGGCCGTACGCTCCAGCCCCAGCGGTTCCAGCACCTCCCTCTGCAGCACCTCCTCCCAGGGAGCACCGCGCAGCTTCTCGACCAGCGCGCCGAGCAGGGTGTAGCCGGGGTTGGAGTAGTGGTGGCGACGGCCCACCGGGTGCAGGAAGGGCTGCTCGCCCAGCACGTCGGCCAACTCGGGCCGAAGCGAGCCCGGTGTCCGCTCCCACCAGGGCGCGGGCGACTCGGCGGCCAGTCCGCCCGAGTGCGCGAGCAGCTCGGCGATCGTGGCCTCCCCCGCTCCGGTGCCCGGCAGATGCTTCTCCAGCGGATCCCCGAGACCGAGCACGCCCTCGTCGCGCAGCCTCAGCACGAGGACGGCAGTGAACGTCTTGGTGATCGAGCCGATCCGGTACTGCACGTTCTCGTCCGGTCCGTGCCCGTCGACCGAGGTCCGCGCCCCGTGCCACACGGTCCGCCCGCCCCGGACCACCGCCGCGACGAGCGAGGGCGTACGCCCCTCGGCCTGGGCCACGGCGATGCGGTGAGTCAGCGCCCGGCGGGTGGTGGGCAGCAGCTCTTCCTGAGGTGTCGTCATGCACCCAGTCCACCGGTCGGGGCACCTCACGTCGAGCCGATTTACCCGTGGCACCGTCTCCGGTTCAGAGCGCCTTGACCGTGCCGCCGTCGATGACGTAGTCGGCCCCGGTGACGTTGCCGGCGACATCGGAGAGAAGGAACACGATCAGGGCCGCGACCTCTTCGGGTTCGGTGATCCGGCCGCTGGTGATGTTGAACGCTTCCGGGAGCTGCTGGAGGAAGGCGGCGTGCTCCGCGCCGAGTCCGGCCGCCACCTTGCCACCGAAACCGTCGGGGTCCTCCCAGATGGAAGTGCGGACCGCTCCGGGAGAGACGGTGTTCACACGCACGCCCTGGGGCCCGAACTCCTCGGTCAGGGACTTGCCCAACGCGGCGAGAGCCGCCTTGGCCGCGCTGTAGGCGACCGGCCCGGCAGCGGGCAGCCGCGAGTTGATGGAGGAGACGTTGACGATCGATCCGCGGCGCTCGATCAGGCTGGGCAGGGCCGCGCGGGTCGCGCGGACGGCACTGAGCAGATTGAGATCGAAGACGCGGGTCCACTGGGTGTCGTCGGTGTCGAGGAAGCCGACGGGCTCCACGTCGTCCCCGCCACCCACGTTGTTCACCAGCAGGTCGATGCCGCCCAGTCGACGAGGGCGCTGTCCATGAGGGTCGCGACACCTTCGGCGGTGCTCAGGTCGGCCGACACCGTGTGCGCGCCGGTTTCCTTCAGCTCGGGCGTGATGGTGCGGGCGGCACCCACGACGTGGACGCCTTCGGCCGTCAGGGCCCGGACCGTGGCGAGGCCGATGCCCCGGCCGGCGCCGGTGACGACGGCCGCCTTGGAAGTGAGGTTGAGGTCCACAACGCTCTCCAATTCTTTAACTGCGAGTACAAAATTTGGGTAGAGAAGGACCACCTGCGGTGGGTGCCGCGGTGGGATCAGAGGCAGTCGAGCGTCGCGTCGATCACCCGGACGAGCCGGTCAGGGCTTTCAGCGACGCGCGCCATGAGCCGCAGACCCACGACCGTGTTGAGCAGCATGCTCCCCAGGGCCGCCGGATCGCGGCCGGGCGCGATCTCCCCCGAGCGCAGGCCTTCCTCGATCAGCGCACGGAAGGCGCCCTCGGTTCGGTCGAGCATCCGCTGGACGAGTTCGGTCGCCACCTCGTCCGTCCCGGCGAGTTCCGCCGCCGCGTTCACGGCCATGCAGCCCCGGCGACCCGGGTCGGCGAGATCCATCTCGACGAGGAACTCCAGCGTTCTGCGCAGACGCGCCTTGACCGGCCCTCCCTCCTCGAGCGCGGCCACCAGAGCGGCGGCCTGCTGGTCGCGGTAACGGCGGAGCGCCCGTTCGTACAGGGCGTGCTTGCTGCCGAAGGTGTTGTAGAGGCTGCCCTTGCCGATACCGAGGGCCTCGACGAGGTCCTGCGGAGTGGTCCCGGCATATCCCTTTCGCCAGAACACGTCCATGGCCTGATCGACGGCGACGTCTGGATCGAACTGCTTGGGCCTTCCCATGGACGCGACACTAGCACGATTCTTTACCTGCAAGTCAAGAAGCATCCGACACCGGGAGCCACCCTGCGCCAACGGGCGGGAAGCTGCCTGGTCGGTGTAGGATCCCGCGGTTCGTGTCATAGAGCATCGCGTTGACCTGCAGCTTCTCTTTGAGTCTCACAGCGTGACGAGCTTGATCAATCTCACGGACGTGGCAGATTCCTCAGCACGAGGGAGACTGCCTCGGTGACCTCGAACGCGACACCCCCTGCCCGGCACGAGCCACTCCCGGCCGACGCTTCCTTGTATCCAGACCTGGCGTCCGCCGGCAGCTTCGCCGGAGCGCTGGAAGCCGTGGCTGCTGAGCTCGGTCTCTCCCTAGGCAGGGTTCTTGTGGATGATTCGAACCCGCTCCGGACGGCAGGCGTCGAGAGCACGGTGGCTGACCGTGAGGCGTGCTGGATCAGCCTGGGGTCTGTGGAGCGGTGGTTCATCTTCAGCGGTTGGTCCATGGGGGTGCAGTTGGTCTCGGGCGCGACTCAGGACTTGGGCGAGATGGCACGGGCCCTGGAGGCATGGCGGAACGGCCTGAGGCTCAAAGGGATCCGCGAGGTGAGCCCATTCGTCAAGGTCACCGAGCTGGCCGAAGCCCATGAAAAGGGTCCGGCCGAGGCGGTCGCGGTGAAGTGGCGCTTGCTCCTTGAAGGCCTGCGCCGAGATTCGGACCGCCGGGAGCTCGCCCATCGGACGCTGAAGGTTGCCGAGCTTGCGCATGCCGAACCACAGCTGCGCCAGCTGCTTCCGTTCACCAGCCACTGGTCGCTTCATTTCACAACCTGCACTGGGTTCCCGTACTCATGGGACGTGCCGTTCATCGATCCCCTGAGCGACGGGCGATATCGAGTCTGCGGCCCTTCACGAGGAAGAGTGATCGGTGAGGCGGACACCGCTGAGCACGCGATCGCTTTGGTGGTGGGCGGGCTTCCGGCGAACTGCGGACCAGCAGTCGCCGGCACTGTCAACGATCAACAGTCTTTGTAGTTCCTCCTCCGCCCGTCCGATCTCATGACGGCCGGGCTGCGATCTGCCGACGGGCGGAGTTCCAGACCTCCTCGAACCCGTCGGAGGTCAGCTGCTCCGGATCGTGGCCTTCCCACTCGGAGACGGGCTGTTCGGCTGTGATCCCGAACCTGTTGTCGTACGCGTCGAGGCGGCTTGCGTCGCGGGCCCGCTGCCACTCGGCGAGGGAGGCAGCTGCGATCGGGGTCAGCTCAGGCCCTTCGAGTTCGACCTGCCGGATCACCCAGCCTTCGGCGTCGACCTCGAAGTAGAACCAGGTGTCTTCCTCGTCCCAGTAGCAGCGCATCCAGGTGGTCACCAGGCCATGATGACGGGCCAGGTGCACCGCGCTGCTCCGCTTCGCCTCATGACTGGGCGATGAATCCTGCGGATCGATCGAGCTGGAAAGGAGAACCGACCCGGGTGGGAACCCAGCCCTGATCCCGTGCCGCTCGAATGCCGGCAGCAACGTGCGCTGGGCGAATGGGCTCCGTCTCGACGCCCACCCAGTTGCTGGGATGGGCCTGGCCGCTGGTGACGATCAAGGTCGTGCCCGGCCGGCTGCCGACGGCCGCTTCGACCGCGTAGGTCATCGGTGTCCAGCAGAGTCCCTGCATGTAGGAGGGCTTCCTGCGGATCCGCCAGCGGTACTCGATTCCGTCAACGGTTATGCGCCGGGAACCCTTCTTGTTCAGCGCCATCTTCGCCTCCTCCGCTGTTGGACTGTGCTGTGTCGCCGCGGGCGCGAAAAGCAGGTTGCACGCGAACGTACCGAACGTCATCGCCGACAAGTACCTTCGGGACTACGGATGGGTTGATCAGCCCATAAGTTGGTGTCAGTGCCGAGCGACCCGGCGCATCGCACCCACCCCGGGTGCACTCACCGCGATCGGAGAGCACCGTGAAGAACAGCCCGTTGTGGCGAGTGGTTGACAACGAGAGTGGTAGCCAGTCCATCGTCAGCACGCCCTCCGAGGCGGTCGCGTTCGTCAACAGCCGGTTCGACACCGATGACGACGACGAGCCGTTCAGCATCACCGAGGTCGGTCCTCTCCTTCCGAAGCCGCTCGGGGTCATCACCGCATGGGCCGCCGAGAAGGACGGCGAGCGAACCGACGGGCGTACTGCCCCGATCACCATCAGGCCGGTTGTGACGGACAACGCCAGCGAGTGCGATGACGTCGTGCTCTGGGGCGACGTGTACGTCTCCTGGGACCACGACATGTACACCGTCGAGGGGCCGGACGGCTCCGAGTACAGCGAGGCTTACAGCGCAACCGAGTTGAGTGCGATCCTTGACGAGTACGCCGACGACTATGAGTACGCGCCTGAAGGGCCCGACAGCCACAGGTGGCCGAAACCGGAAGAGTTGATCACCTACGGCGCCCAGGAGTGTGCCAAGCGGTTCGGGCACCTCGACGACGACGCCCTGCTGTGGCTTGCTGCCACCCGCATCACGCTCGCCGTGTGGCGCAACACACCCGTCGAGAACTGGCATGCCGGGAAGAGTCCGCTGCACGACGGCACGATGATGCGGATCAACACGGCAACCACCCGACTCGTGCGCTCGATGCTGTCGTTCGACCATGTCGACTGGATCGGTCTCGGTCTCGCGATCGTCAACCCGTCCCGGGTTCTACCGACAGGGCAGTCCGTACTCGAGCTCGGGCTGGCCTGCCACAACCCTGACGACCCGGCGCACGAGGTTGATCCGCGAGAAGAACTCGCGGAGATGGCGCAGGTCGCGATCTCATGGGGGCGAAGGTACTGCCTTCACGAGAAGGAGTTCGGCCTGCGAACCCTGATCGAATCCTTCTGTGCGTCCGACAACGGCTGGTTCGGAGCACCGAGTTGGGGGCGCATCGTCGATCGGTTCCTTACGGCTGTCGACGACCGGGAGAATGCGCACTGGGGCATATACCAGGACAAGCCTTGGTTCAACGAGTGGTTCACCAACCGGCCGGCCGACATTGCGGATACCACGGAATTTCGTCGGCTGCTCCTTGCCGGGCCCGACCTGCTTTCCGAGGAGGCCGCCGAATGGTGCGTGGATGGTGCCATCGGCTACGTCTGCCAGGACGACCACGCGAACGACTGCTGGCGGTGCGGTATCCCGCTGGCAACGGAATCCCCCAACGAGTGAATGTGTGCACCAGCATAGAAAAGCAGCAATCCACTGACCGCACTCTCTCCCGCCTACTCGGCGGCCTCCCCTGCTTGGGGAGCCAGTCGCGGCTCCACTGACTGGAGATGTGCGGGTGCTTCTGACGGATCTGTGGCAGCAACGCTGGCCCGGCTGCCCGCTGGTCGGCCACAAGCTCCGTGAGCCCTACAGGAGTGTCTGGGTCCGCTTCCACAGTCCGTCGGGTCTTTGACATCAGTATCACCGGCCTGCTGGTTTCTTGATAACCACGGCTTCCACGACACGGAGGTCGAGCAGGTCGCCGGACCTCCGGGATCATGACGCCATGCAACTCCGATACTTCAATCAGACCGGATGGACCGCCATCTTCAATGGCACTGAGACCGAGATCGGTCGCATGGTGCGCGTGGAGGGATGGGATCCCGCAACCGGGACAGCCTTGGTGGTCGACCCGCAACGAGGGGCACTGCGCCAGGTCACGGACTACGTGGACTTCTCCCACTTGGAGCGGGCCGATCAGGTGGTCGCCGCGATACCCGGTGGGGGATGGCGGGCACACTGGACGGATGAAGGGCCGGGTGGATCACCTCTCACGGAGCAGGTGCTGGCCTGGTTGATCACTTCGCAGGGCCGGGCGACTGCCATCACAGTCGATGCTCAGGGGCATGTGGAGGACGCCGACAGCGCCGACGCCTTCATACCGCCGGGTGAGGAACTTCAGTGACGGCGTCGATGCCGCAACAGGCGGGCCCGGCGTCCGAGGGTCGGACTTCTGATGCCGACTGGGAGGCTCCCTACTACCGGGTTCGGGCCGCCGGCTTCCAGGTGCTCTTCCTCGTGGAACCGGACGAGGCGATCGAAGAGGTCTGCAACGTCGATGCCAAGGTTCATCTTGCCGACGGGTCGCGCTGGAGTTCCACGATCTTCACTCTCGCCGAGGTGGATCGGCTCATGCGGAGCTGGGAGGCGAGCGGAGAGGCGGTCTCCGGGCAGTGCTTCTTCTGCGCGGACGGGCTGATCGTGCGGAATCCCGGCATCGGCAGCATGGTGCGCGTGATTGCCGGGCTCGTGGCCTCCGGCGAGTTGGACGGGGTGTTCCGACGCATTGCCGACCCGGAATGATCACGCCGCGTCTCAGGGCATCGTGTTGTCCTGCATCTTTCGAATGGCCTTGAGCACCTTCTTCCCCAGGGGAGTGAGCGTCATGTGCCTACCTCGTTCCGCCCGGACCAGGAGTGGTCCACCGAGTTCTCGTTCGATCCGGTTGATCTGTGCGACGAGGGTGAACGTGTTGAGGCCGAGGCCGCTCGCTGCGGCACCGAGGCTGGGGTAGGGAGATGCAGCCGCGAATCGGCTCAACCGTTCGCTGGCCCCCTGGCCGCCGAGTGCCGGCCGAAGGATGCTTGGTGCTCGGCTGGCCTGGTCGATTGCCCGAAGTACCTGGCTGTGACTGGACCCTCCGCGTGGTCGCAGCGGAACGTTGTGGGTCTTGGCCCAGCGGGCCATGTTCGCGGTGCTCATGCCAGCTTCTCGGGCGAGGTCCGGCAGGGTCCGGCGGCGGTGGACGTACTGCTCGATGAGCCAGGCCCGTTCGACAGTGCCGCGGCGCTTGTAGTCCTTGGGGCCCTCGCGGAGCGGGATGCCGTACTCCGGGTCTGTCAAACGAGCGGTGTAACCAGGGTGGTTGGGGTTACTGGCGGGCCGCCGTCAGGCGGCCGTCGAAGGTGATGTCGAAGGCGTTCAGT
>NZ_JBIVPJ010000031.1:0-81284 GCF_044754585.1 Streptomyces sp. NPDC093065 | reverse complement strand
GCCGCTCTGGGCTCGTCCGTGACCGTGCTGGCCCGCGACGGTGTCCTTCCGCTCGCGGAGCCGTTCGCCGGCAAGCGGGTCACCGAGTCACTGCGGGAGGCCGGTGTCTCGGTACGCCTGGGCGCGGAGGCCGGTGCCGTCAAACGGGACGGCGACGGCACCGTGCACATCACCCTCACCGACGGCGAGGACATCGAAGCCGACGAGGTGCTCGTCGCGATCGGCCGCACGCCGAACACGCAGGACATCGGCCTGGAAACCATCGCTCTGACGCCGGGTTCCTGGCTGACGGTGGACGACACGCTGCGGGTCCTCGACCAGGACGAGGCACCACTCGGCGGCGGGTGGCTGTATGCCGCCGGCGACGTCAACCGCCGCGTGCTCCTGACCCACCAGGGCAAGTACCAGGCCCGCGCCGTGGGCGACGTCATCGTGGCGCGTGCCAAGGGCGAAACGGTCGACGACGCCCCGTGGGGCCGGCACACGGCCACCGCCGACGAGCGCGCGGTGCCGCAGGTGGTCTTCACCGAACCGGAGATCGCGTCGGTGGGACTGACCGCCGCCGCGGCCGAAGCCGCCGGAGTGCGGACCCGCGTGGTCGACTACGACCTGGCCGCCATCGCCGGATCGGCCCTCCACGCCGAGGGGTACAAGGGACACGCCCGCATGGTCGTCGACGAGGACCGCAAGGTCATCGTCGGTTTCACACTCGTCGGACCCGACGTAGCCGAACTGATCCACGCAGCAACCATCGCCATAGTCGGCGAAGTCCCCATCGACCGCCTCTGGCACGCCGTCCCCGCATTCCCCACAGTGAGCGAAGTATGGCTACGGCTCCTGGAAGCCTACGGCCACTGAGCAGCGCCGGCCCGGCCCGATGTCCCGTCCCGATGCGACCGCGAAGGGACGGGACACGCCACACGCCCGCGCCCGCGAAACATTGTGACGACCACAGCGGGCCACAGGTCAACCGACGAGCGGACAGGACTGAATTGATGGAAGCGCAAGCCACGCACGAGGACGGCGGTCTCCGCAGCGAGGGGTTGGAGTCGCTGGTTCTGAAGGACGGCCGAGTGCTTGAGTTCGCCGTTCAGGGGCCCGAGCACGGACCGGTCGTTCTCTTCCACCATGGCATGCCGGGTTCGGCGGTTCCCATGGAGTCCGTCTTCGGTTCGGCCACCGACAGGGGATACCGAATCGTCACGTACTCCCGCCCCGGCTACGGCACTTCGACTTCGGCGCCTGGACGCACGGTCCTCGGCACAGCAGAGGAGTGCCGTGTCCTGATGGATCATTTGGGTGCTGAGCGATACCTTGTCGCCGGGTGGTCAACGGGCGGGCCGTACGCGTTGGCCACCGCGGTCGCGGACGCGCCGCGGGTGTCGGGAGTGCTGTTGATCGCCTCCTTCGCACCGCATGACGCCGAAGGTCTTCCCTTCGTCGAGGGTATGGGTGTGCAGAACCATGTTCTGTTCGGTGCCGCGTCCCGGGGCGAGCAGGAACAGCGTTCGGTGGTGCGGCAGATGGCCGCTGTCGTCCGGGACAGCGATCCCTCCAACCTCGCGGACGGGATAGCCAGTCTGCTGCCCGCGGCAGACGTGACCGCGCTCACCGGACCCTACGGGGCGGACAACGCGGCGCACATGAGCCACGCTCTCGCGGCCGGTGACGACGGTTGGCTGGAGGACCTGCGGGCACTGACGAGCCCGTGGGGATTCGACCCGAGTGCGGTCACCGTCCCGGTCGAGTTGTGGCACGGAGACGTCGACCGCATGGTACCGGCGTCACACGGACGCTGGCTGGCAAGGCATCTGCCCACCCTCCGTGCTCACTTCGAGAACCGACACGGCCACATCTCGATAGCCGTCGGGAGCCTGGGCGACAAGCTCGACCGGCTCAGGTCGAGGGCGGCCTGACCGAAACGACCCCAGTCGTCGCGCGTATGGAGCTGTCGTGTCATCCAAGAACCTCGTTGACTACATCATTGTCGGGAGCGGGGCCGCGGGAGCCGCGTTGGCTCACCGGCTCGGGTCGAATCCGCAGAACCAGGTTCTGGTCATCGAAGCAGGCGACTCCGACCGCCATCAGCGCTGGCTGGTGCCCGCACGGTTCACACAGGCGTCGACCGATCCGCAGCACCAACACGGGCACACCTCCCAGGTGTTCGGGGCGGAGCGCATGGACCAGAGGCGCACGGGGTGTCTAGTGGAGGGCTCGACTACGGCGAGCGGACTCACCTGGGGCCGGGGCGGAGAGGCGGATTACGCGGCGTGGGAGGCGGTCGGCGCCACCGGCTGGAACTGGTCCCGCTTCCTGGAAGCCTTCACCGAGATCGAGCGGCATGCCCTCGACGCCACCGCGTCCCCCGCAGGCGGCGCCCCTCGGCTGGCCGAGGCGGTGGGCCCACAGGACGCGACAGCAGAACTGTGGCTCGATGCCTTGGCACGCCAGGGAATCGACGCGGTGGTGGACCTGAACGGCTCTCCCGATCGGGCGGCTTATGTGCCGCATCCCATGTCAACCGGTGTCCCGAAGAGTAGGGCTCGCGCGCTGCTCCGCGGGTGCGCACGGCGGCGCAATGTCCGTGTCCGCCCGCACTGTACGGCTCGGCGGATCCTTTTCGAGGGCACGACCGCCATCGGGGTGGAGGCACAGACGTCCAGAGGCACGGTCCGGTTCTGGGCCCGCCGTGAGGTCATTCTCTGTGCGGGGACGATGGGCAGTCCATTGCTGCTGGAGCGAAGCGGCGTCGGGGACCCGGAAGTGCTCACCACCGCCGGCGTACATCTTGTCGCGGAAAGCCAGGCCGTCGGCGCCAACCTCAGGCAGCGCCGAGGTGCCGCACTGACGCTGCGGTTCAACGGCGTACCGGACCACGGACGGGAGCCGGCGCCGCCGATCGTGGGACCGAGGTCGAGGTTCAGGCCGGTGCCGCGACGCGCCGCAGTGTCGGCGGGCGGCGGCGCCGCGGTTCTGGCCGTGACGAACTCGGGCCACGGGACCTCGAGTCCGGACATGGAGCTGCTGTTCACGCCGGTGGTGGAGCATGACGGCCTCCACCCAGGGGCGGTCGGCGCGACAGCTGTGACCGTCGCCTTCTACCCGCGGTCGCCCACCAGCATCGGGTCGGTCCACATCACAGGACCGACCCTTGCGGACCCGCCGCGGCTCGTGCCCGGTTACCTGTCCACCGATCATGACAACGAGCTGACACTCGCGGCCTTCGCCAGAACGCGGGAGATTCTGGCGGCGACGGAACCCTTCGCCTCGACGATGACGGAGGTGAATCCCGGGCCGGAGGTCACGGACACACGTGACACTCTGCGGTACGTGATGGAACACGGGTTCACCAGGAAGCACGAAGTCGGTACGTGTGCCCTTGGTGCGGACGGGGCCGTCGACGAAGAGCTCCGGGTCCGCGGGACACACAGACTGCGTGTCGCAGACGCTTCAGTGATGCCGGTACTCACGACAGGTGACACAGAGGCAGCGAGCTTGGCGGTCGGATGGATGGCCGGTGACATCCTGCGGAACGCGAACACGCGGAGCAGATAGGGCGGCCGGCTGGTCCTGAACTTCCACGCACTCTTCTCTCAGGAGGATCCCGACATGTCCGATCCGGTTGGTGGCTGTGTCCGGCCTCGTACCGCGGTCAGTGAGGCCGAGGTCGAGGCGCTGGTCCACGGCATCTGCTTCAAGACCGGTCCGCCCAGGTTGCTGGGTGTCGAGGTGGAATGGCTTGTTCATGATCCGCGCGCGCCGCGGCTCCCCGTGTCACCCGAACGGCTCCGTGCGGTGTACACCGCGCTGCGGGCCGTGCCCCTGAGGTCGGCGCTGACCGTCGAGCCCGGCGGCCAGCTGGAGCTGAGTTCGCTCCCCGCCGCCTCGCTGACGGAGTGCGTCCGCTCCGTCTCCGCCGACCTCGACGCCGTCCGCGCCGTACTGCGCGAGGACGGTCTCGCCCTGGTGGGCCTCGGCCACGATCCCTGGCAGGAGCCGCGCCGTTATCTGCGGCAGCCGCGTTACGACGCCATGGAGTCCTGTCTCGACCGCACCGGTCCCGGTGGCCGCTTCATGATGTGTGCCTCCGCGTCGGTGCAGGTGTGCGTGGACGCCGGGCACGAGGAGCCGGGGCCGCTGGGTCACGTGCGCCGGTGGTGGCTGGCCCATCATCTGGGTGCCGTCCTGCTGGCCGCGTTCGCCAACTCCCCGCTGTCCGGCGGACGGCCCACCGGCTGGCGGTCCACCCGGCAGCTGCGCTGGACGCAGATCGGCGCCGGCCGGGCGGGCGGCCCCCCGCTGAACACCGACCCGCGCGGTGCCTGGTCCCGGCACGTGCTGGACGCCCCGGTGATGTGTGTCCGCCGGGACGGCGGTCCGTGGGACGTGCCGGAGGGGCTGACGCTGCGGGAGTGGACCCGTGAGCTGGTGCCGAGGCCGCCGACCCGGGAGGACCTGGACTACCACCTGACCACGCTTTTCCCGCCGGTGCGTCCGCGCGGCCATCTGGAGCTGCGGATGATCGACGCGCAGCCCGGGGACGACGGCTGGATCGTGCCGCTGGCGGTGACCGCCGCGCTGTTCGACGACCCGGAGGCCACCGAGACCGCCTACCGGGCCGTCAAGCCCCTGGCCGAGCGCACGCTGGGGCTGCCCGCGCCGCACAACCCGCTGTACGAGGACGCGGCCCGGGCCGCGCTCACCGATCCCGAGCTGTGCGAGGCGGCCGTCACCTGCTTCACCGCGGCGCTCGCCGCACTGCCCCGCCTCGGGGCGGGCACCGAGGTGACGGACGCGGTCGCCGGGTTCCTGGAGCGCTACGTGCTCAGGGGCCGCTGCCCCGCCGACGATCTGCTGGACATGCCGGGCGGCGCAGGCCGTGGCCCGTACGGGAGGGAGACCCGCTCATGACCGACCCCACCAACGCGCCCGCGGCCACCGACGCGCCCGCGGCCACCACCGCCGAGGCCCTGCGGGAGCGGGCCCTGACCACGCTGGTCACGGCCCGCGAGCGCACCACGCTGCTGACCAGCTGTGTGGAGGGCCCCGACCTGACCGCCCAGGTGTCGCCGCTGATGTCCCCGCTGGTGTGGGACCTGGCGCACATCGGCAACCAGGAGGAGCAGTGGCTGCTGCGCGCGGTCGCCGGGCAGGAGGCGATACGCCCGGAGATCGACAGCCTGTACGACGCCTTCGAGCATCCCCGCTCCGAGCGGCCGAGCCTGCCGCTGCTGTCGCCCGTCGAGGCCCGCCGGTACGCGGCCGACGTGCGCGGCCGGGCCCTGGACGTGCTGGAGGCCACCGCGTTCGACGGGACGCGGCTGACGGAGGCGGGCTTCGCCTTCGGGATGATCGCCCAGCACGAGCAGCAGCACGACGAGACCATGCTGATCACGCACCAGTTGCGCAAGGGGCCGCAGGCGCTGACCGCGCCCGACCCCGAGCCGGCGGGGCTGTTCACCGGACCGGCCGAGGTCCTGGTGCCGGGCGGCCCGTTCACGATGGGCACGTCGGCCGAGCCGTGGGCGCTGGACAACGAACGCCCCGCGCACCGGCGCGAGGTGGCGCCGTACTTCATCGACACCGTCCCGGTGACCAACGGCGCCTACCGGGCGTTCGTCGACGACGGCGGGTACGACGACCCGCGCTGGTGGACCCCCGAGGGCTGGGACCACATCCGCCGGCACGCCGTCACCGCCCCGCTGTTCTGGCGCCGGGACGGCGGGCAGTGGCTGCGGCGCCGCTTCGGGGTGACCGAGGTGGTGCCGGCCGACGAGCCGGTGCTGCACGTGTCCTGGTACGAGGCCGACGCCTACGCCCGCTGGGCCGGGCGCCGGCTGCCCACCGAGGCCGAGTGGGAGAAGGCCGCCCGGTACGACCCGGCCGGCGACCGCGCCATGCGCTATCCCTGGGGCGACGCCGACCCGGGCCCCGAGCACGCCAACCTGGGGCAGCGGCACCTGCGTCCGGCGCCCGCGGGCAGCTACCCGGCCGGTGAGTCGCCGCTCGGCGTGCGGCAGTTGATCGGCGACGTGTGGGAGTGGACGTCGAGCGACTTCGCCCCGTACCCGGGCTTCCGGGCCTTCCCGTACAAGGAGTACTCCGAGGTGTTCTTCGGGCCCGGGTACAAGGTGCTGCGCGGCGGGTCCTTCGCCGTGGACGCGGTGGCCTGCCGGGGCACGTTCCGCAACTGGGACTACCCGATCCGGCGGCAGATCTTCTCCGGGTTCCGCACCGCCCGTTCGGCGGAGGCCGCCTGATGTGCCGTCACCTCGCCTACGTGGGCCCCGCCGAGACGCCCGGCCGGCTCCTGGTGACACCGCCCCACGGCCTGTACCACCAGTCCTGGGCACCCCGCCACCAGCGCCACGGCACGGTCAACGCCGACGGGTTCGGCCTCGGCTGGTACGCCGAGGGCGACCCCATACCCGCCCGCTACCGCCGGGCCGGCCCGATCTGGGCGGACCAGTCCTTCGCCGACCTCGCCCGGGTCGTGCGCACCGGCGCGCTGCTGGCCGCCGTACGGGACGCGACACTGGCCGGCGCCGACGCCGAGGCGGCCGCGGCGCCGTTCGCCGCGGGGACCTGGCTGTTCAGCCACAACGGCGCCGTGGCGGGCTGGCCCGCCTCACTGGCTCCGGTGGCCGCGACGCTGCCGCCCGCCGAGCTGCTGTCGCTGGAGGCGCGCAACGACTCCGCGCTCGTGTGGGCACTGGTCCTGGCCCGGCTGCGGGCCGGGGACGACGAGGGCCGGGCGCTGGCCGAGACGGTGCTGGACGTCGCCGCGGCGGCCCCCGCCTCCCGGCTCAACCTGCTCCTCACCAACGGCTCCACCGTCACCGCCACCACCTGGGGCGACACCCTGTGGTACCTGACCCGTCCGGGCGGCGGCACAGTCGTCGCCTCCGAGCCCTACGACGACGACCCCCACTGGCAGGAGGTCCCCGACCACACCCTCCTCACGGCGAGCCGCACGGACGTGCAGCTCACCCCACTCAAGGACCCGGGCACCACCGCTCCGGTCGGAAACTCCCCTGCTTAGTGCAGCCGCTCCTCGGCCGGTGCAGCCGAGGACCAGGCCATCAGGCCCTCGGTCTCTCGGTGTTCACGCGTGATCAGGAGTCCGCCGGATAGAGCGCGGTTACTGACGGGGGGCTGCGCCGGGCGTGTCGCCCACCTGCTCACCGGTCGGGGTGAGCGTCAGACGGCACGCTCCGAGCTGGGTGCGTGCCCTCCGGTCCGGCCGTGGTTCGCCGCCCCGGAGCGCAGCCCGTCGCACAGGATTGTGACGATCTTCAGAGCGTCGTCCTGCCAGCCTTTGGTCCGCATTCCGCAGATGCCACCGAGCGCCCGCAGAACGACACGTCCCTCGATGCCCTCGCGGACAAGACCGGCCTCAATACCCGCGACAAGAAGTTCTTCCAGGGCGCGGGACATCTTGTCGCGTGCGTCGCTGAAGACGGGCGAGTCGGTCGCCATGATGCTGTCCAGCGCACTGCCCATCCCCCGGCTGACGGCGGCGTGTTCCACGAGCCGGAGCAGGAAGAGTCGCAGCGCTTCGTCGGGGGAGTGTGCGGCGAGCAGGTGCGCGGGGGTGGCGCAGAGCTCGGCCACTTCCTGGCGGTACACCTCCGCGACGAGTGCTTCGCGGGTTTCGAAGTGGCGGTAGAGGGTGCCTACGGCCACGCCGGCGCGGCGGGCGATCTCATCGACATGGGCGTCTTCGTCGTCGAGGAACGCCTCCCGCGCCGCGTACAGAAGTGCATCGCGGTTGCGGCGGGCGTCGGAGCGCAACGGACGGGGTGGCGACAACGATCCTCCATAAGGTGAGTCTGACTCCGTTTCGTGTACAGTTTCCGGAGTCGGACTCACTTTACTGGAGGGGAACGCCCATGACGATCGACCGTGATGAGTTCACCGGCCTGCGCGTTCTGGTGACCGGTGGCAGCCGCGGACTGGGTGAGGCCACGGCCCGTCGCTTCGCCGCGGCCGGCGCCACCGTGCTGACGGCCTCACGCACCCCGCCCCCGGACGGCATGCCCGTCACTTTCATCCCCGCCGATCTGAGGACGGAGGAGGGGGCGGCGGAACTCGCCCGCCGCGTTGTCGACCAGTGCGGAGGCGTCGACGTCCTGGTCGACAACGCCGGATGGCAGACTCCGTCGGTGCCGACCTTGGAACGGCCGGACGCCTCCTGGCTCGCCGACCTGGAGATGAACCTGCTCGGCGCGGTGCGGCTCGACCGGGCCCTGGTTCCCGGGATGGTCGAGCGCCGGTCCGGCGTCGTGGTGCACGTCTCCTCGATCGCCAGCCGTATCCCCCAGGTCGAGAACGCGTCGTACGCCGCCTCGAAGGCGGCACTCAACGCCTACAGCC
This sequence comes from Streptomyces sp. NPDC093065, assembly GCF_044754585.1. NCBI lineage: Bacteria > Bacillati > Actinomycetota > Actinomycetes > Kitasatosporales > Streptomycetaceae > Streptomyces > Streptomyces sp. NPDC093065. The sequence continues at coordinate 72,908 of NZ_JBIVPJ010000031.1, read as the reverse complement.
GCGAGTTGGCCATGTCCGTGGGGGAGTACGGCGTACGCGTGGTGTGTGTTCTGCCGGGCTTTGTCGTCACCGAGCGCGCCGCCGCGTACCAGCAGGAGATGGCCGACAGTCAGGGCATCAGCCTCGAGGCCGCCCAGGAGCAGATCGTGGCTGCCCTGAATGTGCCGATGGGGCGCCCGGGAGATCCCGAGGACGTCGCCGAGATGATCGCGTTCCTCGCCTCCGGACGGGCCAAGTGGATCACTGGTGCCCAGTTCCGGGTCGACGGCGGGATCATCTCGACGGTGTGAACCATCCCCCTCACACGAGTGGACCGACGGCCTGCATACGATCGGCGTTCCGTACAGTCCCGGGCATGTGTCGCAGCGGGCGAGGAGACGCGGGCGCTCGACGTCGGAGCTTTCGCGGGGCGTCGGGTCCGGCTCAGGTATAGGCGGGAAGGTTGCGCTCCGCCCAGACGGCGAGGGCACGGGCGCAGGTAGCGACACCTTCTCGCCAGGACTTCGCGGCTCCCTCGTCGGCATCGTCGCTCACATGTTTGACGAGGCGGAGCGCAACGCCGGCCCGCAGCGCCGCCGTTGCCAGGGCGTAGCCCTCCATGTCGACCAACGGCGCCCGCTCCGCCAGCCGGGCGCGAGCGGCTTCACTGTCGACGAAGGAGTCCCCGGTGGCCAGGGTGGGGCCGTCCGGGTCGCCTACGGCCAGGGGTGCCCCGTAGGTGTCGCCGGTCAGGGTGCGCAGTGTGTCGCTGTCCAGGTCGTGCTGTACGACCGTGCCGATGACGTGGGTGCCGTTCCACCCGGGACGCAGGGCCCCCGCGGTGCCGAGGTTGACGACCTCCGACGGCAGCGGTCCACGGGCGAGCGTCGTAGCGAGCGCGGTCGCGGCGTTGACCTTTCCCATGCCGGTCAGCAGGACAGGCAGGGGCGTGTCGAGGTACTGCGCCTCTTCTTCGACCGCCAGCACGAGCAGGGGACGGTCGTTGGATATCTTTCCTATGAGTTGCACGGGATCAGACTATGACCTGGTCCCGAGCCCCCTCGTGGGGACGTGCGGGCGGATGTGAGGAGCGGAGCCCATGAAGACGATCGGGCTGATCGGCGGAATGAGCTGGGAGTCGACAGCGGAGTACTACCGGCTGCTGAACGAGTTCACACGTGATCGGCTCGGTGGTCTCCATTCGGCGCAGTGCGTGATCTACTCGGTGGACTTCGCGGAGATCGAACAACTGCAGGTCCAGGGACGATGGGCGGAAGCCGGGGAGATCCTGGCCGATGCCGCCAAGTCCCTGGAGGCGGCGGGCGTCGACCTGGTGCTCATCTGCACCAACACCATGCACAAGGTCGCCGACGTCGTCGCGGCCGCGGTGTCCGTTCCGTTGCTGCACCTCGCCGACGCCACCGCCAGGGCCGTGCGCGCGTCGGGTCTGCGCCGGGTCGGTCTGCTGGGCACGGCGTTCACGATGGAGCAGGACTTCTACCGGGGCCGACTGGACGCGGCCGGTCTCGATGTCCGTGTCCCGAATGCCGAAGGGCGCAGCCTTGTTCACCGAGTGATCTACGAGGAGCTCTGCGTCGGGATCGTGCGGGACGACTCGCGCGTCGCGTACCAGAAGGTCATCGACGGCCTGGTCGCCGAGGGCGCGGAAGGCGTCATCCTCGGCTGCACCGAGATCGAGCTCCTCATCCGCCCCGAGGACAGTCCCGTCCCGGTCTTCCCGACGGCACGGCTGCACGCCGAGGCCGCTGTGGCCCAGGCCCTGCGGAGAGTGTGATCCACCTGCCACGTGGGCCGACACCGGGGAACGTGGCGACGTGGGACGCAGGCCGGGGGCCACGGAGCGAACGAGCAGCACGGGCGGGCCGGGTTCGGCTGTGCGGTCCTGGCCGGTTCGGGCCGGTGGTGAGGGGCGGTCAGGACCGCACGGGTGAGCATGGCGAGGGTGGTGTGCCGGTGAGCCGGTCCAGGGGTGACGCTCTCTACTCGGCGGCTTTCGCGGCCAGTTCGTAGCAGCGGATCCGTGCGTCGGCGTCGTATACGGAGGCGTAGAGCATCAGCTCGTCCGCGCCGGTCTGTTCCGTGATCTCCGCGAAGCGACGCCGCACCGTCTCCACCGAGCCGCGCGCCTGCGCCGCGCCGGCGGCCTCCACACTGTCACGCATCTCCGCCGGGATCTCGCACAGGGCGGCCTCGTCCGGGGAGAGCAGTGCCGCGGAGGTCGGCCGGGACCGCGCGACGTCGGTCGGACGCCCCAGGCGTGCGGCCTCCTCGTCCGTGTCCGCGACGACCGTTTCGACTGCCGCCATCACATAGGGGCGGTCCGCCCACCGCGACGGCGTGAACCGTTCCCGGTAGCGCTCCGCCGTGGCGACGCTCTTGTCCGGTCGGATGTGGTGCGCCAGCGCGATCGGCAGCCCCAGCCGGGCCGCCAGCTCCGCGCTGGCCAGGCTGGACGCCAGCAGCCACGGGCGGGTGCCTCCCGCGTCCGGTTGCCAGCCGGCTATCAGCTGCACGCCGCCTTCACCGGAGAGGTACCGCACGATCGCGGCCACATCGTCCTCGTATTCGGCGTCCGTGGTCGGCTCGCCACCCCGACGCAGCGCCCGTACGAGCGACTGGTCGAACGTACCTGGTCCGCGGCCGATACCCATGTCGATGCGGTCCGGATGCAGCGTCGCCAAGGTGGCGAACTGCTCCGCGATCGCCAGTGGGGAGTGATTGGGCGCCAGGACGCCGCCGGCGCCGAGCCGGATACGGCTGGTCACAGACGCGAAGTGCGCCATCAGAACAGCCGGTACCACGCTCGCGGACATTTCCGTACCGTGATGCTCGGCGAACCAGACTCGTTGGTACCCGAGCTCCTCCAGACGAAGCACGGTGCGGCTGGTCGCGTCGAGCGCATCGGCGGCGGTGCCCCCCGAATCCGCAAGGACGAGATCCAGGGCGGACAGTGAGATAGTCATGATCAAAGTCTATGGCGCGCTGCGACATGAAAGGCGCGGCCCTCGATGACACTCTTCACCCTGTCCAATCGCCGAACACGGAGCAGGGGGCTGTCGGGCCGGACGAGGGGCCCGCGGTGCCATGGCTTGCCATCCTTCGCGAGACGCGTATAGTGAACGTTACATACATGGAATCTCGGTGATTGCGTCCCGCCAAGGACAGACCTCCCCTCGGAATCCTGAGGAGACCCGCCATGTCGCCCACTCTGCTCGCACAACGGCAGCGCCGATTCGAGACCGATGTGCCCCCCGAGTTCGCCGCGGTGGCCCATGTCCGGTGCTGCGCTTCGGAGGTCCTGCGGGGCTGGAGGGTGAGCGACCTGCTGATCGAGGATATTCAGCTGGTGGTGTCCGAACTCGTGGCGAACTCGATAGAACATGGCCGCGGCCGCGTCGCGCTGAGGATCACGGAGGCGACGGGCGCCGTCACGGTCGAGGTGACCGATTCCAGCCCTGCCCCAGCCACCATCCGCAGCGCGCAGTCCGACAGCCCGAGAGGGCGGGGTCTCGTGATAGTGGAAGCGCTCGCCCACTGCTGGGGAGTGAGCGAGGACGGCTGTACCACCTGGGCCGCGTTCAGCAGCCGCAGCTGAGTGCAAGACTCCGTGGCAGCCCCGGTACGGGATCTTCTGCGTCACCGGCGGCACGTGGCGCTCCGTGTCCGCCGGCGAGCTGTTCGCGGGAATCGACACGCGACCCCACGAGGCCGGTCCGGCTCACGGCTTCTTGTCCGCGCAGAGGGAGAGGGCTCCCCTGGTCGCGATTGCCGCGACGTCCTGCGCGTATCCCTCCAGGTCCCTCGGCCACGCGGAGGCCGGCTGCAACAGCAGCAGGGACACGGCGCCGTGCAGACAGGCGCAGATGGCGCGGGTCAGGGCCGTCACAGCGGCGTTCTCCGCACCGTCGCCCGCGCACCGTCGCACCGCGTGCCGCAGGTTGCGGAAGCACGCGTCCGCCACGTGCGCCGTGGCCTCCGTCGCTGGGCCGGAGGCGACAAGCCGGTAGCGGAGCGGGTGGTCAAGGCCGAATCTGATGTACGCGACACAGCGGTTGTTCAGATCGGCGAAGGGATCCGCCGTGGACGGGCCGGCATTTGCCATGTACTCGTCGAGCCGATCCCAGACCCTCAGGGAAACGGTGCGCAGCAGGGCCGGGCGATCGGCGAAATGGAGGTATACGGCGGGGTTGCTGACACCCACCCGTTGGGCCACGGCCCGGATGGTGACGGCATTCTCTCCCGACGAATCGAGCAGGGCCTCCGCTGCTTCCAGGATTTCCTTGTACAGCCTCCCGCCCTCTCCGCGTCGGGCTCGGACGCGGCGCGGAGGATGAGGGGGGACGGCATCGCCCGGTCCGGCCATCAGCGCCTCTTGAGAGCGACGAGTTGAGTGACACGTGCGCACAGACGCTCTTGATCGTCGCGGATGTCTATCTCTACCGCCACAGTCGACCTGCCGATATGCAGGGGACGTGACGTCGCAAAGGCAGTGGTCCCCTGAAGGGGACGGAAGAAGTGTGTGCCGGACTCCATGGTCGCCGGCACCGGGGCTGGTCCCTGTCCGCCGTTGAGTGCCGCGCAGACCGCGCCGGCCACGTCGGCCAGTCCCATCAGTGCCCCCCCATGCATCGCTCCGCCACCGGTCGACAAGGCGGTGGCGCAGTCGAGGCGTGCCTCGACCAGGTCGGCATCCAGCCTTCCGAAGCGGACGCCCAGGGTCTTGGCGTATGGAGCCAGGGCGTATATGTCGGCGGCGGTGATCGGCATGGAGAGCCTCCTTGACTTGACTGCGTTAAGTTAACGCTATCAAGTCATGTGCTGTCACCATCTCGGACCTCGGCGCGGGAGGTTCGGTGCAGGCTGCCATGAGAGCCGAGGACGCGGCGTTCCTCTCACGGCCCCGCCGCCACCTTGGTCACCAGAGGACAGGCAGGCGTCGCACCCCCCGCAGAAGGACACCAGGGAGCCATTCCCTCGGTGGTCCGTCCAGGGCGAGACCTGGGGCACGCTCCAGGAGCGCCCGGAGTGCCACCTGGGCTTCCAGGCGCGCCAACGGCGCGCCCAGGCAGTAGTGGATGCCGTGCCCGAAGGCGATGTGGCCGCGGGCGTCACGCCTGATGTCGAAGCGGTCCGGGGCGGGGAAGCGGTCAGCGTCGCGGTCGGCGGCCGCCAGCCCGACCAGGACCCACTCGCCCTTCGCGATGGGCACCCCCGCGATCTCCAGGGACTCGGCGGCGAAGCGGTATGTCGAGGTCTCGACCGGCCCCTCGTACCGGAGTGCTTCCTCCACGGTGCCGTCGAGGAGAGTCATGTCGGCGCGCAGGGCTGCCAGTTGTTCGGGATGGGTGAGCAGCGTGTGGACGGCGTTGGTGATGAGGTTGACCGTCGTCTCGTGTCCGGCGAGCAACAGGACGTAGGCCATGCCCCGCAGTTCGTCCGGTGAGAGCCGGTCGCCTTCCTCCGTGGTGGTGCGGATCAGTTCGCTCAGCAGATCGGTGCCGGGACCGGCGCTGCGCTTGGCCTCGATGAGGTCGTCCAGATAGCCGGACAGCCGGAGGAAGGAGTCGTGCTTGATCGTGGGATCGGCCGGCGTGACCACATCCGTGGAGATCTGCCGGAACTCGCCACGGTCCATCTCGGGAACGCCGAGCAGTTCGCAGATCACGGTGATCGGCAATGGGTAGGCGAAGGATTCGATCAGGTCGGCGCGGCCGTGGGGCAGCATCGTGTCGAGGAGTTCGTCGGCTATCTGCTGGATCCGCTGCCGCATTGTCGCGACGCGTCGTGCTGTGAAGGCACGCGTGATCAGGCTGCGCAGGCGGGTGTGCTGGGGAGGGTCTGACACCAGTAGATGCTTGCCGATCAGCTCCTCGTCCATGGCAGTGAGGCCGATCTTGCCGCCGTCCTTGGCCAGTCGTGGGTCGGCGAGCGCCGCGCGTGCCTGTTCGTGTCCCACGACGAGCCACATCTCCCGGCTGTCGTCCTGCTTCGGTAGTCGTACTCGGTGTATCGGGCCGCGTGCTCGCAGTTGTGCGTACACGGGATGTGGGTCTTCTCGGAATGCTTCGCCGAACTCTTCCAGGTCAACGACTACGGTCATGTGCTTCCCCTTCGCGGGTGTGCCCGGGAACCGTCGCGCTGTGGTGGCCGGGCGGCCTGGCAGCTCCGACCCGCCGGGGCGCAAACGTCGAGGCGGGTCGGTCGTAGTCGAGAGTGTAACGAACGTTCCTTCTGTTATGGGGATCAGTTTGCGCCGATTGCGGACGCGGTCACGCATGAGGCCCCGCAAGTGGGCGATGGCTGCCTTCGGCGTGGACAGCTGCCCGTAGGGGCTGCTGAGCTCCCATGCCGACGAGACCGCGCGGAGCGGCAGGCGCGACGGGTACGGCCTGGGACGACGTCGTCCTCCGGGAGGATCTGCGCGAGGATGTCCCCGAACGCATCGGTACCCCGAACGGGGCCGTGGTCGCGGACGACGCCGGCCTCCTCAAGAGGCACAGCGTCCGAGGCCGTACTCGTGCCGCCGTATCACCACGGCGACGGGCGCCTCGACGGAGACGGCGTCACCGTGGTGATACGGCGCCCGCACGCCCGAGACTCACGGCGCCGCGCTGTCCGAGAGCGGTCCCGGGACCCGGGTACCTCATCAACACCACGGCACGCGGCGGCCCGCTTCAGGACACTTCCACCTCGTAGAAGGAAAGGTGACCCTTGATCTCGGCCACCTCCGGCTTGGGGTCGAGGTACGCCCAGGCCAGGTCCGGTGCGTCCGGCAGCGACCAGTACGAAGCGTCTCCCTTGAAGGGGCAGCGCGTGTGTGTGCCGGACGGGGTCAGCAAATCGAGGCGTACGTCCTGGGCCGGGATGTAGTACGTGTCGGGGCAGCCCTTCTCGTGTACCACCAGTGCCGTGTCGCTCTCCGCCAGCACCTGCCCGTTCCTCACCGCGCGAACATGCCGACCGCTCGGCTCCACGGTGATACGGCGCCCCGTGCGCGTGGGGAGTTGCTCGGTCACAGTCGTCCTCCTTGGTAGTTGGTTTCCCTCAGACAGCACGGCGGGCGGCCGAGTTCTTCCCGCCGGTGCGAAAACGTACGGCTGCCGTTTGCGGCCGGGAGCCTGACGGTCTGCTGCGGCGGCCGGAGAGGTGGCATTCCCGGCGACATCACGCAGCGGGGCCCGCCCGTCGTACGCTCGGCCCACCTGCACCGGTCCGCCCGTCCCGCCCGTCACCGGCAGGCCATAGTTCTCGGTAGTGACGTAGGTCGACACCTGGGCAGGCCGGGCACCGGCGAATGCCCAGGTGGGCCACCCGGTTCGAATCGGCTTCGACACTCCCGCTTCCTGTCACCCAACAGCCCACGTTCCCAGGGCCCTTGGAGGCGCCTGGCGCATGGCGAAGTGGAACGTTCAGTGTTGACGTCGGAGTTCTCTTCACGCATAGTTCTCAGCGAGACAGAACGTTCTGCGTCAGGGGTGAGGCGCAGAACGCCCACAGCCCACAGTCACGCCCGACCGGGCCGTTGCCTCGTCGTTCGGAAGTAACCCTGGCTCACGCGGCGTGCCATCAACCCTCAAGGAGATATCGCATCGTGACCACCATCGGGAAAGCTACCGGGAGCCTGTTCGCTGTAGCGTTGCTGGCCACGGCCTTCAGCATTGCAACTCCGGCGAATGAGGCGCACGCCATCAATCAGACGCCTTGCACCAGCGGGGAGTTTTTGTATGTAAAGGGCCATATCAGTGATCGCCCGAGCTCACTCGGTGGCAACGGACCCTTCGAAGTCTGCTACGCCAACGCGGGAACCGTGAGCCTCGGAAAGTACGCCTGGGTGGATGCTGTCTCCACTGGGAACAACGACATACAGATGAACGACGCCAACGGCGCCACCGTCAAGCTCGATCGCTGGAACTCCGTGTACTACCCCAACCGGCCGCTGCACATCAAGTCCATTCAGATCTTCTGAGGTGCCGGCAAGTTCAATGGCGACGCTCCCAGGAGCGTCGCCCGGCGCCAGTCCAGCGCGGGGCGCATCCTCGTCGACCACCTGTTCACACTCTCCCGCCGTACGGCTCGAAGCGGCCACTCGGGCCGACGACCTGGACCTGGCGATTCCCGAGCTGCGGTCGGGGAGCTTCTTCCCCTGCCGCTGGGGCGCCGGCGCCGGATCGACCAGGCGCCCGCCGCTCAGTCGTAGAGCCGGTCGGACATGAGTTCCGCGACCATGATCGTCGCCAGGTTCGTGTTCGCCCGCGGAACTGAGGGAAAGACAGACGCGTCCACCACCCGCAACCCCTCGGTTCCCAGGACGCGGCACGACGAGTCGACGACTGTGTCCGTGGCGTCGGGCGCCCCCATCCGGCATGTGCTCGTGGCGTGCTGAACATCGGCGACGGTGGTCAGCAGGTACTCATCAAGAGCGCGGTCGCCCGGCAGCGCGTCGAGCAGAGGCTGGTTCGCCTCCCGAAGTGAACGGGACAGCAGCCGTGACACGCTTGCGTGGTCACTCAACTCCGCAACGGTGCGCACCCCTTCGCGCAGTACCGAGAGGTCACGCTCGTCGGAGAGCATCCGCTCGTCGATGCGGGGGTGGACGGTGGGGTCCGTCGAGACCAGAGTGAGGGATCCGCGTGAGTGTGCCTTGTTCAGGACGACGCCGAACGCCCCGGCCCGTGTCCCGAAGTCGCCGGCGGCCATGGCCCAGACATCCTGATTGAGTGCCATGACAAGCAGGTCGTTCGTATGCGTACCGCTCGCACTCGACCAGCGTACGCAGACGTTGGTGTGCCGCTCGTGCTGGGATGCGATGGCATGGTCGGTCTGCAAGGGCAGGGAGAGCCGCGCGATCGCGTGGTCCTGCAAGCCGAGTCCGACCGGGAGATCCTGTCGGATGGGGATCCCCAGGGCCCGTAGTCGCGGGGCCGGCCCTATGCCCGAGCGCATCAGTACGGCGGGAGAGTGCACCGCTCCCGCGCTGAGTACCACCTCGTCGGCGTACTCGACCACGGACCGACCGCCGATGATCACACGTACCCCAATGGCGCGTTGCCCTTCGAAGACGACCGTGTCAACGAGAGCGTCGCCTCGGACGGCGAGGTTCTTGAGGGCACGCACCGGCTCGAGATAGCCGTCGTTGACACTCACCCGGCGGCCGTCGCGCGAATTGACGGGGTACGGGGACACACCCGTTGCGCCCGGAGCGTTGACGTCGGCCTGCCACGGGAAACCGGCGGCGACAGCCGATTCGGCCAGTGCGCGGTCCACAGCGCCCCAGGCGTCCCGAGGGGTCCGGTCAATGGGGGTGGGGCCACCGCGACCGTGATAAGCGAGGTCACCGAAAGTCTCGTCGTCCTCCAGCCTGACGAAGTACGGCAGGACGTCGTGCCACGCCCAGCCTTCGCAGCCGAGCCGCGTCCATTCCTCGAAGTCCTCGACCGGCGGCCGGATCGCGATCTGGCCGTTGACGACGGAGCTGCCCCCCACTCCCCGGCCGCGGGCGTACAGGAGGTGCGGCCGGCCGATGGTCCGTGACGAGGTGAGGTCCCACCAGAGCAGGTCGGCGGAGGCGGCGGGGTCCATGAGCCCGACCATGGGGTTCGGAGACCGCCAGCTCTCCGGCAGCTCCGCGGAACGGGAGTCCCGACCGGCCTCCAGCAGCAGGACACGTTTGCCACCGGCGGCAGTGCGGGCGGCCAGCACTGAACCCGCGGAGCCGGCACCCACGACGATGACATCCCAGTTTGTCTTCCGCATCCGACCCTGCCCCGAACCGATGTCGCCGCGCCCCGGGCGGCTCGCCGAAATGAAGGGCAGCATCACCGTAGCGCTGTGAGTCCGAACGCTGACAGCGCCCTCTGCAGAAGGAGTTACGACATGGCTCTCGTCTCTGAGGTGGCGGCGCCTTCGGCCACACGGGAGATAGAACGTTCGGTATTGACAATGGGCTCGGCAGAAGCTGACGATGGTGTGAGACGGGAGTGCTTCTCGCGACGGTCCCGCATTGAGCCGCATCGTGTGCCTCTCTGTCGCCAGACGACTACCGAACGGAGAGACGTCATGTCCGACGCCGTCCTGCCCGACTGGTTCGCCCATGCCCTTGAGGGCTTCACGGCCGGAGACATGGAGAGGTACGTCAAGATCTACCACCCGGACGCGGTGCACGAGTTCCCCATCGGTCCCGCCCCCGCGCCGGAACGGCTGGAAGGCAGGGAGGCGATCGGTGAATACCTGAAGTCGGTCCCCGAGCGCGGCAAGTTCGACGCCATCGACGTCCTCTCCGTACGCGACATGGGGAGTGATCCTCAAGCCGAGGGTGAACTTGTGATCGAGGCGCAGGGCCGGGGCGCATTTCACGATGGGACGCCCTTCGAGACGCGCTATGTCTGGTTCGTCAAGCATCAAGACCGACAGGTCAGGAACTTCCGCGAGTACGTGACGTTGCGCCTGTCCGAACTGCCGGATTGATCGACGGTTGGCGTGCCGCCAGCCCAGAACCCTCGCCACACCGCTTCCCGGTGCATGGCAATACGGACCGGAGCCCCTTCCCCGTGCACCTGCTGACCGTCTTCTCCCACCCGCTCACCGACAAATACCCGTCGGCCGTCATGGACGCCTTCCATCAGCCGTTTCGGCAGGCCGGACACTCCATCGACGTGCTCGACCTGTACCGAGAGGGGTTCGATCCGCGCTTCACAGAGGCGGACCCACGCGCACTTCTGGGGCGGTCCGGTCCCGGATGACGTCTTGGAGATGCACCGCCGTGTCGAGGTGGCAGACCGGCTCGCGTTCATCTATCCCGTCTACTGGTGGGGCATGCCCGCGATGATGAAGGGCTGGATCGACCGGGTCTTCACCGAGGGCTGGGCCTGCCAATACGGCAGTGGTGTCGACGACCGGGGCAAACAGCCACCTCGTCTACGACGTCGAGGGTGACCACAACGCACCTCACCGCCAGGCCGGCCTCCGTCAGGTCCAGGTCGTCGCCGAGTCCTTCCTCTCTCCGGACAGGATCCCGGTCAGGGCGAAGGAAGAACATCTGCGGGCACGCCACGAAAGCGTGTGAGTTCATCAGCGCCGGGGACGTTGGTTCAGAAGACCCGGTCGCCTCGGACGTGGTGCGGGATCAGGTCGAGGAAGGCATGCAGTGCCCGCGTCGGCGGGCGCGTCGCCGAGGCGACCACACTGAGCGTCCAGGCCAGCCGGACGTCTGCGAGGGGGATGGTGCGAATGGCGTCACCGGCTGTCGCGGCGAAGTCCGGGGGGAGCAGTGCCACGCCCAGGCCATGCGCCACGTAGTCCGCGATGGTCGTGATGTCCGAGACTTCGATGAGGACACGTCGGGACAACTCCGCCCTCGTGAACGCGTCGTCAGCGATCTGGCGTTGACCGAATCCGACGGGCATGTCGATGAACGATTCGTCGGCAACGTCACTGAGCCGCACGCTCTTCCGGCAGGACAGTGGGTGATCGGCGGGGACGAGCAGTTGGGCCTCGTACCGCTTGATGGCCCTGGACCGTAGGTGCTCGTCCTTGATGTCGGCCCCTACGAAGGCCACGTCGACATGGCTCTCCTTGATCCGCCCGATCAACCCTGAGGTCCCGCGCTGGGAGGTCTCGGTCCGCAGCCGCACCCCGGGGTGGCGCCGGTGGAATTCACCGGCCAGGGCGGGTACGTCGATCACGGTCAGGCCACTGAGGACACCGACGGTGAGGCTGCCACGCAGGCCCATGGAGAACGGCTCCACCGCGGCCCGGGCACGATCGAGCGCCTCGATCGCCGTCCGCGCCTCGGGGAGGAACGCACTGCCTGTCTCCGTCAGCTCGACCGACCGGGTGGAGCGGTGGAGCAACTCGGTCCGCAGGTCCTGCTCCAGCGCCTTGATGCCGGCGGAGAGCGTGGACTGAGTGATGTGCAGCCGCTGAGCCGCTCGCGTGAAGTTCAGCTCTTCGGCCAGGGTGATGAAGTATTCCAGCCGCTTCTGGTCCATGCCGCCCATTTATCGAGAGTGTCGATCGAATATGCAAAAACATTCGTTGGACACGATAGTCGAGCGGAGCGACTGTTGTCGTGCGGGCTGTTGCCCGACCAGGAAAACGACAGCAAGAGAAGGACGACCATGCGCGTAGTGCTCACCGGCGGCACCGGCTACATCGGATCCGCGGTGCTCGATCGGCTCGTCTCCAGGAACCACCAGGTCACCGCCGTGGTTCGCTCCGACGCGAAGGCCGAGCAGGTACGGGCCAAGGGAGCCGACCCCGCGATTGCCGATCTGGCGGACGGCGACGCCCTGGCGAAGCTCGCCGACAACAGCGACGGGGTGATCCACCTGGCGTCGCCGGGCGACGAGACCAGCGCGGCCGTCGACGAGGCGGCCGTCAGCAGCTTCCTGAGCGCGCTGCGGAACACGGGTCGGCCGTTCGTGTACACCACAGGCGTCTGGCTGCACGGCAGCGGTGCGGCGATCACCGAGGCGACGGACATGAACCCCCCACGGCTGGCCACTTGGCGAGTGCCGCTGGCCACGCGGGTACGCCAAGCGCAGGGCGTCCGGACCTCGGTCGTCGCGCCTGCGGTGGTGTACGGCCACGGTGGCGGTCTGCTCAACCTTGTCGCCGCCGGCCCCCGAACCGCCGGAGCCACCCCCGCACTCACCATGATCGGCCACGGTGACCAGCACTGGACCACCGTGCACGTGGACGACCTGGCCGAGCTCTATGTGCTCGCGCTGGAAAAGGCCCCTGCCGCTTCGTACTTCGTCGGCGCGAGCGGCGAGAACCCGACCGTTCGGGAGCTGACCGAAGCAGTGAGCCGTTCCGTCGGCATGGCCGGGCGTGTCGAGCCCGAACCCGTCGTGCAGACGCTCGACCGGCTCGGCCTGCTCGGCGAAGCCCTTCTTCTTGACCAGCGGGCTTCGGGCGACACGGCGCGGCAGGTCCTTGGCTGGTCCCCGACCGGTCCGTCGGTCCTCGACGACATCGCGCGTACGACCTTCTGAGCGCGCCCTTGCCGCGGCCCGCCGCAGGCAACCCTCGCCCGGTCATCAGCGGCCGGGCCGAGCGGGGCCTGCCCGGCCGCTGCCTTTCTCCAAGGACCTCGACATGAGTACTTCCACCGCACCAGCCGGGGCAGGCCCTCCTGCCGGGTCGGATCCGCACCGGGCGGACCGGTCCCGCCCATCCGTGCCCGGCAACGGAGCACTGGCCGTTCTGGCCGCCGTCGCGGCCGGCCTGGTGGTACCGGTACAGGCCCGTTTGAACGGCGAGTTGAGTCATCGCCTCCACGACGGCATCGCCGCGGCGGCGATCAGCTTCTCGGGTGGACTCCTCCTCCTGTCCGTCGTCGCGCTCTTTTCCCGCAGTATGCGCGGCGCGCTGCGTCGTCTGGCCGGCGCGGCGCGGGACGGCCGGTTCCCCCGCCGGTATCTATTGGCCGGCGTGCTCGGCGGTGCGTTCGCCCTTGCCCAGTCCACCGTCACGCTGGTCACCGGAATCGCCGTGTTCACCGTGTCGGCCATCGCCGGTCAGACCCTCGGCGGTCTGGTCGTGGACAGCAGGGGAATCGGCGGCGGTCCGCGGCGGCGCCCGGGAGCGGCCCGGCTCACGGGCGCCGCCGTCGTCCTGGCGGCCGCGGTCGTGTCGGCCCTCCCTCGTCTCACCGGATCCCTCACACCGGTCACGATCATCCTGCCGGCTGTCGTGACCGTTGCCGCCGGTTTCCTCCTGGGTGTGCAACAGGCCCTGAACGGAGCGACGACCGCCGCGTCGGGCTCGCCGCTCGCGGCGACCTGGCTCAGCTTTCTGGTCGGCGCGGTGGTCCTCGTCACGGCCTGGGGCGTGAAGACCCTCGTGAAGGGGACCGCGGGCTACGCGCTGCCCACGAGTCTGTGGGTCTACCTCGGGGGGCTGTGCGGTGTGGTGTTCATCGGTGCTTCGGCCTTTCTGGTGCGCCGGATCGGTGTGCTGCTGCTCACCATGGCGTCCATCGCGGGACAGCTCGTCGGTTCCGTCACCCTGGACCTGCTCGCCCCCTCGGACGGCCAGTCTCCGTCCGTCCTCACCGGCATCGGCGCGCTGCTCACGTTCGGCGCCGTCTGGATCGCCTCCAGGCGTCCACGTGGCACCGGCGCGCAATGATCCACAACCCCATCCGGACCGAACGCGGATTTGCTCCCACTGTCCCTCTCCCGAAGAACGAGCGACATGCGACCGCCCTCGGCACGACGCAGAAAAAGGAATCACAGGTGTCCCAGAACCAGAGCCGCCCCCAGGAACGCATCCTGATCAAGGGGGCCTACCTGATGACACAGGATGACAAGCTCGGCAATCTCGTGGGCGATGTCCTGGTCGCCGACGGCAGGATCCTCAGCATCGGGCGCGACCTGTCCGACGACCGGGCCAGGGTCATCGACGGCACAGGGAGCGCAGTGCTGCCCGGATTCATCGACACCCACCGCCACAACTGGCAGGGAGCGCTGCGCAACCTCGGGCCCGCCTGGACCTATCAGGAGTACCGCAGCCAAGTGCAGATCGGCCTCGGCCAGTACTTCCGTCCCGCAGACGTATACGTCGGCAACCTGGCGGCGGATCTGATGTCCCTCGACTCGGGGGTGACGACGGTGCGCGACGAGTCGCACATCAGCAACAGCCCAGAACACTCGGACGCGGCGATCGCGGCGCACCAGGAGTCGGGTATCCGCGCCGTGTTCGACCACGGATGGCCATCGACGGAGGCCGAGCAGTGGCAGTTCGGCAGCGACCGGACCCACCCCGACGACATCAGGCGCATCCGCAACGAGGTGCTCTTCGACGACTCGGCACGGGTAACCCTCAACGCGATGCTCCGTGGCCCTGAACTGTCCACCCCTCTCGTGTCCGAGCAGGACATCCGGCTCGCCCGTGAACTGGGCCTGCGCATCAGCATGCACGTCGGCCTCGGCGAGTGGGGGGCGCAGCAGCAGGCGGTACGGCAGTTGGAGGAGGCCGGACTGCTCGCCTCGGACATGACGTTCATCCACTGCTGCACGTCGACCGACGAAGAACTGCGCATGCTGGCCGCACGCGGTGCCACCGCGTCCGTGGCAGGCGCTCTGGAGGTCTTCATGCCGGGCCTCGGCCAGCCGGCCACCAACCGGCTGCTCGCCGCGGGTATCCGTCCGAGCCTCAGC
Organism: Streptomyces sp. NPDC093065; assembly: GCF_044754585.1. Lineage (NCBI taxonomy): Bacteria > Bacillati > Actinomycetota > Actinomycetes > Kitasatosporales > Streptomycetaceae > Streptomyces > Streptomyces sp. NPDC093065. The sequence goes on along the minus strand of NZ_JBIVPJ010000031.1, from coordinate 57,744 downwards.
GTCGACACAGAGACGATCGTGAGCGGAGACATGTTCGGCGTCATGCGGGCAACGCTCGCCTACCAGCAGCTGGTCCTCGCCGGGGCGGCCGGACCCATGGACCGGACACCCGGCCTGCCGACCTTCGACGCCGCCGACCTCTTGTCCTTCGCGACCATCGAGGGCGCACGGGCCGCGGGCATCGACGACCGCACCGGCAGCCTGACCCCCGGCAAGGAAGCAGATCTGATCATGATCCGCCTCGATCACACCAACCTGCTGCCCGCCACGGATGCCGCCGCCAGCATCGTCGCGGGCGGCCACGCCGGCAATGTCGCTCTGGTCGTCGTGGCAGGGGATGTCCTGAAGGAGGACGGTGTGCTCAAGGGAGGTGACGCCGTATTCGAGGAGGCCGCGGCTTCCCGTGACCGGCTCTTCCATGCCGCGGGTCTGCCGCTTCCCGTGTGAGGCGCGCGCCGACTGAAGCGGACCGCCCAGACCCTCGGCTCCGGTACGGCACATTGCGTGGCTGAGGCCGAGGGCCCGTGCGCTGGATGGGGTGGGAACGCGATGCCGCCGCGGGTGACTGCCGACAGCGCGACGTCCCTCATCGATCCGCGCGGGCAGCGAGTACACGATCACTCAGTACGCAGCGCCGACCATGATGATTCGAGACGTTGCCAGACGAGCTCTGTGGTCTCGAGAGTCCGCGCGGCGCTCTCGAGATCGGACCGGTTGCCGACGCGGTCTGCCACGACGTCCCTGAAGTGTTGCAGGGCGGGGACGAAGCCCATCACGGTCCAGCTGGAGTTCGCCGGCGTCGGCAGGGTGTAGTTGGGACGCCAGACCTCCGCCGGACCGTCGGCGGGACGATATGTGCAGGTGTCGACGTTGTCGACCTGCACGGAGTCTCCCTGCCCGTAGACCTCGACGAACTCACCCCGATGCGTGAACGAGGCAGTCGTGCAGAAGTCGAACGAGCATGTCGCGCCTCCCTCGGCCCGGGCGACGAGACTCACACCGAGGCCGGCGGCCGGTACGACGTTGAGGACTGCGGAGATGTCGCCGATTTCCCCCACCAGGTACCGGGCCAGGTCGATCATGTGCACCGGGTTGTCGATCAAGTAATGGCGAAGATCGGCGAGATACTCGTCGACGCGCCCCATCGCGAACGTGAAGTGTGCCAGGGAGGGAGCGCCGAAACCCACGGACTCGATCGCCGCCCGAGCAGCCCGGTAGGCCGGGGCGAACCGCTTCATGTACCCGACGACGACCTCGGTGCGTGTCTTGGTGGCCAGGAGGGCGAGTTCCCGGAGCTCGGACGCGGTCTGGCCGCCCGGTTTCTCGCAGAAGACCGGGATCCGGCCCTCGATGCACTGGGCGAGGATCGGCCGGTAGGCGGCCGACGGCACGGCGACCACCACCCCGTCGAGCCCGCCGGCCGCAAGCATGTCCCGGACCGACGTGTGGTGCGCCGGGGCGCCCCAGCGTCCGGCGGTGAGGGCCGCACGCTCCGGTGTCCGGGCACAGACCGCGACGAGATCGAGACCGGCCTCGAGGACCGACGGGTACAGGGCGTTGTTCGCGTGCCGTCCCGCACCCACCACACCGACCCTCACGACGCGCTCGTCCGATCCGCCAGGAACTGATCGATGCGGCTCGCGGTCTCGCCGAAGATCCGCTCAAGGGCGTCCGGCTGCTCGTACGCCTTCACGATGGCTGCCGACCACATGCTGGCGACATCCAGGTACTCGGGCATGGGAGTCGGCAGTACCCGCGCGGTCGTCCGGAGGATCTCAAGGCTGTTTTCCCCGAAGCCGTTCCACTTGGCGGCCGCCGCGCGGTAGGCGTCGTCGTCCCAGGTGCTCTGCCGCGTCGGATTCATGTTGCCCTCCTGCGCCGCCCGGGCGAGGAAGGCCGGGGAGCTGGCCCACTCGATGAACCTCCATGCGCCCGCCTTGTCCTGCGAGGCGCTGTTCATCACGAGCGACCAGGTCCACATGTTCGCCTCTCGCCCGCCCCCGGGTCCCAGCGGAGGCCTGGTGTACGCGACGCGCCCCCGTACGGCCGACTCCGATCCTTCGAAGAAGGCCACGTAGTGGTCGGAATCAACGATCATGCCGTACTGGCCCGCCGCGAAGTCGCGGGCGACGTCGAGCCAGTGCCCGTCGGGGAACCGTGCCGGACCCGACACGCGCGCCGCTGCAAGGAAGTCACGGGTCGCCGCGAGCAGCGCCGGACTGGCGAGCGCGCTGCGGCCCGCCTCGTCGAAGTCGGTCGCGCCGTAGGACCAGACCTGGGTGGCATATCCGGTGTACATCGTGTGCCAGGTGTCGGTGCCGCGCTGGGCGAAGCCCCGGATGCCCGGCACGCTGTCCGCTATCCGCGCCGCCGCGGCGAAGTACTCCTCCCACGTCGACGGAGGCGCGCTGAGACCTGCCTTCTCCAGGACGTCCGGCAGGTAGGCGAGGTTGTACGTCTCCCAGTTGACCGGGATCTCCAGCAGGGGACCGGTGCCGAGGGTGTCCCCGCGCCGTCCCGTCCAGCGGTTGGCGTCCAGCAGGGACGGCAGGAAGTCGTCCGGCTGGTAGTCGTCGCCGCACGTGTCGAGGTACACGTCGAGTGGTTCGACGATGCCCTCGCCGGCGAGCTTCCACATCGAGACGGGTCCCGAGACGAACACGTCCGGCGCGGACTCGCCGCGAAGCCGGCTGCGCAGCGCGTCGAGGCTGTTCGTCACGTAGTCCGTCTCAGGGATGATCTCGAGCGCCACGGGCTCGCCCGTCAGTTCCTTGTACTCGTCGACATGCCTCGTGAGGCTCGCGACGTACGCGTCGTTGTCGGGGCCTATGAAGCGGACCATATCGGGTCTCCTTTGCGATGCCGCGGCCTGCGTGCTGAGCAGTGGCCGGCCGGGCCGGGGGAGTGGAAGGGGGTTTCGGACACGCGGTCGTCAGACCGAGAACCGTCGGCGCGCACGCTCGTGGAGGACGGCGACGACCTCGTAGAGCACGATCACGGTTGCGGATACGACGACCACGTCTGCCCACAGCCGGGTGTAGTCGAAGGTTGTCGCGGCGGTCGTCGTAGCCCGGGAGATGCCGTTCCCGGTGACGAGCCACTCGGCAACGACCGCGCCGAAAAGAGCGAGCGGGATGCTGATTCGCGCAGCGTTCAGGATGCCCGGAACCGATCCGGGGACCCTGACGAACCGGAGGGTCGCCCAGCGCCCACCGCCGAAGACGCCGACCACGTCGAGAGTGGACCGCGACCGTTCCTCCAGTGCCGTGACGATGACGATCATCGCCGGGAAGAAGACCACCAGAAGCCCGGTGACGATGATGAACGCGGTGCCCCGACCGCAGATGGCGACGAGCAGCGGGATGAAGGCGATCTGGGGCACGCACTGCGATGCGAGGAGCAGCGGAAGGCCCAGTCGCAGCAGCACGGGAAAACTCACGAGGACGCATCCCGCGAGGAATGCCGCGGCCATGCCGACGCCGAAGATCATGCCGGCATCGCGCATGGTGATCAGCCAGTCCGTCGCCAACGCGCTGCGATGGGCGGCGGCGGCCTGATCGCCGACCAGGTAGTCCAGCACATCGAGCGGGGACTTGAACACCAGGGGGGTCACACCCCCGAACAGAATGATCGCGACCCAGAGCACGATCAGTGCGACGGCAGGCGTGAGGAACTCGGCCACTCGCGCCACCGGGCCGGCGCCGGGCGCCGCCGCGAACGAGGTCTGGGACTCGACCGGCTCCACGTGCAGCCAGCGGCCGATCGCCGTGATCGCCATGTAGAGGAGACCGCCGATCACGGTGGCAACAATGGCGATGCCCCAGGTCTGCGCGATCTGCAGCTTCTGCTGGCTGACCACGAGCACCACACCCAGCCCGTTGTCGGCGCCGCTGAACTCACCCACGAGAGCCCCGAGGAACGCTCCCGGACCGGCGATGCGTGCGCCGGCCACGATGTTCGGAAGCGCCGACCGGAGTCCGACCTTGCGGAGGATCTGCAGACGGCCACCGCCCGCGCAGTGCACGATCGCGGCGATGTCGGCCGGGGTGGCACGAAGACCCGCGATCACCCCGATGAGCATGGGGAAGAACGAGAACAGCACCGCCATCGTGATTCTCGTGGGCTGGCCGGGGCCTCCGAGGCTGGCGATCAACGGGAGGAGCGCGGGCAGCGGCAGGCAGTAGATGGCGAGAGCGACGCGGGAGACCGTGCGCTCGAGCAGTCCGGTCAGCGATCCGAGCGCACCGAAGACGAGGCTGATCACAGCGGCGATGGCAAAGCCCTCAAGCGCCGTGACGAGGGTGGGAGCGGCGTTGGAGAGGTAGAACGAGAGGTTTCCGGTCAAGTCCTCGGCCACGCTCAGTGGTGTCGGCACCGAGCCGGCGGGAAGCATCTCGGAGAGGGCGACCAGCCACCACAGTCCGACGGCGACCGCGAATCCCCCGAGGGTCCACACGGCGCCCGGGACTTGGCGCTGGGCGCGCCCGGATCTCTTGGCGGAACGCCGCTTCAACGACGGGCCCGCGGGAAACACCGGTGGCCCCTGACTCATGTCCGTGGAGGTCATCTCACGCACTCCGCCCGGTAGCCGGCCCGGCCGCGTCGACCCGAGCGGTCGCGTCGTCCTCGAACAACAGCTCGCTCAGCTCGTCGACGAGACGCTGGAACTCAGGGCTCCGCATCATTTCCGGCACCCGGGGGCGCGGCAGGTCGATCGCTACGGTGCGAAGGATGCGACCCGGGCGCGGCGTCATCACGACGACCAGGTCCGAGAGGAAGATCGCTTCGGATATTCCATGGGTGACGAGCAGCGTCGTGGCCGGCCTCTGCGTCCAGATCCGCTGGAGTTCGAGGTTCATCCGCTGCCGGGTCATGTCATCGAGTGCGCCGAACGGCTCGTCGAGCAGAAGGACGTCCGGTTCGAAGGCGAGAGCCCTCGCGATCGAGACCCGCTGCCGCATACCGCCGGACAACTGACTGGGCCGTGCATCCTCGAATCCCCGCAGTCCCACCAACTCGACGACGTCCTGGATGGTCGAACGACCGGGGCGCCGGCCGGCCACTTCGAGCGGAAGCCGGATGTTGTCCGTGACAGTGCGCCACGGCAGCAGCGCGGAGTCCTGGAAAGCGACTCCCAGACGACCGCCCTTGCGGGCGACCGAAGGGCTCTCACCATGGACCGACACGCTGCCCTCAGTCGGGTGATCCAGGTCGGCGAGCAGGCGCAGCACGGTCGACTTCCCGCACCCGGATCGACCGATCAGACTCACGAACCGGTTCCGGTCGACCGAGAGACTCACGCCCCCGAGGGCGTCGACGCGCTGCCGCTTCGCCATGAAGGTCTTGGTGACCTCGTGAAGTTCGATTCCAGCGGGCCCTGTGGTATGTGCTTGGTCTACCTGAGCAGGCATTCGGGCTCCTCGCTCTCAGTGTGGGAAGTTGCTGACGATGAGGACTTCGGCGGGCTGATCGCTTCCGAGGCCCCACCGATGGGGGACGTCACCGTCGTGGTTGAGCGCGTCGCCAGGGCCGAGGTCCACAGGTCGGCCTCGCAGGAAGTCGACGCGCAAAAGACCGCGGATCACGTACACGAAGTCCTCCCCGTCGTGCTCGAACCAGTCCTGCGGCGGGTCCGACTGCTCGATGAGATAGCGGTGCGCCTTGAGCGACAGCCCCGAACCCCCGCGCGTCAGGAGCCGCGGCCGCTGGGCGTCGTCGCGATTGCCCGCCCGCATCTCCTGACCGGTTCCGGCCCGGGTGACCAGGATCGACGTGGAGCTGACCGGGAGCAGGCCGTTCGGCGTGGTGCCCAGTAACTCCGCCAGGCGGTAGAGTCGAGGCAGACTGATGGAAGACTGCCCCCGCTCGAGCTGAGTGATGAACGACGCGGACACTCCCAGACGGGCGGCGAGCTCCTTGCCTGCCATACCGAGCTCCTGACGCCGATGGCGCACTGCCGCTCCGACGTCGCGCGCGAAGTCGTCGTCTTCGGATGCCGCTCCGGCGTCGTCGACGGAGGAGTCGGTTCCCTGTTGCTCGGTCACGACAGTGCCTTCAGTTCTGGGTGCTCCCGGTAGACCTCGGCCAGCAGCGACATGTCGAAGAGCTTGTCCACGGTCGTGTGAACGCCGGTGAGCCCGAGTGTCTCGACGGTCTCGCTCTGCAGCTCCTGCGTGACGGTCAGGATGCCGTTCTTCTCGGTGTCGGCGGTCCTGATCAGGGCGATCTCCGCCTTGTTGCAGGCCAGCTGGTTCTCGAGCTGGTACTGCAACGACTTGCCGTACTTGTTCACGGCCAGCTTCGCGCCCGCCTCCGGGTCGGCGATGTTCGCCCGCCAGCCCATGATGTCGGCGCGGAGGGCAGCCTTGAGCAGCGTCCGGTTCTTGGAGATCTGGTTCGTCGAGGCGACGTAGGTCTGAGTGATGGTGGCGTACTTGTGGTCCGCGAACATCATCACGGCCGTCTCGTGTCCGGCCTGTCTGAGGCTGATCGGAGAATTCGTCGAGTAGTCCATGATCCCGTCCACCTGACCGGCGACCAGAGGGGCGGGGTCGTACTGGAACGGCACGATCGTCGTGTCCGAGGACCTGAGGCCGTTGACGGCGAGGAACGCCTCCATCGCGGGCTTGTCCGCGTCGGAAACGGCTATGGTCCGCCCCTTCAGATCCGTCGGTGTCCTGATGGGGTTGCGCTTCAGCGACACGATGCAGGACGGCGTCTTCTGGTAGACCGTGCCGATGACCCGGAACGATGCGCCGTTCTGGTTCGCCGCGACGATCTCCGTCGGCGACGAGACGCCGAACTGTGCGGTTTCACTCGCCAGCTGGGTCAGTACAGAGACGGCCGACGGCCCACCCGGAATGAACTTGACCGACGAGAAGCCGACCTTCTTGTAGTAGCCCTCCGTGTCCGCCATGTACGGACCGGCCTGTGTCACGTCGTACAGCCAGGAGAAGGCGTACTCGAGCTGCCCCAGGTCGCTGCCCGCCCCGGTGCGCGAAGAGGATCCACAACCGGTGAGTGCGAAGCCCACCGTGGTGGAGAGGCCGAGCCCCAGCAGTCCACGGCGCGACAGCGCGCCACCGGTTGGATTCAGCTTGTCGGTCATCGTGTCGTGTCCCTACTTGTCGTCTGAGCCGTAGGCGACCGGACGGAGACGCTCGAGTTCGGTCCTGAACTCGGCACGAAGGCGGTCGGTGGTGGCGTCGTCCGCGAAGCAGGCGTCGAGGCCGGCGAGCGCGTACTTCTCGGCGTCCTCGACGGTCCATCCGAGATGCGCGGCGGCATCGATGAAGTCGTCGTGGAGCTCCGGCCCGATGAGTGCCGGGTCGTCGGAGTTGAGACACATGTTCAGCCCTGCCGCGGCCATCGCCGCGACGTCGCGGCGTCGCCCCTCCACCTCCAGTTCGGGGTAGTCGATGAACCAGCACGCCGAATAGGGGATCTGCGAGGCAACGGTTCGCGACAACAGCTCGGGATCGAGCAGTGCCGCGTATCCGTGGTCGATGCGGTCCACCTGGAGAAGGTCCAGGCACTCGACCATCTCGGTGGAGTCGCCGTGCTCTCCCGCGTGTGCCGTCAGCTTGAGGCCTGCCTCGCGGGCCAGGTCGTACGCGGCCACGAACTCGGACGGCCGTCCTGCCAGCTCGTTCGAGTCGAGGCCGATCGCCACCACCTCGTCGTGGGGATGGGCGAGCACGTCGCGGACCAGGGCGAGTGCCGCTTCGCCGCCCAGTTCGCGGTTGATCGCGACGATGACGCGCGACTCGACGCCGGCCTCCTTTTGGGCCTCGCGAGCGCCGGTGAGGATGCCGTCCATCATGTCGGCGTAGCTCAGCTCGGGATGGTTCTGCGGGTTGAAGGCGATCTCCCGGTACCGGAGTCCCCCTTCGGCGCCCGCGAGGAGACTTTCGTAGGTGACGGCCCTGAAGTCATCCCGCGTCTGCATCGATTTCGACACGGCGACGTAGATCGCCAGTCCCTCGTCGAAGTTGCGGAAGAGGTAGCGTCCGCCCCCGTCACGTGCTCCGGCGGGGAGAGTGACGCCGTGGCGCTCGGCCAGGCGGCGCGCGGTCTCCGGAGGTACGCAGCCTTCGAGATGACAGTGCACCTCCGCCTTCGGCAGCGCGCGGAGGTACTCCGCGCTCAGACGGCGTCGAATGGGCGATGCCGCAGAGTTGATCTCTGTGCTCATGTCATTCCCCTGTCGTCGAGGTGGGACGAAATTAAGGGACACTGAACCGGGTGTCAATGGAACGTTTCAAAATGGGCGGGCACGCAACTACTGACCAGTTGTCTTCGGTGTGCGGGCGCCGGCCGCGGAGGTGGGTTGTCGGCCCTGCTCAGCCGTGGTGTGGGAGGGCGGCCCTGTGGCGTGCGGTCGCATCGCGGATCCCGACCCTCCCGCGTCGACGCCCGGCAGCTGCCGCAACCGGCTGGGCGGTGGCGCAGAGCGTGCGGAGCCGCTGTCGCGAGGCCTCGGTGACGGGAGACTGTCCGGTGAGGGAGCGTCGGGCATCCACGTGAACGGGGCGCGGGCCCGTGCTCGGTCGTCGACATGCGGTCCCCGGTGTCCGCTCGTCGGCAGTGGCCTCGGTTCGGGGGCGTAACCAGGCATCAGGCGATGCTGGTGGTGAAGCGGGCAGACCGCGGTCTGCCGGCGTCGATTAAGCACAACTGGACGCCAGAGCAGGGTGGTTGTGCGCAGACGATCAGCCGTACCCCTTCAGTGGCGGGGCGTGAACCGAGAGCCCGGTCGTCCCACTGGCTCGCATTGCCGTTGAACCGTTTCAGAAATGAGGGGCACGCACTTGAGTAACTGCCGGTGGACATCAGTCATCTGGGCGTGCTCGGTTCGTCCGGCATACTTGTCGTGTCGGATGGATTACGCCCGGCTTGCTCGCTTCTCGGGGTCGGCCGGGCACCCCTGCGCGTTGGACGCCTACGGCAGACAGCACCCGTAGCGCTTGCGACGACGTCGAGCCGGGGACAGCGGTACAGATGACGACTTGCGGCGCGGATCGCGTACTTACGTCGTGGTCGGCTCAGATACTCGCGAACTCCTCACTGCCCGCGAGCAGCTCATCGACCAGGCCGGTCACCTCGGGGGGCATCCGGGTAGCGCGCCGCGACGGCGCGCAGGTGCCGGACCGAGGCCCGGGCGAAGTCGTCCGCGTCCAAGCCGCCGTACAGACGTCGGCCATGCCGGTGCGGGCCCAGGAAGGTACGCGGAGTCCCGGTGGGGTGGTGCGGGTGATCGCGCTCGGCATTTGACAGCGCAGCGCGCGAGTGAGCCGCGCCAGCACCTCGCGGGAGGGGGAGCGGCGCGGGTCTGCTCCAGGTGTGTGCAGTACTCGGTGGAGATGAACGCCAGCTGCGCCGCCTCCTCGCGGTGCAGTTCCTGGTGTGCGTCGCCGTGTCCCGGTGGTCAGTCCCTCGGCGGGCCGGCGGCATGCACGCGTGACCGCGGCGTGCGCAGAGTTCTCGACGCGGTCGGCACCATGGGGGTCGGTGGAGTACACAGACCACTGAACGACCGGGTGTACCGGTCGCTCAGTGGTCGTCAGGTGTCGTCCTGCCTGGATCCCGGGCCAGTGGGGGGCGGCTCCTCAGAACCCGGTGCCGAGAAACTTCCGCAGCTCCTGGACGTAGAGTTCAGGGTCTTCGAAGGGGACGAAGTGGCCGCCGCGGGTCGGCTCGCTGTAGTAGACGAGGTTGGTCATCCGTTCGAGCCACGGCCTCGGAGCGTTCTTGAAGTCACGTGGGAACATCGTGAAGCCGGAGGGGACTTCGACCCGCCGGGGCAGCTGGTCCGCGGGAATCCTCACCATCGCCGGGTAGGAACGGATCGACGAACCGATCGTGCCGGTCACCCAGTACTCGGTGAGCAGCTCGAGAATCTCGTCCCGTGTGTAGACGGACTCCAGGTCACCCTTGCAGTCGCTCCACGCCTGGAGCTTCTCCACGATCCAGGCGGCCAGGCCGGCCGGCGAGTCGGTGAGGCCCACGGCAGCGGTCTGCGGTTTGGTGACCTGGATCGCCGAGTACGCGCCTTCCCGCGCCTGCCAGTTCTGGCTGTCCCGGATCCAGTCACGCTCCTCCTGGGTGAGCGTCGCGGGATCCCCGGCCGGAAGATCGCCGTCCATGCGGTGTACGGCGATGACCCGCTCGGGGAAATCGAGCGCGAGATAGCGCACTACATGGGCGCCGAAGTCACCACCGGCGACGGCGAACCGCTCGTACCCGAGGGACGTCATGAGCTCGGCCCACATACCGGCCACGGCGCGCACATCGGGTGCCGCGCCGGTGAGCCGGTCGGAGAAACCGAAGCCGGGCATGTCGGGGACGACGACATCGAAGACCTGCGCCTCTTCGCCCGGCTGCGCCCCTGGCCGGGTCAGCAGCGGAAGGGTCTTGCGGTAGCGCCACGACGAGTCCGGCCAGCCGTGTGCGAGGAGCAGTGGCATCGGTGCGGTACCGTCCGGCCGGGCCTCGGCGCGGGCGTGGAGGAAGTGGATCCCCATGCCGTCGATCTCGACGCGGTGGCTCGGCAGCTCGGCGAGCCTGGCCCGGTGGGCCTCGAAGTCGTAGCCGTCCGCCCAGTACTCGACGAGTTCGCGCAGGTAGTCGACATCGGCACCGAGAGACCAGCCGGCGCCCTCGTAGGTATCGGGCCAGCGAGTCGCACGGGCCCGAGTGCGCAGGTCTTCGATCGCCGCCGGATCCAGCTGCGGAACGAAGCCGGTCACGGATGTCGTACGTGTGTTCATGCGATGTGCCTCTGAATGCTGATGATCAATCGAGAGTCTTCTGTCACGGCCAGATGCCCGGCCCGCGAGCCGTCAGGCCCGTCGTACTGGCTTGCTCAGGAGTCGACGAACTTGTCCGCCAGGCCCTTTTCCAGATAGTCGTCCGGCAGGTCCTGGATCAGCAGCTCGGCCTCGGTGCGCTCGGCGTGCATCCGCCAGTAGGCGTCTGCCATCGTCTCCGGCTGGGAGTCGACGCCGCCTTGGCCGATGAACGCGGCGATCGCCACATGCCCGGCGTAGACGCCGGTGCCGGAGAGCGCGGCATGCAGATTGAGGATCCAGTTGCGCATTCCGCCGGTGGCGATCTGAACGTTCGCCACGTGGGGAGCGATGATCGGACCGGAACCCGCGCCACTGCTGACCAGAATCGTCCCGGTGCCACGCTTCAGCATGGCAGGCAGAACATGCTCCACGGCTGCGACACCGCCGAGCAGGTAGAGGTCCAGTTGCGCCAGGACCGAGTCGACGGTGACACTCGTGGCCTCTACGAGCGGCGCCTTGCGCAGGTCGGCCGGGCCCGGGGCGGGGGAGTACTCAAGGACGTCGATCGGGCCCAGCAGCTCCTCGGCTGCGGTCAGCGCCGCGTGCAGAGCGGGGCGGTCGGTCACGTCGGCGGGGAAAATCTCGACCCGGACACCTGTGTCGGCCAGGTCTTCGGCCATCGCCTGCAGCGTCGTACGGTTGCGAGCGATCAGTGCTACGTCGAATCCCTCACTGGCGAACCTCCGGCCGATTGCCTGCCCGAGCTGAGGGCCTGCGCCGACAATCGCGATCGTACTCAACTCGCCACTCCGTTACGGTAGTTCAATGTCACACCGGCAGTCTAGAAAGAGACCGGCCGTACAGGCTCGGATCAGCGCGACAATCTGATCGGACATTTGCGACACCAGAGAGGGTCTCTTCCTGCCGAGCGGGCTCGCCGCATCAATGTAATGATCGTTCGTTACAGTCCTGGTGTGGCTGAACTCAAGATTCCGGAATCCATCGCGAGCAGCGCCGTGGCGACCGCGTCGATGCGTGCCCATGAAGGCACCCGGGCCGATGCGCTCTTCGACGACCCGCTGGCCCGACTGCTGGTCTCCGCTCGACAGGAAGTGCCCGCCGAACAGCGCGGCCACCTCGCTGACGGCGTGAACGAGACCTCGTCACTGACCCAGGTCATGGGTGAGTACGTAACTGTCCGTACGCACTTTTTCGACACCTACCTCAAGGCGACGGTCCAAGCCGGCGCCCGTCAGATCGTCCTGCTGGGGTCTGGTCTCGACGCTCGTGCCTACCGGATGCAGTGGCCGGCCGGTACGCGGATCTTCGAGATCGACACTCCCGATGTCCACGCCTTCAAGGACGAGTTGGTCGCCAGAAGCGGTCTGTCGGCGACGGCGGAGCGGGTTCCGATCGACTCGGACGCCACAGGCAATTGGCGCGAGCTGATCGCCGCCGCGGGATTCGACGACTTCCGGCCCACAGCGTGGCTCCTGGAGGGGCTGCTGTTCTATCTCGACCGCGCCACGAGCGACACGATCGCCGCCGACATCGCCGCGAGCCCGGCACCGGCTGCCTGGCTGGCGGGAGACTACCTGACAGCGACGCCGGAGCAACGGGCGCAGCTGGCCGCCCACCATCGGGAGAACGGGGAGGAGACCCAGGACTCGGGCGAGGGCAGCATCGTCGACGGGCTCGTCCCCCACACCGCTCCCGGCCCGGGGGTTGCCCCCTCCCAGTGGCTGTCGTCGGCGCAATGGGAGGTCTCGGAGTCGGAATTCGCGGAGCATGGCGGACTCATCGACCGTCATGTACCTGCCCACTGGGACCCCGCCCGCGGCGGTGACTCCATGTGGATGTTCCACGCGCGAAGGATCTGACCAGCCCGTGCAGGCGAGCAGACCCTCACGTGCCTGCTCGCCTGCCGCGCCCGTCCGGTCGGGCTCCGTACGGGGAGGTGAAAGACCACGGGCGTTAATCTGACGCCATGTCGAATTCGGCCCTGCAGTTGATCCCCGATGCCATCGACCGCTTCGGTACGCGCGTGCACGCGGTCGGCCGCGACCAGTGGAACGATGCGACGCCGTGCACCGAGTGGACAGTGCGGGATCTCGTCAATCACCTGGTCGGCGAGCACTTGTGGGTGCCACACCTGCTCGCCGGAGAGACCATGGCGCAGGTGGGCGACCGCTACGACGGCGACATGGTCGGCGCGGACCCCGTACGCGCGTGGGACGAGGCCGCGAAGCGCTCCCTGGCGGCCTGGAATGGCGCCGATCTTTCCGGGACCGCCCAGTTTTCCTTCGGGGAAGCCCCGTTGACCATGTACGCGGACCAGATTCTCGTTGACCTGACGGTCCACGAGTGGGACCTGGCCCGCGGGTGCGGCCGGTCCGAGGCACTCGACCCGGCCGCGGTCGCCCACGGCCTGGCCTACGCGCGCACCAACGCCGAGAGAATGGCAGACCTGGGAATCATCGCCGCGCCGGTGGCCGCCGGCGGCACCGATCCCGCCGTTCAGCTTCTTTCCCTGCTGGGGCGCACTGTCTGACGGGCCCGAGACCACGAGCCGGGGCTCTTGACAGCGGTCACGCCGGTGGAAGGGCGTCGAAGATCAGCTCAGCATCTGAACAGCGGCCCCGGCTCAGGAGTCGAGCAGCAGCGCGCAGACTTCCACCGGCTTGGTGATCATGGCGTCGTGGCCGGTGTCCAGCGTGTGGATGCGAGACGGCTCGCCGTTGGGCTGAAGCTTTGGGACGGGGCGGCGGGTGACGTCCTCGGGCTCGTCGCCGGTGCAGAGAACATGGGTCCTCGGGATGAGTGCCTGTTCAGGGTTGTCCATCTCTACCGGCTGCTGGAAGCAGAGGGCCGACGCGTCCGACAGCGTGGCCCTGAGCCAGGCGATGTCGCCGGGATCGGTGACTCCGAACAAACCCAGAGGCGCCGGCAACTCCGGCAGCGGCGGGATGCGCCAGGGCTGAGCGCTGTCCGCCACACCGTTGATCATGCTCTGTGTGCGCGGCATGACATCGATGGCGGTCTCACCGTGCGTCGGCACCATCGCATCGAGGTACACCAGACGGGCAATGCGCGCGGGAATCCGGTTCGCGACGCCGGAGATGACCATACCGGCGTAGCTGTGTCCGACAAGGACGATGTCGTCCAGGTCGTGCTCCAGAACGAGCCCGGTGACGTCGTTGACGTGGGTGGTGAGGCCCACCTCGGGGGTCAGCAGATGCGCCTTGTCCCCGTGGCCGGTGAGAGACGGCGTGAAGACACGGTGACCCCGGGACGTGAGCAGTGAGGCGACGCGGTTCCACGACTGCCCGTCGTGCCAGGCACCGTGCACGAGGACGTAGGTGGTCGGGCTGTTGGTCATGGTGGGTCCTAGGTATGTGTACTGACGGATGAAGGCACGCACGGCCGGCAAGAGGCGCCGCGGCTGACATCGGCACCCTTGAAGGTCTGCCCTGCATCCCTCGACGTTAGGGAAGCCGATGGGTACCCAGAGGTACCGCCCTGTGGGTTCCTCGTCGGCCTCGCTCTCGGTCACGTTCCTCACCGACGTCGACACACGCCCCGTGGTCAGGAGATTCACCGACGATCCGCCGATCCGATACTTGTCAGTCCCTCATGATACCGTTGGGTATCATCCGGTACTGATGAGTATCTTTCTCTCTGATGGGAGCAGAAGTGAGAGTCGACGAGTATGTGAACTTCGACGCGGTCGAGCTCGGGGCCATGGTGGCGAAGGGGGAAGTGACCCCCGCCGACCTGCAAGCAGTCGCGAGCCAGGCCGCACAGATGGTCAATCCGCAGATCAACGCGATCGTGGAGACATGGCCGGCCGACGACGAGCCCGAGCGTGACGCGCCGCTGGCCGGTGTCCCTTTTCTGATCAAGGACATCGGCGTCGCCATGGCTGGGCGGCGCATGGAGCTGGGCAGTCGCCTCGCGGCCGGTAACGTCTCTCACGCCGATTCTGCCCTGATGAGGCGTTTTCGTCGCGCCGGTCTGGTCACGATGGGGCGCACCGCGACATCGGAGATGGCCTACAGCATCACGACGGAGCCGGTGCTGTACGGCCCGACCCGCAACCCGTGGAACCCCGAGCGCAGTGCGGGCGGATCCAGCGGCGGCTCCGCCGCCGCTGTCGCGGCCGGCGTAGTTCCCCTCGCGCACGGCACGGACGCCGCCGGATCCCTCCGCGTCCCCGCCGCCTACAACGGGCTCTTCGGCATGAAGCCCACCCGGGGCCGCGTGTCCATGGCACCGGACTTCGACGAACTCTTCAACGGGCTGGCCGCACACGGCAGCGTCAGCCGCACGGTGCGCGACAGCGCGGCACTGTTCGACCAGATCCTCGGCCCCGAACCGGGTGACCCCTACTTCGCCCAGCAGCCCTCCCGGCCGTACGCCGAAGAGATCACCCGCGATCCCGGCGTGCTGCGGATCGGTGTACTCACCCAGGGGTGGGGCGGACACCGCACCACCGCACCGGTGTCCGACGCGCTCTCCCGCACTGTGCGACTGCTTGAATCCCTCGGTCACCGGGTGGAGGAGACCCCGGTCGACCTCGGGATCGACTGGGAGGAGTACGTGCTGGCCAACGCCCGTATTTTCACGGTGAACCTCGCGACGTCGATCGACCAGCTCGCCGGCGCCTTCAACCGGCCCATCGACGCTTCGACCCTCGAACCCGTGACCCTCGCCGGCTACCACTACGGGCAGCGTGTCAGCGGCGCCGAATTCGCGACCGCTCTCACCGTCCGCAACCGGGTCGCCCGCAGCCTGGGCCAGTACTTCGACGGCCACGACATCCTGCTCAGCCCGACCCTGCCCGAGCTTCCCGTGCCTCTGGGGACCTTTGCCGAGGACGCAGAGACACTGGACGGCCTCGGCTGGATTCGCAGGGTCTTCGACCGCTCGCCGTTCACCATGCCCTCCAACACGGCGGGTACGCCCGCGATGTCGGTGCCGTTGGAGACCGACGCCGGGACGGGGCTTCCCATCGGTATGCAGTTCACCACCGGATACGGCCTCGAAGACCGCCTCTACCGCCTGGCCGGCCAGCTCGAACGGGCGAACCCGTGGGCAGGTCGCACCCCTGTCGTGTGGGCAGGCAGTCACCCGGGCCGCTGAGCGGAGTTGCCGCCGCCGACCGGGCGCGGGCGGGCTCGATTCCCCGGGTCGACCCCGCGAAGAGAGCAGCATCAGCCATCGCTGCGATCGCCGGTGGAAGCCCGTGCCCGGGATGCCCGATCGGGGCTCAATGCCTTCACCACCTCGATCCCTCCTGCTGGAGTTCTGCGTAAGGAGCCTCGCTCATGTCCGCACCATTCCCATCCAACACACGCCGTGACGTCGAGTTCGACGCGGATGGCACCACATTGCGCGGCTGGTTCTATCCGCCGGCCCACGGCGGCCCGGCTGCCGTCGTCGTCATGGCTCATGGGTTCTCATTGGTCAAGGAGGCATACCTGGATCGCTACGCCGAGCGGTTCGCCGCCGCCGGGCTTGCCGTACTGGTCTACGACCACCGCAACTTCGGGGCGAGCCAGGGCAGTCCGCGTCAGGAGATCGATCCATGGCGTCAGATCGAGG
This sequence comes from Streptomyces sp. NPDC093065, assembly GCF_044754585.1. Taxonomy (NCBI): domain Bacteria; kingdom Bacillati; phylum Actinomycetota; class Actinomycetes; order Kitasatosporales; family Streptomycetaceae; genus Streptomyces; species Streptomyces sp. NPDC093065. The sequence continues at coordinate 41,350 of NZ_JBIVPJ010000031.1, read as the reverse complement.
ACTACCGGCATGCCATCACCTACTCCTGCACACTGCCGGAGGTCGACCCCGACCGCGTCGGGGTGTGGGGGACCAGCTACAGCGGTGGGCACGCCGTCGTCGTTGCGGCCAGTGACCTCAGGGTCAAGGCCGTGGTCTCCCAGACACCCGCGATCAACGGCGTGCAGACCGGATGGCGGCGTACCCCCATGGCGCAGTTGAGGGAAGCCGGCGAGCAGTTCGCGGCAGAGCGGATCGCCCGCATGCGGACGGGGGAAGTCGCGATGCGCCCGGTGATCGGGGATGTGGCCGACCGCCCGGTCTACCCCGCCGACGACGCGTTCGCCTACTTCACCAGGGTCGGGGAGATCGCCCCGTCGTGGCGCAACGAAGTCACCGTCCGTACCGGCGAGTGGAGCCGTGTCTACAACGCCGGCGACTACATCGAGATGGTGAGCCCCCGGCCGCTGCTGATGATCGTTGCCGACGAAGACACGGTGTCGGGCACCGACTTGCAGTTGTCGGCCTACAACCGAGCCTTGGAACCCAAGCGCCTGAAGATCATCCCTGGTGGCCACTTCGCCCCCTACGTCGACGAGTTCGAGGCCACCTCCTCGGCTGCCGTCGAGTTCTTCACGTCTCATCTGCGCGCCGGCGGACGCTGAGTGCGAGAGGCGCCCTCGATCCGGTATCTGCGGCAGAACGTTCGGTATTGACGTAGCGGCTCGCCTGGTGCACTCTGGTGCACACCGTCAGGCGAGATCGACCGTTCTATCTTGTAACCGTTCTCTCTTGCAACGGTCCTGCGGGCCTGGCCGGACCCCTGAAAGGTGTGACCGCATTGCGCAAGAATCTGCTACGGACAGGAGGGACGCTGGGCGCGGCCCTCGGCCTCTCCCTCGGCGTCGGCGTCGGCGTCCCCGCGTTCGCCACCCCCGGCGGTCCGGGCGTATCGGGCACCATCATTTCCCAGACCACAGTGGGCGGAACCGACTACATCCTCCGCCAGATCACCGTTCCCCCTGGTCAGGGCACAGGCTGGCATTACCACGACGGAACCCTCTACGGCTTCGTTGAGCACGGTACTCTCAGCCACTTCGACTCCGGCTGCGAGTCCGACGGGGTGTACAAGGCCGGCAGCAGCCTCACGGAGCCGGCCGGTGCGAACCACGTGCACATCGGCCGCAACCTCGGCAAGACCGATGTCGTCCTCGACGTGCTCTATGTCCTTCCGCATGGCGCTCCGCTGTCGCAGGATGCTCCCAATCCAGGGTGCGACTTCGAGTAGACCCCGGAGCGGGCCCAGCCACGCGAGGTGCGGCTGGGCCCGTGCCATTCCTGGCAGCCTGCGTATGCCCGAGCCGCAACCCGGTTCGTGGCGCCGGTTCACCGCACGGACACCATCCATCCCGGGCGGTCCCCTCCATGCTGGAATCCGCCTGATTCATGAAAGGAATCCCATGACGGACCGGAAGATTGCCCTGGTCACTGGTGCTGGACGCGGACTGGGTATGGGTATCGCGCACCACTTGACGCAGTCGGGTGTCGCGGTTCTGGGCACCTATCTCACCAGCAAGCGCGCAGCCTCCGAGGCCGCCGGCCCGGACCTGGTCTTCCGTCAGCTCGACGTCACCCGGATCGACATGTTCGCGGAGTTCGCAACCACCGTCAGGAGCACCCTGCAGGAGAGCTTCGGCGCAGAGACCTTCGACTACCTCGTCAACAACGCCGGCATCGGCACCTACGCTCCGTACGCGACGACCACGCCGGAGCAGTTCGACGAACTGGTTCAGATCAACCTCAAGGCCCCGTTCTTCCTCACCCAGGCGCTGCTGCCGCTGATCAATGAGGGGGGCCGTGTGCTGAACGTATCGACTGCCCTGACCCGTGGTGTTGTACCGGGCATGTCCGCCTACGCTGCCACCAAGGGTGCGATCGAGGTTCTGACCCGCTATCAGGCCGTCGAGTTGGCCGAGCGTTCCATTCGCGTCAACACGCTGATGGGCGGGGCGGTTCTGACCGACTTCGGAGGCGGCATCATGCACTCGCCGGAGGTGCAGCAGCTGTCGGCCCACACGATCGCGCAGGGCCGCATCGCCATGCCCGACGACATCACCGCCGCTGTCCCCGCGGTCCTTTCCGACTCCTTCCAGTGGGCGACCGGCGCGGTCATCGACCTGTCCGGCGGACAGAGCCTCTGAGTAGGCGCGTAGACGAGCCGAGCCAAGCTCGTCGCTGGTGTGCCCGTCGCAGACGCGGGTCGCCGACGGCGAACTGCGTTCAAGGGTGGCCCGATTACTATGCAACGATGGACGACAGTACGTTGGTCGGCTGCGCCCGGCGCGGTGATGTCGAGGCGCTCGGGATGTTGGTGCGGCGCCATGAAGCCGGTATGCGGGCGGTGGCGTTGAGCATTCTGGGGCACGGTCCGGATGCCGAGGACGCCGTGCAGGACGCGATGGTGACCGCGATCGTGTCGATCGGCGAGGTACGCGATCCCGCAGCGGTCGGCGGCTGGCTGCGGTCGGTCGTCCGCAACAACTGCCGCATGCGGGTGCGTGCGAAACGGCCCACCCCGGTCGCCGACCCCGAATGGTTTCTGCCGGCCGATGAAGCCTTCGGCGCGGATGAGTTGCTCGAGCGGACGGTCTCACGGGACTGGGTCTGGCACGCCATGGCGACTCTTTCCGAGAAGGATCGTCTGATCACGATGCTGCGGCATTTCAGCAGTGTGCGGTCCTACGCGGACATCGCCACCGTGTGCGGCATCCCGGTCGGGACGGTACGCAGCCGCCTGCACCATGCCCACCGTGCGCTCGCGGCCACGCTGCGGGCCACGGCCGACGCGGCGTACGCGGACGTGTCGGAGCGGATCGGGGCGCGACAGCGGGAGGCCGCCGATGCGGTGCGGGCCACGGCGCGCGGCGACTTCCGGCATGTGGTGAGCGAACTGTGGTGGCCGGACGCCCAGCTCGTCGTGCCGGCGTCGTCGGTGAGCGGTGGGGTGGCCCTGGCCGTGCGGGCGATGGACGGCGACCTGGAGTCAGGAGTCCGGCCCGGGCTGGTCGATGTCGTCGCGGGAGACGACGTGCTCATCTGGGAACTCGAACTCGTCAACCCAGCCTCGGCCCCCGACCACTGCCCACCGAGCGCGGTGTGGCTGCAATCGCTGGACAGCGGGCGGGTTCGCACGGTCACTCTCTTCCATCCGGTCCCTGATCAGAGAAAAGTCGGAACCTGATCGAACTCGGCCGGGGGCTCGTGCATCTGGTCAGGTCAGCATCATCCTGATCGGAGAACAAGTTGAAGTCCGCAAGCCCCCTGAGCACCCACGAGATCACCGTCGGCGGTGTCCGGCAGGTGTACCACGTCGCAGGCCAAGGACCGGTCTGCGTGGCGCACTCCGGCGGCCCCGGTACCGCGTGGTCGTATCTGCGGATGCCGCTGCTTGAGCAGCACCGCACGATGGTCTACCTGGAACCGGTCGGCACGGGTGACTCAGGCCGTCTGGAGTCCTACGACCTCGCCACCTACGTCGCCTTTCTCGCCGCCGTCGTCGACGACCTCGACTCACCTCGGGTCCAGCTGCTCGGCCATTCCCACGGTGGATTCGTGGTGCAGCGCTACGCCCTTGAGTACCCCGGCCGAGTGGCAGGTCTGATCCTGTACGACACGACGGCGGTGGCCGATCCGGGATTCTGGGAGTCGGCCATGGCAGGCGTCACCGCCTACGGAGCCGTCGACCCGGAGATCCCCTCCGCGTTCGAACGGCTGATGGCCGCGACTGACGACGCGGCGATGACGGCCGCACTGCGCGATGCGCTTCCGGCGTACTTCGCCGACTTTCCCGGCCGGAGGCCGGAATACGCCGACCTGGTCACGGGCCTTCGCGCTTGGCTGGTTCCGCAGGTGCCGGAACTCTTCGACCTGCGTGACCGACTGGGTGAGATCACCGCACCCACGGTCGTCATCGCCGGCGCCCACGACTTCATCGCCGGGCCGCGGTGGGCGGGGATACTGCATGCTTCCATTCCGCACGCGCATCTCGTCGAGCTTGAGCACAGCGGACACTTCGGACACATCGAGCAGCCTGCCGAGTTCGCGGCTGCCGCGACGTCCGTCGCGCCGGATCTGGACGCGGACGTAGCCGCCGGTACCTGAGCCGCCGGTACCTGAGCCGCCGGGCCGCGGCCCGGCGTGGGCCCGGCGGCTCGGGACTCCGGTCGTGCCTGGACGGCGGTCGCGGCGCCCGGATCAGAACGTGACGTACGAACCCCTCGTCACCGCCGTCGATCGCGGGTGGGCCCGTGCCACACAATCCGCGTCCCGCGTCGTCAGCGCAGGAAGCCCTCATAGCTGCGTTGCTGGAGCTGACCCTCGATCTGCCGTACGGTCTCCAAACCCACGCCGACGATGATCAGGATGCTTGTCCCGCCGAACGGGAAGTTCTGACCGGCTCCGATCGCGGCCAGCGCGACGGTGGGGACCAGGGCGATCAGTCCCAGATACAGCGCGCCAGGCCAGGTGATCCGGTTGAGTGTGTAGCGCAGATAGTCGGCGGTGGGCCGTCCGGCCCTGATCCCGGGGACGAAGCCTCCGTACCGCTTCATGTTGTCCGACACCTCGTCGGGGTTGAAGGTGATCGCGACGTAGAAGAAGGCGAAGAACACGATGAGCACGAAGTACGCGGTGATGTAGACCGGGTGGTCGCCCATGGTGAGGTTCCGGACGATCCAGGTCTTCCAGGCCGAGTTGCCGCTCGAGAACTGTGCGATCAGGGACGGCAGGTAGAGAAGTGACGAGGCGAAGATGACCGGGATGACGCCTGCCTGGTTGAGCTTCAGGGGGATGTAGGTCGAGGTCCCGCCGTACGAGCGGCGGCCGATCATGCGCTTGGCGTACTGCACCGGAATGCGGCGCTGGGCCTGCTCCACGAAGACCACGAGGCCCACCAGCGCCAGTGACACGAGGATGACACCGCCGAACTCGATCCAGCCGCCGGCCAGGGTCCCCTGCTTCTTGACCGCCCACAGGGCGGAGGGGACGGTGGAGGCGATCGAGATGAACATGAGGATCGACATGCCGTTTCCGATACCGCGGTCGGTGATCAGCTCGCCGAGCCACATCACCACACAGGTGCCGGCGGTCATGCAGATGACCATGGTCACCGTAGTGAAGGTCGACCGGTCCGGGACGATGTCCGAGGCGACTGCGCAACCGGAGAAGAGCGCGCCACTGCGTGCGGTGGCCACCAGTCCGGTGGCCTGGAGGACGGCGAGTGCCACCGTCAGGTACCGGGTGTACTGGGTGATCTTCGCCGTTCCTGCCTGGCCCTCCTTCTTGAGAGCCTCCAGGCGTGGGATGACCACGGTCAGCAGCTGCAGGATGATGCTGGCGGTGATGTAGGGCAGGATGCCGAGCGCGAAGACCGTGATCTGAAGCAGCGCACCCCCGCTGAACAGGTTCACCAGCCCGAACAGCCCCTGGCTGTCGGCCGTCTGGTCGAGGCACTGCTGGACCGTTCGGTAGTCGACGCCTGGAACCGGTATGTGGGTGCCCAGTCGGTACACCACGATGATGCCGAGCGTGAAGAGCAGCTTTTTACGCAGGTCAGGCGTCTTGAACGCATGAGCGAACGCCATGAACACGATGCCTCCCGTGGCCCTACGTGCGGATGCCGTCGTAAGGACCAAAGATTCTCGACAGGACAACGGCGCATCGGTGACGGCTGCCGCTTCGAGGCAACATCGTTCGTGTTCGAGGCCCGTTGTGTCAAGAAAGAACGTTCTGCCTTTTAGGTTCGGACTGGGTCCCTGCGCCGCCCACGCGGACGGCGCAGGGATTCCCCGAGCGAGAACCCGTCCGGCTCACGGCCGAACGGCGGAGGACCGCGCGAGGTCCAGTGCGACGTCCGTGATCATGTCTTCCTGGCCGCCCACCATCTTGCGGCGTCCGACCTCCACGAGGATCGAACGGGTGTCGAGGTCGTAGCGCTCGGCGGCGACCTCCGCGTGCCGCAGGAAGCTGGAATACACGCCCGCGTACCCGAGCGTGAGTGTCTCGCGGTCGACACGCACCTCCCGGTCCTGGAGAGGCCGGACGAGGTCGTCCGCCGCGTCCATCAGGGGGAACAGATCGCAGCCGTGCTGCCAGCCCTGGAGGTCGGCCACGGCGACGAAGGCCTCCAGAGGACAGTTGCCCGCGCCCGCGCCCTGACCGGCGAGGGACGCATCGACACGGACGGCGCCGCTTTCCACGGCCACCACACTGTTGGCGACACCGAGGGCGAGGTTGTGGTGGGCGTGGATGCCCATGTCGGTCGAGGGATCGAGGACGTCCTGGTAGGCCCGGAAGCGGGCGCGGACCCCGTCCATGGTCAGACGCCCGCCGGAGTCCGTGACGTACACACAGGTGGCTCCGTAGGACTCCATCAACTTGGCCTGGCGGGCGAGTTCGGCGGGTTCCGCCATGTGGGACATCATCAGGAAGCCGGCGACGTCCATGCCGAGGTCCCGAGCGGCCGCGATGTGCTGGGCGGCGATGTCGGCCTCGGTGCAGTGGGTGGCGATCCGTACCGAGCGGATGCCCAGCCGGTGTGCCTGCCTGAGATCCTCCACCGTGCCGATGCCGGGCAGGAGCAGGGTGGTGGGAACGGCCTGCCGCGCGGCGTCGGCGACGGCTTCGATCCAGTCCCAGTCGGTGTGCGCGCCGACGCCGTAGGTGAGGGAGGAACCGGACAGCCCGTCTCCGTGAGCGACCTCGATCGCTGTGACGCCCGCCGCGTCCAGTACGGAGGCGATGGAACGGGCCTGTTCGACCGAGTAGCGGTGCCGGACGGCGTGCATGCCGTCCCTGAGGGTCACGTCCTGGATGTAGAGATCGCTGGTCACCTGGCCGGCACCTCCTGCTTGCGGTGGGCCGCGACGCGCTCGGCGGTGCGCAGCGCGGCAGAGGTCATGATGTCGAGGTTGCCCGCGTAGGCAGGCAGGTAGTGCGCGGCCCCCTCCACCTCCAGGAAGACGGAGACCTTCCAGGCGGTGCCGTCCCGCTCGCCGGACGGAAGAAGGCGACGCTGAGGATCCTCGGTGGGCACCCGGTCGAACTGCACGTCCTGCTTGAGCCGGTAGCCCGGCACGTACTCCTGGACGGCGCGCTCCATCGCGAAGACGGCCTCACGGACCTTGGCGGTGTCGCAGTCGGAGACCAGGCAGTAGACCGTGTCACGCATGATCAGCGGCGGCTCGGCCGGGTTCAGGACGATAATGGCCTTGCCCTTCGCCGCGCCGCCCACCTTCTCGATGGCGGCAGAAGTGGTCTCGGTGAACTCGTCGATGTTGGCGCGGGTTCCGGGGCCCGCGGAGCGGGAGGAGAGCGAGGCGACGATCTCTCCGTAGTGGACCGGGGTGACCGAGCTGACGGCGGCCACGATCGGAATGGTGGCCTGGCCCCCACAGGTGACCATGTTGACGTTGGGCGCGGCGAGGTGCTCGTCGCCGTTGACCGGGGGGATCACATACGGGCCGACGGCCGCCGGTGTGAGGTCGACCAGAGTACGGCCGAGTGGGCGCAGGACCTCTTCGTGACGCCGGTGGGCTCCGGCGGAGGTCGCGTCGAAGACGATCTCGACATCCTCGAACTCGGGCATCCGTACGAGTCCTTCGATCCCTTCGTGTGTGGTGGCGATCTTGAGGCGTCGCGCGCGGGCCAGGCCGTCCGACTCGGGGTCGATGCCGGCCATCGCGACGATCCTCAGGTTCTCCGACAGCCGCAGCACCTTGATCATGAGGTCGGTGCCGATGTTGCCGGAGCCGATGATGGCGACTGAGGTGGTCACTGGACAGCTCCTTCGGGGGAGAAGCGGACGCGGACGGAACCGAGTCCGGAGATGCGGGCTTCGAACAGGTCGCCGGGAACGGCCGGGACCATCGGCCCCAGGGCCCCGGTGAGGATCACGTCGCCCGCCTTGAGCGAGTCGCCCACCTCGGCCAGCGCACCGGCCAGCCACACCGCGGCGTTGAGGGGCCCGCCCAGGCAGTCGGCGCCGGTGCCCGAGGAGACCTGCTCCTCGCCCCGCGCCAGCGTCATGGCCACCTGCCGAAGATCGACACCGGTCAGGGGGACCGGTGTGCCACCGAGGACGAACAGCCCGCAGGAGGCGTTGTCGGCGACGGTGTCGGCGAAGGTGATGTCCCAGTCGGTGATCCGGCTGTCCACGATCTCCAGGGCCGGCAGAGCGAAGTCGGTGGCGCGGATGATGTCGGCGACGTTCGGTTCCGTGACGTCCAGGTCGGCACCGAGCACCAGCGCCACTTCCGCCTCGACCTTCGGCTGCAACAGCCGGCCTCCCGGCACAGTGCCGCCGTCCGGCACGACCATGTCCGACAGCAGGGCACCGAAGTCGGGCCGGTCGACGCCCAGCTGCGCCTGCACGGCGGGGGACGTCAGCCCGATCTTGCGTCCTACGACACGGCGGCCGTCTGCCAGCTTGCGCTCCACGTTCAGCCGCTGCACCGCGTACGCAGCGTTGACGTCGTGGGCGGGAAGCCGGTCGCGTACCGGGGGAACCGGTTTGCCGCTCCGTTCGGCCTCGGCCAGCAGGTCGGCAGTCTCACGGATCGCGGGGGTGTTCATGGCGGTCAACCTCCGAGAGGAAGGCCGGGCGGTTCTTGACGAGTGAGGCCGGCCGACGGGCGATGAGGCAGGTATAGACGGATGCCGGGCGCAGGCCAAGGAACGTTCCATCACGCGGAACACATGGCTACGGGGCAGGACCTTCGTGGCAGGCTGGATCCGTGGCAGGGAACGAATCAGCGCAGGGCAGCATGCTCGACAGGGCTGTGAGTCTGCTGGACTGCTTCCGCCCGGCGGGCGGAAGGCGGCGTCTGACGGAACTGGCGGCGGGCACCGGACTGGCCAAGAGCACCGTCCACCGGCTCGCCGCCGACCTGGTGCGTCTCGGACTCCTGGAGCGTGTGGGGCAGGAGTACCAGCTCGGCGGTCTGCTCTTCGATCTCGGAGGCCTGGTGCCGCGCCGCCAGGATCTGCGGGAGGTGGCACTGCCGTTCCTCCAGGACCTGTACGAGGCGACCCGGGAGACGGTGCACTTGGGCGTCCGGCAGGACTGGTCGGTGGTCTACCTGGAACGCATCCATGGTCATGAGAGGCTGCCCCTGCCGTCCAGGGTGGGCGGCACCCTGCCCCTGAGCTGCACCGGGGTGGGCAAAGCGCTGATCGCGTTCTCTCCGCGTGAGCAGACCGAGGAACTGCTGGCGGGCCCGCTGCCCCGCCTCACCCCTCAATCGGTGACCGATCCGGACCGCCTGCGCGTGATGCTGGACCAGGCCCGTCTCGCCGGTCTCGCCTACGAGGAGCAGGAAGCGGTGCCCGGGGTGAACTGCGTGGCGGCTCCGGTGTTCGCCGCCGACGGCACGGTGGCAGCCGCCATCTCGGTGGCCGTCCCGGTGGCTCGCTGGTATCCGGCGCAGCTCGGTACCGCGGTGCGCACCGCGGCGCTGGGCCTCACCAGGGCCCTGCGCTGAGAGTGCCGCGAGAGCGGCGCGGAGCACTTCGCGGCATCCCGCCATGGCAGTCCCGGTCCTCTGGTGACGACACGCACGCCAAAAAGCCCGGGGATGGGCGCTCTGTGGAGCAGCGGTGACCGTCACACGGGCCGAGTCACCGTACCCACTCGGCGCGGTGCCGTATCCGGTTCACTTCCCGTCGCCGGCTGCGCGAGCGGTGGAGCGTGTCGCGGCGGTTGCCGGAAGGTCCCGCGTCGACATCGCTCGGCGGGCTTGCGCGCCTTCGGGTGGAACCGCGCGTTGCTGCCGGTCATGGTTCCGCAAGGGCGCCGGGCAGTGCCGCACCGCGCTGCCCGGTCTGAGCCTCCACCGGCCGACGGACCGGAATAGGCCGCGTCGGCCCTGACCCGGCCCGGTGTTGACCGGCGCCGGGCCGTCCCCGCACTGCTCAGAGCAGTTTGAGCAGTGCGGTCGCGATGTCCTCCGGGTGGTTCAGCAGGGCCATGTGCCCACCGGGCACCATGTGAGGCTCGACGCCCAGACGAGCGGCGAACTCGGTTCCCGGCCGGGCCAGTGACGTGTCGTCGGTACCGAGGACGTAGGAGGCGTCGAGGCCGGCCTCGGTGACCGAGGGCACTTCCAGTGCGTCGGTCATGTATCGGCCCGGCTGCGGCAGCGTCAGGCCGAAAACGAGTTCGTGCATTTCCTCCGGCTCGCCCTGCAGCAGGCCGTAGCGGACCGCGTCGAGCGTCAGCGGGACGGTCCCGTCCGACGTGGCGGCGATGGACTCGCGTATGAGCGCGCCGTATGCCTCGTTCTCCTCGGCCATCGAGACACCGCGCTCGGGTACGACCGCGTTGTAGTACACGACGTGCCGCACCCGGTCGGCCAGTCGGTGCGCGGCGCCCGTGACCGGGTAGCCGCCCCAGCTGTGGCCGACCAGGACGACGTTCGTCAGGTCGCGGTCCACCACCTCGCCGACGACATGGTCGACCGCGTCCCTCAACCGCAGGCCGACCGGAGAGCTGCCGTAGGAAAGTCCGGGGACCGTGACGGTCAGCGCACGATGGCCGTGCTCCCGCAGCACGCGCGCCACCGGATGCCAGCTCCATGCCCCCAGCCACGCTCCCGGTACCAGCACGAACGTCGTCTCAGGTGCGGTGCCCATGTGTCTTCTTCTCTCTGGTCAATAAAAAAACGAGGGATCGTTCTTTTATACAGGAACTCAGTATCCTGGGCCTCATGAGTCGATCCCCTGCCCCCGGGCCCCGTCGCGGGCCGACCGGTCATCGAGACGCGCGGTACGGCGGCCCGCACGGACCTGGGCGGGCGCGAGCATGCCCAAAGTGACGCAGGCCCACCTCGATGCACGTCGACGGCAGATCATCGAAGCGGCCACCGAGGCCTTCACCGAGCGCGGTTTCGCCGGGACCTCGATGGCCGACATCGTCCGCGCCACCGGTTTGTCCACCGGGGCGGTGTACCGGTACTTCCCCAGCAAGGAGCACCTGGTGCTGGCCGTCGTCGCCGGACGCGACGGTCAGCAGGAAGCGGGCGGCTTCCCCTCGGAGAGCGCAGCGGAGCTCCTCGGCCGGCTCATCGGCTATGTCACCCCGCCGGAAGGCACGGGGCATGCCCGCCTCGTCTCTCTGATCTGGGGAGACGCGGCGGTTACGCCCCACCTGGCCACCGTGGCCCGCGAACGCCACGATGCGCTTCAACGGCACCTCACCTCCGTGCTGGACGCCCGGCGCATGCCGGGGAGGGAGTGCGGACCGGAGCCGGAAGACAGCGGCGCTGTCGCGCAGGTCGCTCTCGCGTCCCTCATCGGCTACGCGGCTCTCGTCGCGACAGACACTCCTGTTGACACCGACGGCTTCCTACGCGCCCTCGGGCGCATGGTCACCGGGGGATACGAACCGGCCACCGGTCCGACGCGCACGCAGGAGGCACCTCCCGCGTAGGCCTTGCGTCGGAAGCCGGTCCCGAGACGGTCGGCGGCGGCCCCTACGCTCATGTATACATACTGTGTATAGTCGCTGTGTCGTTGATTCGCAACGCTCTTGACAAGCCGTCCGAGGAGAGGGAATGACCAGGACACCACAGGGCGATGGCGCGAACCGGCCTCCGACTTCAGCGGATGGCCGGGAGAACGATTCGCCGCGCTTTCGCGTCGAGCTGGAGAGTCCCGACAGGGGAGTCAGGCATGTGAGGTTCATCCACGCGGATTCGATGGAAGAGGCCCTGGTCAAGGTTCGTGAAGGACAACCACCCGGTGAGAGTCCCGGCGGCGACAGCGGGACGCTTCGAGTGGTGGAAGCCTCGGAGGAGAATAGTTTCACGGAGGACCGCCATCAGCGGAACGCTCGACGTCGTTACATCAACACCATTGTCGAATCCGGACTGAGGGCCCTGGGGCAGGACGCTCCCGCTCGCTCCGACGAAGCGTTCTTCGACGTCTTCTGCGACTTCTTCAGCCGGACCATTGTCCGGCCTGGACACTACGCCTTCCCTTCGGAGGGACCAGAGTCGGACCGGCTTCTCAAGGCCGACGACGCCACCGCCGTCATGGCGCAACTGCTCCTTACCCATCTCGCGCACCATGACGTGACGTTGACGCGTATACGCCCAGAATGAGCGATTGCCGGACATCGCCGCGCTGATTCGACCTTGCGGGCCGGGCTGCAGGCGGGCGCGGTAGGCGTCAATGGCTGGGCTCCCGGTGGGCCGCAGACGCCCTGGGGCGGCGTGAAATCGTCCGGTCTCGGCAGGGACCTCGGCTACGAGGGCATTCTGGCCGACACGGAGGTCAAAACGGTGTCCGTGATCGTGTGACCGCCCGCCCCGCCTGAGCTCCGTGGGTGGTTCTTCCGCGCCGGACCGGCGGCAGGGCGAGATTCCCCGGCATCGCCGTCGCCCCGGCAGAGTGCGGGGCTCGGGCTCGTCGACGATGGTGAGTGTCCGATGACAGGGACCCGCAGGTATCTCTGGCGCATCTACCATGGGACGCCATGAGCGCTTTCCGTCCCGGTGACCCTTTTCTCGTCGACTGTCCCGCGCGACTGGCGGTCGAGCTGATTGCCGACAAATGGACGGTGGTCGTGCTCTACGGCCTGAGCAAGGGGCCCGCGCGCCATGGCGAACTGGTCGAGATGATCGGCGGGGTCTCCCGCAAGATGCTCACCCAGACGCTCCGGAGGCTCGAAGCGCACGGCCTTGTCCGCCGCCACGCCCATGCCGAGATGCCGCCTCGTGTCGAGTACGAGCTGACCCGGCTCGGGGCGACTCTGATCGATCCGATCCAGGTGCTGACGGAGTGGGCCAGGACGAACGGTGACGCGGTGCTCGATGCGCTCGACGCACACTCCGCCCCGGTCGTCCGCGGCACCTGAGTACTCGTCGGCGCAACCGCGTGCTGTCCGGAGTCCCTCTCGCTCGACGCCGCGGTGAGTCCTGACGCGTAGGACGCAGCGGTCGCGATCACTACCGGAATCAACGCGGTGACGATAAAAATCGACGCCATGTAGACTTTTCCTGGGGGGAGTAGTCCGACTCCTTGCAAGCCCTCTTTGGAGGAACAGTGCAAAAGCACCAGAACTGGCTCATAACCGGCGTCAGCACGGGCCTCGGACGTGCCTTCGCCGAGGCCGCCCTGGCCGCAGGTCATACCGTCGTCGGCACCGTCCGCTCCGAGGAGGACCTGCGGGCCTTCGAGGAACTCAGGCCCGGTAGGGCTCACGGTCGCCTGCTGGACGTGACGGACGACGATGCCGTCCCCTGTGCGGTCGCGGAGGTGGAGCAGAGCGTCGGCCCCTTGGACGTCGTCATCGCCAACGCCGGCTACGGCCTTGAGGGCACCTTCGAGGAAACCCCGCTGGCCGAGGTGCGGCGGCAGTTCGAGGTCAATGTGTTCGGGGCAATGGCCACCCTGCGGGCGGCGCTGCCCCACATGCGGCGGCGCCGCCGCGGACATCTGATGGCCGTCACCTCCATGGGCGGGCTCATGACCGTCCCCGGCCTGTCCGCCTACCACGGCAGCAAGTTCGCCCTGGAGGGCATCCTGGAGACGCTGGGCAAGGAAGTCGCACAGTTCGGAATCCATGTGACGGCGATCGAGCCCGGCTCGTTCCGCACCGACTGGGCCGGACGGTCCATGACACGCGTCGCGCGGACCGTCGACGACTACGACGAGTTGTTCGTCCCCGTCCGCGAGGCGCGACAGAAGGCCAGCGGGAACCAGTTGGGCAATCCGGCCAAGGCCGGGGAAGCGGTCGTGCACATCACCTCGGTCGAGCGGCCGCCGGCCCACCTCGTGCTGGGCTCGGACGCGCTGCGGCTGATCACCGCCGCCCGCGCGGCCGTGGACGAGGACATCCGCGCATGGGAGGCCCTCTCCCGTACGACCGACTTCGCCGAGGGCGCTCAGCTCTGATGCCCGGCCACCAGCCCGCGCGAAGCCGACGCACCACCGAGCGCAAGGGGGATGTCCGGGAGCGGGCCATCCTCGACACCTGCGAGGCCCTGCTGGCCCAACAGGGCTACGACGCCATGACCGTTGGCGACATCGCCCAGGGCGCCGGCATCACACGCGGCGCCCTGTACTTCTACTTCGGCTCCAAGCAGGAAGTGGTCACGGCGCTCGTGGCCCGGACCGTCGAGCACCTGTGGGAACGGTCCCGGGTCACCGCGCAGACGGACGAGCCCCGCCCGGCCATCACGGCGGCCATGCAGCGCACGGTCGAGCTGTGGAATGAGCACGGCCTGGTCATGCGCACGGCGATCGACCTGTCGTTGACCGTGCCGGAGATCGGCGAACTGTGGAACCACACGGCCGACCTGTTCATCGCGGCCATCACCGCCGTCCTCGAACGCGCCGGCATCCAGGCCGGCACCGCACCGGACCAAGCCTCATCGATGGCACGCGCCTTGTGCTGGATGATCGAGCGGACCTTCTACCACGCTTCACAGGAATCCCGCGAGAAGCTCCAAGACGCCTCGGCGACATGCGAACACATCTGGCTGACCAGCGCCGGCCTGGTCGCCTGAGGTATCTGCCACGGACGCGGAGGAGACGCGGCGGGTCCCTTGCCGGCTGTCCGCCAACCCAAGGGGGAGAACGTTCGGTATTGACAGGGAGAGAGGCTCTCGGTCATGCTGGTGAGTAAGAATGGTCGTTCTGCCCCTGGGTGAGAGGTTGCGCGTTGGCTGAATCAGCCCTTTGGGATGCAGTGGGGTCAGAATCAGTGCGTGAGCAGACAGTGGGATCACTCCTCAGCGAGGCGGTAGAGCGGGCGGCATCCGCGACAGCGCTCGTCGAAGGCGTTCCCGACCCGTCGGCCCGGCGACGCTGGACCTACGCAGAACTCTTCGAGGAGTCTGAGCAGGCCGCTCGGGCCCTGCTGGGGAGGTTCCGGCCGGGCGAACGTGTCGCGGTGTGGGCCAACAACATCCCAGAATGGATCATGCTGGAGGTTGCCGCCGCACTCGCGGGACTGACCCTGGTCACGGTGAACCCCACGCTGCGTAGGAACGAGTTGCTGCATGTCCTCGGACAGTCGGAGGCGGCCGGGGTCTTCCTGGTGCGCGAATATCGCGGCAACTCGATGGAGAAGACGCTCTCCGGCCTGAGTGCCGATCTTCCGCTGCTGAGGGAAGCGGTACTGCTCGAGGAATGGGCGTCATTCCGTGCCTCTGGATCGCCGACCGAGAGACTGCCCACGGTCGGTCCCGGCGATCCGGCGCAGATCCAGTACACGTCGGGTACGACGGGAACGCCGAAGGGCGCGCTGCTTCACCATCGCGGTATTACCAACAATGCGCAGCTGTCGTACGTCCGCATCTTCGACATGCGTCCCGGTGAGTCCTTCGTCAGTCCGATGCCCCTGTTCCACACGGCCGGTTGCGTCCTGACCCTGCTGGCCACGTTCGCGTCGCGCGGCACCTATGTCATGCCGCCCTGGTTCGACCCGGCGTTGATGCTGGAGTTGATCGAATCCGAACGAAGCGCGGTCTTCGGTGGGGTGCCCACCATGCTCCATGCCATGCTCGATCACCCTCGGTTCGACCGCACCGACCTGTCCTCCGTGCGCTACGCGCTGTCCGGCGGCGCGACCATCCCGCCCTCTCTGGTCCGCCGTACCGAAGCAGCACTCGGTGTGCCGATGGCCAACATCTACGCACAGACCGAGGCGTCACCCGGAATCACCATGACCGCATTGGAGGACGCGCCGGAAGACCGGGCGAGCACGATCGGGCGGCCACTGCCCGGCTGCGCGGTGAAGATTGTCGATCCGCGCACCGGCGACCTGTGCGAGCGCGGTGAAACCGGCGAACTGTGCACCCGCGGCTATCACGTCATGACCGGATACTTCGGCCTGCCCGAGCAGACCGCCGAAGCGATCGATAAGGATGGGTGGCTGCATACCGGAGACCTCGCGAGTATGGACGATCGCGGATACCTCCGTATCGACGGCCGAGTCAAGGAAATGATCATCCGTGGTGGCGAGAACATCTATCCGCGCGAGATCGAGCAGGTTTTGGTCGACCATCCGGCGGTAGCCGAAGTCGCCGTGGTGGGAATCCCGGATTCCGTGTGGGGCGAACAGGTCGGTGCGTTCATCCGCCTGGCCGACGGAAAGGTCGCCGGTGAGCGGCAGTTGTTCGCCCATGTGCGTCAGCGTCTCGCACCGCATAAGGCGCCTCGAATATGGCGGTTCGTCACCGAATTCCCCTTGACTGGATCCGGGAAGATCCAGAAGCATCGATTGCGCGAGGAGTTCATGGCGGAGCGCACGACCGCCCGTCCCAGAGGCCGCCCGGCGTCATGATCTTGACGTCGGTGACGGTGTCGCCTCCCCGACGAGTTCGCGCAGGCGCGCGAGGGTGCCGTTACGACGGGCCTGCCGCAGGCCGTACTTGGCCAGGAGTCCATTGGTCGTCGCGATCAGCGTCTTGTTGGCCGGTGCCGCCAGGCCGTGGGACGTGTGCGGTGCGTAGCGGGCCCCCTTCTCCGTGACGGACAGCCAGCCGGTGAGGGTGCGCATGCTCAGACCGACACACTGCTGGTTGAATGCGTGGGCCAGGAATCCGGCCCGTCGGCCGCCCGGGGGCAGAGCCCCGGGCGCCGCTTGGAGCCGCAGCCCTGCCGAGTCGTGTCCGGTGACGGCCACTGGGACGACGACGGGGTAGCCGTCGGAGCCCTGGTATGCGAGGACTCGGTGCGGAAGGGGCTCCATCCGGCGCGCCAGGGCGTCGACCGGGACGCGTGGCGTCGTGCCGTTCTTCGGTGGCTCCTGTTCGAGCGGTGGGGACGGCCAGGTCGGGCCCGTCGTCGAGAGAGGTCCCCGGGCCATCAGGTCGGGCCAGACCGCGATGCGGTCGACATGCACATCTACGAAGACGCGTTCCTGGTGGTATTCGCGCAGGAGCCAGTCCCACAGGCGCCCTTTCGGGGCGGCACCGAGGAAGGGTTCGGCAGCCGCCATGAGTTCGGCCAGCCGCTCCGGTGCCGGGCTCAGGTCCACCGAGGCGGTGCCCTGGGCCAGCACGTAGGCGTTGGTTTCGGCGAAGCCGTGCTCCCGGGTGTGGTAGGCCAGTGAGACCCGTGGGTCGCGCAGGATGCGGTCGAGCTTCTTCGGGAAGCCGAGCGAGGTGGTGAAGCCGACCCGACCCGCCTCGCGGTCCGCGAGCCCGACCGGGGAGACACTGGTGACGACGGCGCCGCCCGCGGGAGTTCCGTAGGCGACCGCGACGGTGAGGTCGCCTCTGATCACGCTCTCCGCCACGTCCGGCCATTCGACCGGGACGGTGGTCATGCGGTGTTCCCACGCAGCACGCGGAGGTCGGAGGCCGCCTGCCGGCGCAGCTCGGGCAGGAGAGATCGAACCGGTTCGGGCATGCCCTTCAGCATCAACTCGACCTCGGCGGGGGCACCGGCCTCGTCCAGGAAGCCGATCATCAGGTGCCCCGCGGCGGGCGGGGTGCTGGCGATGACCTTGTGCGCGAAGTCGTCCCACTCAGAGGGGGCGATGTGTTCGCGCAGGACGGGGAGGAGTACCGGTTCCTCATGGAGCAGGTGCGCCTGTACGGCCTCTTGTACCGCGACGGCCGCTTCGCGCAGCGCGACACGGGCAGGGCGGCCGTCCTCGATGGCGACGGCCGCCAGGCGATCGAGTGCGGCGTCCAGACGTGTGTGCTCCTGGCTCAGTGCCGCGAGTTCCTGGGCTGCGGCCGGCGCCGCTGCGGCGATCAGCGGCCAGAGCAGCTCGTCCTCGGTCTCGTGGTGGTGACGCAGATTGGCGACGACGAAGTCACGCAGCCGGGCGAGCGCCGCGCGGGGCACTGCGGGGCGGCCGGCCGCCTCGACCAGTAAAGCGGTGGCCAGGCGATGCGTCTCATGGGCAAGTCGGGTTTCTACAACGGCCGTGGGGTCCTGGCGCATCTCTCGTTCCATGAAGTAAGACATTTTCATTAGAGGTACCTATTGTCAATATTGATGCCTCGTCCGGCGGGCGTATGATGACCTGGTGACTAGCAGGAAGTACCATTCGCCCCGCCGTTCCGATCTGGCTGCTCAGACTCGGGACGTCATCTTGAACAGCGCGTGTGCGCTCTTCTTGGAGCGTGGCTACGCCGGAGTCACCATCGGTGAAATCGCCCAGGCGGCGAACGTGGCCGTCCCCACCGTGTACAGCAGCGCGGGGAGCAAGTCGGCCATCCTGCTCGCCCTGTTGGAGCCGGCTCTTACGGAACCGGCCATTGCCGAACACCTCGCAGCGGTCACGACCAGCGAAGATCCGTGCGAGGTGATCGAGCTGACGGCCAGGGGGACCCGGCTTGCCCACGAACGCCACTGGGACCTGGTGTACGGCCTCTTCTACCGCGACCCCCCTGGAGAGCTGGCGGTCAAGACCGTCCTCGACCGGGGAGCTGACGATTTCGTACAGGCGCTGACCCACGTGGCCGCACGGCTCGGCGCGCTGGACTCTCTACCGGACGAGGTGGACGAGGCGGAGGCCCTGGATGTCCTCTGGTTCCACTTCGGCCCGCATGCCTGGACCACGCTCGTGGGACAGCGCTCGTGGTCGTTCGACCGGGCCCAGGCATGGACCACCCGGGCCGCCACCCGCGCGTTGTCGCTGAGGTGTCGCGACTGAGGGTTTTCGGCACGAGTCCGTGCTGCGGCCAGGGGCTCGGTCGGCTGGGTCCAGCGTGACGCTGCCGGAGTGCGACACGTGGGTCGGGTGTCCGCCGCATACCGTCAGAACTCCCTGATCACCGGTGCGGGCACGGGACCCGTCGCTGCCACCTGAGTCAGCGGGATGGTGACCGCACTCGCGGCCGGGACGACGTGCGCCGCTGTGCCCGTGCCGCCGACCCAGTCGTCGGCCTTCGAGGCCAGCCCGCCGTGTGCTACGTCAGCGGGGGGGGGGACTCTCCACCCTCGTTGCCACAGACTACGAGAAGGAGTCGGACGCTCTGCAGTCCCCAGAAGCGGTGGTTGCGGCGTAGTCGGTCGGAGCCTGGTCGTAGCGGCTTCGGAAGGCGCGGGCGAAGTGACCGCTGTCGGCGAACTGCCAGTGAGCGGCGATCTCCGTGATGGACATGCGCCGGTACGGTGTGACGAGCGCGCGGCGCGCCTCATCGAGGCGGCGGTCCCGGATGTATGCGCTCAATGACTGCCCTTCGTTGGCGAAGGCCCGTTGCAGGGTACGCACGGAGACGTTCAGTTTCCGCGCGACAGTCGTGGGAGAGAGCGCGGGATCGGTGAGTCGGCGGTCGGCCAAGTCCCTCGCGGCTTGGACCAGCGCCGGCGACAGCCGGGGTTCCACGTCGTCGAGGCCGCCTTGGACCGCTGCCCGAGCCAGTTCGGCCAGAGTGTCGCGAGCGGCGTTGACACCGACCGGGCCGAGGCCGTCCAGCACCCGGCCCACCATGGTGGCGTGTGCGGTCAGCAGCCGCACCTCGGCGGTGTCGATCGGACCGGAGGCCGTCTGCCCCCGTCCGATCCGGATCTCGGCAGCGGGCAGCACGAGTACCTGGACGCTGGTGTGTGGTGTCGCGGCGAAATGCGACAACTCCCCAGTCTGGACCAGGAGACGGCCGGCCGGAGTCGTGTGCTCGGTTCTCCCGTCCGTTTCTCCGAACCGCCAGGTGCCCCGGTGGACGATCCACAGGCGTACGTGGTCGTCGGCCCCGACGCGTGGGCCGGCCGTTTGGAGAGAGGCCGTGTTCTCGAAGCGGTTGAACATCACGTCCCGCAGTCGAAACCCCTGGGATCGTGCCCCGAACCCGTCGACGGACGGCCGGCTGAAGGGCGCCAGCGCAAACGGCTCGCCCATCCGGTCCTGCCACTCGCGTGCGAAATCGCTGAAGGCGTTCGCGCCGCTCAGGTCCACCGAGAGAGTGTCGTTCATCGTTGTCGCGAGTCTTCCGTTCAGGTTGTCGCGTTGCTCCAAGCCTCCGCGACTGAGCTCGCGTCCGGCACGGCTCCCGGCCCCTCTTGCGGACACGCCTCACCGGCCTGTGCGTCGAGCACCTGAGGGGCGGCTCACGGGCCGGCTGGGGGAGTCCGTCCGCGTGCCGCGTAGAGGGAGGGAGCCCGATCACGGAAACGATGATCGCTTCCCGCCCCCCACGCCCTGCCAGGGGCCGTCGTGACTCCGAGCAGGAGAAAGGCGCCGGTGGTCACGACGGTACGCCACAAGGCACGCAGTCTCATGACGCGTCCTCCCTCTCCAGGAGTGTGATGTCCTCGTTACAGACATCCGTAATGAACGTTCTATCTACTACCTTCGCAGACGTTGCCCGCAGGGTCAATGAAGTTGTGGAGGCGTCCGGCCGGGGTGCGGCCGTGACGGTCGTCGCCGCGGTGCGTCCAAGTGCTCGGAGTTTCATATCAAACGTTTGACCCTCCACTTGTCCGCTTCTAATGTCATTCCTGTCGAAATCATCCGATCCGAGATCATACGAAAGGCGAACGGAGGTAGCCGCCATGTCTACCTTGGCGAGGTTTGGCACCATGCCTGTGGCGGCGCCCGGTTCGGGCCGAGGATGTCTCCACTCCGCGTTCCCGGCGCGAAGCGTGCGACGTATCACTTTGCGTGCACCGGCCCAGCCCGAGTCGGTCGGGCAGCTCAGGAAGCGCGTGTCGGTGATCCTTTCCGGTTGGTTGCTCGGCACCGACGAGACGCAGGCGGCCGAGCTGGTCGTCAGTGAGCTCCTCACCAACGCGGTCGAGCACGGGCACGACGCGATGACCCTTGGTGTCACGCTGAGTGGATCAGCTCTCGAGATCACGGTTGAGGATCACGGCCCAGCCACGGAGTCCGGCAGCTCCAGTGATCCCGACGAACATGGTCGCGGTCTGGCCATCGTTGCTGCCATCGCGCAGGACCTGTCCATCGACAAGACGCCCGGCGGATGGCGGGCCGTGGCCGGCATGGCCATTCAGCCGGCGATGTCCGACCGTGCAGCGTGAGATGAGATGCCCGACTGCCCCGACTGCGAGGACCTGGCTGCGGCCTCAGCACACTCAGCGAGTGTTGTCGGCCTACCCCGGTGCGGCACGGTCCCGGCCCCGGGCCCGGCTCTCAGGGATGCAGGACGATCTTTCCCACATGATTCCTGCGGGCGAGTTCCGCCTGGGCCCGGGCCGCCTCGCCGAGTGGAAACGTCGCGGCGACGACGGGCTGGATCTCGGCACGCCGGGCCATGTCCATGAGGAGGTCGAAGTGCGTGGGCGTGTGCATCGTGGAGCCGATCACCTGTGCGTTGTGCAGGTAGAGGCGGCGTACGTCGAAGGCAACCTGGTGTCCGCCAAGTGCCCCGGCGATCACCCAGCGGCCCCCTTCGCGCAGGAGGGGAAGGCCCTCACGCACCAGGTCCCCGGCCACGACGTCGAGGGCGACATCGACCCCCTCGGGCGCGGCGGTCCGCACTTGCCCGACGATGTCCTGTGCGCGGTCGACGACTTCGTGTGCACCTGCGTCGCGCACCGGCTCGACCTTCGAGCCGCTGCTGATGGCGAGCACCCTCGCACCGCGAGCTCGGGCGAGCTGGACCAGGGCGAGGCCGACACCTCCGGAGGCTCCTGAGATCAGGGCCGTCTCTCCGGCCCGCAGCCGACCCCGCTCGATCATGCCCAGTGCCGTGCCGTAGGCGGTCGGCAACGACGCGAGTTGGTCGTCGGTGAGCGGGGAATCCGTCATGTCGTGCACACGCGCTTCGGGGGCCGTCACATACTCGGCGTACCCGCCGTCACGCTCGCTCCCCATCAGGCCCACCGGATTTGCGTCGGGCCGGTCGGAGTCGTAGATCGCCGGGTCCACGACCACTCTGCGTCCGACGAGGTTCCGGCCGCTGTCCGTGCCGGCGGCGACGACCCGGCCTGCTACGTCGGCGCCCTGGATGCGGGGGAAGCCGATGGGGCCGCGCCATCCCGACAGGGCGTTCATGTCCTCCGGCCGACCGTAGGCGCCTTGTCGGGTCCACAGGTCCGTGTTGTTGAGTGCCACCGCGCTGACCTGGACCAGTACTTCACCTGGCCGTGGTGCCGGAACGGCCACGTTTGCCGGCTGGAGGACATCGAGTCCTCCGTGCCCGACGATTCTCATTGAGCGCATGTTCTGGGGCACGGCCACCGCGAGTACCTCTTTGTGGAGTATACCGATCTGTTTACTCCAGTCAACGTACACCGTCTGGACAGGGAGTGCTCGGCGTGGACAGTTGGGGATGCCCGATTCCTCCGCGCAGTGAAACGAAGGCGCGGTGAATCGATGTACAGCTCGCGGGGCTGCCTGTCCTGGTCAGCTGTCCTGTGCGTGCCGACCGGAGGACCCTGCCGAGGATTGCGGGTGTGCCACGCTGCGTGAGCGCGCGCCAACGGACCGCTCTGACACCGGTCGGCGCCGACCGGCCAGGTCCATCGGTGCGGTGGGGGGAAGTGGGCTGAGGGTGTGGCCCTGGAAGGATTGCAGGAGGTAGGTGACGAGGCGCCGGGCGGCGGGCAGCGCGGTTTCGGGAGGCTGGTGGGACAGTCCGCTGACGGCCAGGAAGAGGAGACCGATGTCGGCGGGGTCGAAATCGTCGCGGAGTTGTCCGGCCTCGCGGGCGCGCTGGATCAGGCTGGACAGGCCTTCCGCGGCGCGGGTTGGCTCCCCGTTGTAGTCCAACGCCTCGGGGAAGCCAATCATGAAACCCATGTCGAAGCCGTGTTCGGTGACCAACGTCAGGGACACCGTCTCCAGAAAGCCGAAGAGTCCGTGCGCGGGGTCGGGGTCGGCCAATGCCGCGTCAAGAGCCGTCGCACACGTGGTGAGATGGTCGTCGAAGGCGGCGGCGACAAGATCGGAGCGAGTCGGGAACCGGCGGTAGAGGGTGGCCACACCGACACCGGCCCGACGGGCGACCTCGCTCAATGGCGCGTCGACGCCCTGGCTGGCGAAGACCTCGCGCGCGGCTTCCAGGACGCGCGCGCGGTTGCGGCGGGCGTCGGCACGCAGATCGGTCGCAGGTGCGCCGCCAGCCGCTCCAAGGGGCGCTTCAGGGGCAGGATCTATAGGCTTTTGAGAAGTCTGAGCAGGCACTTCTTCTCACTCCGGGCTAGCGGACGATGGATTCCGCGCACGAGTAGTCTGAGCAAGCGAGGCCATTCGCCCCCAATCTGGGGAGGTTCAGAGCGCCGGGTGCCTCGAGGTTGTGTGCTCCCCGTCTGTCTCTGTGCCGTGGTGTATGGGGATGTGTCCTCCGGTGAGTGAAGCTCCGCTGCCCCCGTGCCGCTGGGCCACGATCTCGGCGGCGATGGACACCGCGGTCTCCTCCGGAGTGCGGGCGCCGAGGTCGAGACCGATCGGGGAGCGCAGTCGGGTCAGCTCCCCATCCGTGAGGCCCGCTTCACGCAGGCGCTCGTTGCGGTTGATGTGAGTCCGGCGGGAGCCCAGGGCGCCCACGTAGGCGATCGGCAGACGCAGCGCGCGGTGGAGCACGGGCACATCGAACTTGGTGTCATGGGTGAGCACGCACAGTACGGTGCGGGCGTCCACGTGGGTGCGTTCGAGATAGCGGTGCGGCCATTCGACGACGATCTCGTCCGCGTCGGGGAACCGGGCCGCGGTCGTGAACACGGGCCGTGCGTCGCAGACGGTGACGTGATAGCCGAGGAACTTGCCCATCCTGACCAGCGCCGACGCGAAGTCGATCGCACCGAAGATGATCATTCGCGGCGCGGGCAGCGAGGACTCGATCAGGAGCGTGAGCGGGGCGCCGCAGCGAGAGCCCTGCTCTCCCACTTCCAGAGTGCCGGTGCGGCCGGCGTCGAGATGAGCGAGTGCCTCAACGGCCACGGCGCGGTCAAGTTCGGGGTGGCCACCGAAACTGCCCTGCCGACGACCGCCTGGACGTACCAGCAGGGCGCGGCCCATCAAGTCGGGCGGGCCGGAGACGATACGCGCGAGCGCCGCCGCCTTCCCGGTGGCGGCGGCCGTGAGCGCCGCTGCCAGCACGTCACGTACCGTCCGGTCCCCGGACCGGACCGGTGTGACGAGAATGTCGATGACGCCGCCGCAGGTCAGACCCACGGTGAAGGCTTCGGCGTCGCTGTACCCGAACCGCTCCAGTCGGCTGCGTCCGTCCTCGATCGCCTCGCGGCACAGTTCGTAGACGGTGCTCTCCACACAGCCGCCCGAGACCGACCCGATGGCGCGGCCGTCACCGTCGACGGCGAGGGCCGCGCCCGGCTGCCGGGGCGCACTGCCGCTGACGGCCACCACTGTGGCCACGGCGAAGTCGAGCCCACGCTCCACCCACCGGACCAACTCGTCGGCGATGTCCAGCACTGACAGACTTCCCTTTCGCATGCGGCCGCTGCCCAGGTGTTCATGTGCGGCAGCTCCCCTCGGTGCCGCACATGAAGGACTGCTTCGTCAATGGGCGGCGAAGTCGGCCTCGATGTCGGACATGGCCCGCCCGCGCCCCTCCTTGAACGCCCATCCCACGGCGGCGAGGACGGCGAAGAGGGCGGCACCCGAGAAGACGAGGACCGAGTATCCGTACACCGGATAGACGGCCGCGGCGATGAGTGGCGGGAAGAAGGAAAGCCCTCGTCCGAGCTGAAGTGAGCTGCCGACGCCCAACGAACGGACCCGAGTTGGGAACTGCTCGGAGAAGACCAGGCCGAAGGCCGCGGCGACGCCGGTGCCGAAGTACATGATGAAGACCGGTGCCAGGCTCAGGAAGCCCTGCGCGTCGGCCTCCAGGACGATGCCGAGCAGGACGCTCCCGAGGGCGGCGATGGATGCCATGATGCACCAGGTGAGCCGACGTCCGATGCGGTCGGCCAGAACTCCGCAGGTCACTGATCCCAAGAAGATCGACAGACCCACGGTCATCGTCCACCAGGCAGCTTTCCCGAAGCTGAACCCCTGTACCTCGATGAGGTATTTGGGCAGGAGAGCGGCGACTCCGTAGAAGGCGAAGAACTCGATCGCACAGGCCGTGAGGCACAGGAAGAACGGCTTGAGGAAGAGCTTTGAGCGCACCAGCTTCCAGTCGGTCGAGACGCGTTCACCACGAGACTGAGCTTCCCACTCGTCGGACTCGGGTACAGCGAACCTCGCGAGGATCGCCAGGAGGATCGGCAGACACGACACGGCGAAGACCCAGCGCCAGCCGATGGCGGGAAGCAGATATCCGCCGACCAGGGCGGCCAGGGCCAGTCCGAGTCCCACCCCGCTGTAGAGTGCGGCGCCCCACCAGCCACGGCTGCTTGCCGGCATGGCTTCCGAAACCAGGGACTGCCCGACTCCGAATTCGCCGCCCAGTCCGATCGCGGCGAGTATGCCGAACGCGACAAGCATGTTGTAGTCGGTCACGAAGGCTCGGGCCAGAGTGAACACGCCGAATATCACGATGGTGATCATCAGGACGCGACGGCGCCCGATCCGGTCTCCGAGGTATCCGAACACAACGCCTCCGACCGCAATGCCCAGGAGCTGGAGCGAGAGCAGGAGTGCGGTCTGCTGCGAGGAGAGGTCGAACTCCGCCGCGATCGGCACGATCAGGAACGTCATCAGTGCGATCTCGTAGTAGTCGAACAGCCACCCCGCGAATGCGGTGAGCCACGCAAGGAACTGCGGGCGGGTGACTTTCTCTCTCTCGTATACGGTAGCTTCTAGGGCTTGCATGGTCCTGGTCCCATCTTTCGGGAATTTACCGGAAACCGAAATGGCTCGATTCTCGGCAGGTGAATGATGTCGTGCTTTCTTCTCCTGTGGGGTGCATGGTTGTCCAGCACGCGCCGATCGGTTCTTGTGCGGAAATGAAAGGTTCGAGGGGAGGTGGTTTCAGGAGTCTTCCGGCCCGCCGGCCGCGAGCGTCGCCGCGGCGTGCCGGACGGCCTTGACGATGTTTTCGTAGCCGGTGCACCGGCACAGGTTTCCGCTCAGCGCGTCCCGGATCTCCGCCTCGTCCGGGTGCGGGGTGCGCGCGAGCAGGCTGATCGTCGAGAAGACCATGCCGGGGAGGCAGAAACCACACTGGAAGGCGTAGTGCTCCATGAAGGCGGTCTGCACCGGGTGGGGTCGGGACAGGCTGCCGAGGCCTTCGAGGGTGACGACCTCGGACCCGTGCGCCCGGCCGGCGAGCATGAGGCAGGTCTTGACGCAGGCATCGTCGACCATGGCCGTGCAGCTTCCGCAGTCGCCGTTGCGGCAGCCCACCCTCACACCGGCGACGCCACAGCCCTCGCGCAGGGAGTCGACCAGCGTCTCGGCGTCGTGGACTTCGGCGCGAGTGGACTCGCCGTTGAGGGTGAAGGTGACCTTCTGGGTGGCTTCCTGACTGCTCATGGTCGCTCCATTCCTGAGGGGAGCCGCGCGTGGGCCTGTCGTGATGCGCGCGATGCCACGGTGGCGGCGACTCGGCGCCGGTAGGCACGGTCCGCTCGGATGTCCTCCCAGAAGTCGTCCCCAGGGAGGGCGGACATGTGGTCTTCCAGGGTGTCCCGCAGCCGCCGCGGACTGTTCGCCACACCGTCGGGCAGGCGGATCTTCCAGGGCACACCTCGGACGCCGCCGAGGGTGAGTTCGACCGTTCCGTCCGCCAGGACGCAACAGGCGCAGGTCACCACGGGCCAGGAGGACTCCGCGAACTTGAGCTTGTAGTAGCCGTGCGCCATGGCCTCGGGACGGGACCGGAAGGTGAGTTCGGTGACCAGTTCGTCAGGACACAGGTCTGATCGTTCGGGACCGGTGAGGAACCGCTCGGCCGGCATCGTGCGGGTGCCGCGCACCGAGGCGAGCGTGACCTGGGCGGCGTGAGCCACGAGGACGGTCGGCGCGTCCGAGTAGGGCCGGGCACAGACCAGCGAACCGACGATC
Organism: Streptomyces sp. NPDC093065; assembly: GCF_044754585.1. NCBI lineage: Bacteria > Bacillati > Actinomycetota > Actinomycetes > Kitasatosporales > Streptomycetaceae > Streptomyces > Streptomyces sp. NPDC093065. The sequence goes on along the minus strand of NZ_JBIVPJ010000031.1, from coordinate 14,475 downwards.
GTGCCCTGGGTGCGGATCTGGATTCCGCCCGTGATTCCCTTGGCCATCATGTGGAGAAGGGGCACACGCCGCTCGGCACTTGGTGTGTCGAGCAGTGACTGGTAGCTGGCGGCGGGACCGAGACGAACGGTGTCCTCGTCGTACCGCACGAGAGGGATGTCCAGGTCGCCCAGGTCGACGATGTCGCTGGGATCGACTTCCCGCCGGGTGAGTTGCGGAACAGCGATCGTGCCGCCACCGACGACGAGCGCGCGCCCGCCTTTCGCCGTCACTTCCGCGAGCGCGGTCGTGGCCTCGGCGACGCTCCGTGGTCTGATGATCCGTCGGTTCACGGTTCGACATCCCTCTGCGCGTGGGCGAGCAGGTCGAGAACCCTGGGCGGGGTCAGGGGCAGTGCCGTCGGGGGCGGGCAGCCGGGGCCGAGCGCGTTCGTCACGGCGTTGAGGACTGCGGCCATCGTGCCGCCCACTCCTGCCTCACCGGCTCCTTTGGCGCCGAGCAGGGTGTTGGGTGACGGCGTCTCGATGTGCTCGACGACCATGCCCGGCAGGTCGTTGGCACGGGGCAGCATGTAGTGCTTGAAAGTAGAGGTGAGGAGGCTGCCGTCATCGTCCGACAGGCTCTCCTCGAAGAGGGCCAGGCCGGCTCCGGTGGCCATGGCGCCGTGCATCTGGCCCTCCACGAGCGTCGGGTTGATGACGCGTCCGCAGTCGTGCACCGCGACCAGGCCGGTGATCGTGGTCTTCCCCGTGGCCAGATCGACGAGCACCCGTGCCACGTACACGCCGCTGGAGACGTACGGGTACGTGTAGCGGTACTCCTCGCTGTCGTTGAGACCCCGCTGCGTCCGCGGGGTGTACGAGCGGGTGGCGACCAGTTCTGCCGCACCGGTGGTGGAGTGCAGGTCGGAGCAGAGGTCGGCGAGAGTCATGACGGGACGCCGGTCGGCCTCGACCCGCCCGTCGACGAAGGTGATCCTGTCCGGACGAGTACCGGTCAGCTCGGCCGCCCGCACGCGCAGCCGGCTCGCGACGTCCCGCGCCGCCAGGACGACGGCGGCGCCGCCCACGGCCGTCGCCCGGCTGCTGGCATGGCCGGTCCCGGGCGGGACGCGGTCGGTGTCGCCCTGGACAACCGTGACCATCGCGCGGGAGGTGCCCAACTCCGCGGCGGCGAGCAGGGCGAGCGAGGTGTCGTTGCCTCCGCCCGGATTGGTGACACTGCTGCGCACCTCGACGCGCCCTGCGGCGTTCACCGACACCGTGGCGGTTTCGGGGGCCGGGGCCGTGGGACGTGCTGCCGTGCGCAGTGGACCCGCGGGATGGCCTCCGCCCTCCGGAGTGATCTCGAAGGCGATGCCCACGCCTTCGACCACGTCGTCCGCCGGGGTCGTGACGCGGGTCCCCTTGGCCGGCCGGTAGTTCGCCAGGGAGAGCGCGCGGTCGAGGAGCGCACCGAAGTCACCGCTGTCGATGAGGTACCCCGACGGCAGGCGGTGCGGCAGCCGGCTGCTCGGCAGCAGGTTGCGCCGCCGTACCTCGGCGGGGTCGAGGCCGAGGTGGGCGGCGACCATGTCCACGAGCCTCTCGATGACCACGATGGCGGTGTCCTTGCCGTAGCCGCGGCAGGAGTGCCAGGGAGGCTGGTTCGTCAGAAAGACGCGTGAACGGATTTCCACGGCCGGGATGTCGTAGGCGCTGGGGAAGGTGGCCGCCGTCACGTAGGCCATGCGCCAGCCGGGCGAAGTGGAGGCCGCGCCGACCGGGATGGTGATGTGGTCGCGCAGGGCGAGGAGACGGCCCTGGTCGTCGAAGGCGACCGCGGCGCGGTGGATCTGCTCGCGACCGCCCCCGAGGAAGCACTCGGCCCTGCTTTCGACGAACTTGACCGGTCGGCCGGTCATCTTGCTGAGCAGACAGACGAGGGGCTCCTCGGCGAATCCGGTCATCTTCAGACCGAACGATCCACCGACCTGGGGTACGACGACGCGAATCGAGTCCTCGGGGATCCGCAGCACGGTGGAGAGTTCCCAGCGCAGTTGGAAGGGCTGCTGATGAGAGGCGTGAACGGTCAGGCGCCCGTCGGCGTCCCACGAAGCGAGGTAGCCGCGCGGTTCCATCGGTGCCGTACTGCTGCGTGCGATCCGCAGGGTGCTCCGAAGGGAGTGGGGTGCCGACGCGAACGCGCTGCCGGTGTCGCCCCGGGTGAAGTCGTTGGCCGCCAGCACCAGGTCGGCGAACTGCTCCTCGGCGCGAACGGGATCCTCCCCCAGGTCGTCGAGGTCCAGGATCGGCGGGAGTTCCTCGTAGCGCACGCGCACCACGGCGGCGGCGGCCCGGGCGAGCGGCGCGGACTCGGCGACGACCACGGCAACGGGCTCACCGGACCAGCGCAGTTCATGGGCCGCGAGTGCCGGCACACTGAACGTGCGAGCGTCGATGTCCTCGGGGTTTTGGACATAGGGCATCGGGGCCAGATGCCGGGCGGCCTCGTGGCCGTCGACGGCAGCCACCACGCCGTCCATGGCCAGAGCCTGGCTGACGTCGATGCCGAGCAGTCTGCCTCGGGCCACAGGGCTTCGTACGACCGCCATGTGCAAGGTGCCGACGGGCTCGATGTCATCCAGGTACGTGGCGCCACCGCTGATGAAGGCGAAGGCGTCGTACTTCGGCCATCGCGCGCGTTCGCTCTCCGCAAGGGTGAGTGCGTTCCCCGAGGGATCGCCGGGCGTGGTACTCACGGCTCTCACGCCTTCGGGCCACGGCCGGGGGCGTCGGCCCGCTCCGGGGAGCACGGGTCGATGTAGGCCTCGCGATTCTTGATGATGCGGTGGCCGTAGGAGGCGGGGTCGAGGCGCAGCATGTCGTCGAATGCCGCGGCTTCGTCGACAACGGCCTTGGAGCCGTACCTGAGTTCCTCGTAGGCCCGGTGCAGATTCAGCACGAAGCGTTCCGGGTGCTGCCACTCGGCGTATTCGCCGAGGTCCTGCTGCCGGGCGGCCTCCAGCACGGACAGGTTGGCGTCCAGGGCCTTCGCCGCGGTGTCGGCGACGAAGGAGAAGTACCCGAGCCACTGGTCGAGCACATCCGGACCGCAGACCGTGCCGTGGCCCGGAACGATGACGCGCGGTTCGAGGGCCTTCATGGTGTTGAGTGCCCGCACGGATCCGGCGGTGGAGCCGCCGTGGGTGATGGGTGTCGCGTCGTGGAAGAGCACGTCTCCGGCGAACAGAACGCGTGCGTCGGGCAGCCAGACCACGATGTCGTTGTCGGTGTGTGCCGGGCCGACGAAGATGAGTTCGGCCCGGTGATCGCCGACGTACAGCTCCAGCTTCTCGTCGAAGAGGAGCTGAGGGGGGCGGACCTTCAGAGATCCCCACGGGACGATCGGGTCCTGCTCCGTGGGTTTGAGCCCCTGCTTCACCACGGCGTCCCGGCAGCGGCGGTGGGCCACGATGCAGGCATCGTCGAAAACCGAATTGCCGAAAGTGTGATCACTGTGATGGTGCGTATTGATCAGAATCTGAGGACTTTCGACGCCGGACCTGCGTGTCATCGATTCACGGAACAGACGGGTGCGATCTTCGGTGAGGGCGGTGTCGATCACCGCGAGCTCGTGGCCCGAATGGATGAATCCGGAGTTGTTGAGCCCCCAGCTGCCGTCGTGGTGGAGATACGCGTAAATTCCGTCTCCCACCTCGGCCAGGCTGGGCTCTTCGACATATCCGCGATAGAACTTGTTCCAATTGGAGGCCATCATCCGCTCCTGATCTCAAGTCCGCACTGTCGTTGATGTGGTGGGGCGGTCAGCTTTCGCGCATACGGGCCAGGCCTTCGAGCGCCAGACCGTAACCGAGCAGGCCGTGCATCTGACCTCGCAGGGTCTCGGTCACGACCGTGCGTGTGTAACGCCGGACGAGCCGAGGCTGCTTCAGCAGCTCCGCGGCCAGGTCCCGTGCTCGGTCGAGGAGCTGGTCCTCGGGAAGGACCTCGTTGACCAGGCCGAGGTCCTTGGCCTCGGTCGCCTCGATCTTCTGCCCCGTGTACAGGAAGTACCGGCCGCGCGTGGGCCCCATGAGCAGGGGCATGATGATGTGCATGCCGTCTCCGGGGACCATCCCGCCGGCGAAGTGGGCCGTGTCCTGAAAATACGTCGAGTCGGTCGCGAGAACGATGTCCGACAGCAGTGGGATCTCGGCGTGGCGCACCGCGGGACCGTTGATCGCGGCGATCACCGGTGCCTCGATCGCGAGGAGGTTGGGGAGCAGGTGCTTGCCCTCCCACAGGATCGGGTCGTAGTGCGAAGGGGTCATGCTGTTGCGGTTCGGGTGGCTGCCGGGCTCGATCGCGGGGCCGCTGAAGGCGTCACCCGTGCCCGTCAGAATAATGACGTCATTGTCACGGTCTCGTCCTACCTGTGCGAAGGCGTCCTCGAATTCGTAGTGAGCCTGCAGGCTCCACTGAAGAGGGCCTTCGTTCGTGTGGAACCGCATCGTCAGAACACCGTCGTCGGTGCGCTCCATGTCGATGGTTTCGTACCGGTCCTTGTACTCCTTGAACCGTGACGGCGGGCGCTGGAAATGAGTGATGCTCGCGTTGGTCCCAGTCACTGCGATCTCTCCTGTTCGCTGCCTCACGGCAGGGGTTCGAGCCATTCGGTACCGCAGACGCTAGAAGCGTGTTACATGGCGGTCAATCGTTTGATATAAAAAGTTCATCAGGCCGGACGCCATAGAGCCGCACGGAGGCCACGATGACTACGGACCGTAAGCCGACCGGACCGCGAAGGCCCACGCTGGCGGATGTCGCCGCGGCAGCGGGTGTCCACACCAGCCTGGTCTCCAGGGTTCTGCGTGATGATCCGCGGGGCTTCGCCTCGGCCGAAACGCGCAGTCGCATCCTGGCGGCGGCGGAGTCGCTGGGGTACCGCGCCAACGTCGCGGCCCGGGGGCTGCGCAATGCGCGCACGACCACACTGGGACTGTTGCTGCCCGGCTTCACAAGCCCCATGTACACCGCCCTCGCGAAGAGCGTGGAAGAGCACGCCGCCGCGCGGGGCTACGGTCTGGTCCTGGGGACGCACGCGGCCGGTGACCCGCACGAAACCATCACGAACATGCTGATGCAGGGCCGGGTGGACGCGATGCTCGTAGCCTCCGGGCGCATCGAGGACAAGGCCCTGCGCCGCCTCGCCGAGTGGGCGCCGCACCGGGTGGTGCTCCTGAACCGGCAGGTGCGGTCGGTGAAGGCCAGTGTCGTCCTGCGCGACGGCGACGCGGCGGCCCTGGCGGTGCGGCATCTGGCCGACCTCGGCCACCGGCGGGTGGGCGGCGTCTTCGGTCCGCCCTCCCTCGACACCATGGTCCGGCGCCGGCACGGGTACAGGGAGGCGATTCGCTCGACAGGAGTCGATGCGCTCACCGTCTCACTCGAAGGGCGCGACTACTCCGCCGGCTTCAGCGGTACGCAGCGGCTGCTGACCGGTGACGGCGGCCGGCCCACCGCGATCTTCTCGGCGACCTTCCCCATGGGAGTGGGTGCACTGGCGGCCGCCCAGACCATGGGATTCGCGGTTCCCGAGGAGCTCTCGATCATCTCCCTGCACGACGACGATCTGGCCGGCTTCTTGACACCGTCGCTCACGACCGTGGCCCTGCCGGTCAAGGAACTCGGGATAGAGGCGGTCGAGCTCGCGCTCGACATGGCCGCGGGAGGGGAGCCACGCAGGATCGTGGTTCCCCAGAGTCCCCACCTGATCGAACGCGCGTCGACCGCGGCGCCAGGGTGAGCGCCGTATGCCTCACTCCTTGGTGGCATCCAGCAGCGGTATGTCCAGCCGTGCGGCCAGCTCGTCGAAGGTGGTGCCGAAGGTGTGCGTCACGCTGACTGCTCGGGGCGAGATGTCGAACACCGCCAGGTCGGTGTAGACACGGTCGACGCATCGAAGCCCGGTAAGGGGATAGCCGCATTCGCGCACCAGCTTGGGCGTGCCGTCCCTGGTGAAGAGTGTCATCACCACGAACACCTGCTTGGCGCCGATCGCGAGATCCATGGCCCCGCCGACCGCGGGTATGGCATCGGGCGCCCCGGTGTGCCAGTTCGCCAGGTCACCCGCGGTGGAGACCTGGTAGGCGCCCAGGACACAGAGGTCCAGGTGCCCGCCGCGCATCATGGCGAAGGAGTCCGCGTGGTGGAAGTAGGCCGCTCCGGGCAGCTCGGTGACGGGTACCTTGCCGGCGTTGGTCAGGTCCGGGTCGACTTCGTCTTCCCGGGCGGCGCGGCCCATGTTGAGCATGCCGTTCTCCGTGTGCAGCACGACACCGGAGTCCGGCGGCAAGTGGTCGGCGACGAGGGTCGGCAGGCCTATACCGAGATTCACGAACGCCCCGTCGGGGATCTGGCCGGCCACCAGGGCCGCGACCTGGTGCTTGTCCAGTGGGGCCTTCTCGCGCGGTGTGCGCATGGCAGCGTTCATGCCCAATCCACCTCCTGTACCACGTGGTCGACATAGATGCCGGGGGTAACCACGGTTTCCGGATCGATCTCACCGGTCTCGACGATCTCGCGTACCTGTGCGATCACCGTGGTCGCCGCGGTCGCCATGACCGGTCCGAAGTTCCGTGCGGTCTTGCGGTAGACGAGATTGCCCATGCGGTCGGCCCGGTGAGCACCGATGAGCGCCACATCACCCTTGATCGGGTATTCCAGTACGTAGGCGCGTCCGTCGATCTCCCGGGTCTCCTTCCCTTCGGAGAGGAGGGTGCCCACCGCGGTGGGACAGAAGAAGGCTCCGATGCCCGCACCCGCGGCCCTGATCCGTTCGGCGAGATTGCCCTGGGGCACGACCTCCAGCTCGACCTTTCCCGCCCGGTAGAGCCCGTCGAACACCCAGGAGTCGGCCTGCCGCGGGAAGGAGCAGACCACCTTGCGGACGCGGCCCGCGGCGAGCAGGGCGGCGAGCCCGGTGTCACCGTTGCCGGCGTTGTTCGACACCACGGTCAAGTCGCCGGCGCCCTGTCTGAGGAGCGCGTCGATCAGAGCCACCGGCATGCCGGCCATACCGAATCCGCCGACCAGCACGGTGGAGCCGTCCTGGATTCCGGCGACCGCCTCGTCCGCGTCGCCGCACAACTGCGCACTCATCCCCTGCTCCCTGTCACATTCTCCAGCACGACGGCGAGGCCCTGACCGACACCGATGCACAGGGCCGCGACACCCCAGCGCTCGCCGGACTCGCGCAGCCGATGGGCGAGGGTGCCCAGGATCCGGCCCCCCGAGGCGCCCAGGGGGTGACCCAGTGCTATGGCGCCGCCCTTGGTGTTGACGATCTCCGGGTCGACTCCCCAAGCGTCCATGCAGGCCAAGGACTGCACGGCGAACGCCTCGTTGAGCTCGACCGCGGCGACATCGGTCCAGGCGATTCCCGCGTTCCTCAGTGCGCGGTCGGCCGCTTCCACCGGGGCGAACCCGAACATCTGCGGGTCGAGGGCGGTGGCGGCGCGGCCGGCGATCCGAGCGAGGGGCGGGGTGCCGATGCGGGTGGAGGCGTCGGCGGAACCGAGCAGCACGGCCGACGCACCGTCGTTGAGGGGGGAGGCGTTGCCGGCCGTGATGACACCGTCGGGCCGGAAAGCGGGCCTGAGCCCGGCAAGCGTCTCGACGGTGGCGCCGGGGCGGATCCCCTCGTCCCGGTGGACCGCGGCGTCGGCGGTTCCGGTCTGGACCGGCACGACCAGGCCGTCGTAGAAGCCCGCGCTCCATGCCCGGTCGGCCAGCGTGTGAGAACGTACCGCGAAGGCGTCCTGCCGTTCGCGGGGGATGCCGAAGCGTTCGGCGAGCCGCTCGTTCGCCTCGCCCAGGGAAACGGTCCACTCCTTCGGCATCCGCTCGTTCACCAGCCGCCACCCCAGCGTGGTCGACACCGCGGTGACGTCCCCGGCGGGGAAACCCCGCGCGGGCTTGGGCAGGACCCAGGGAGCCCGGCTCATCGACTCGGCTCCGCCGCAGAGCACGATGTCCATGTCGCCCGTCTCGATGGCGCGTGAGGCGATGATGGCCGCGTCGAGCGAGGACCCGCACAGGCGGTTCACCGTCGTGGCGGGAACCGAGGTGGGAAGGCCCGCCAGCAGGGCGGCCATTCGGCCCAGGTTGCGGTTGTCCTCGCCGGCCCCGTTGGCGTTGCCCCAGACGACGTCGTCGATCTCTGCCGGATCGAGTGCGGGCGTCTTGGCGAGGACACCGCTGATCGCCTGCGCGGCGAGGTCGTCCGGCCTCACCTCGGCAAGGGCACCCGCGTACCGTCCGAAGGGAGTTCTTGCTGCGGCATACACATAGCTTTCGGTCACCCCGTCACCGTAGAAACACGCAGTTCATCGCGTCCAACACATAATTCTTATAGATTGATAACTTTGTGCTCTAAAATAGCGGCATGGAGATCCGTCAGCTGCGGTACTTCCTCGCCGTGGCCGAGGAGTGCCACTTCGGACGCGCCGCAACCCGTCTGCACATCGCGCAGCCTGCCCTCTCCCAACAGATCAAGCAGCTGGAGGCCGAACTGGGGATCGCCCTGTTCAACCGGACCACGCGACGCGTCGAACTGACGGAAGCCGGTCACCAGCTCCTCGACCACGCCGGGACACTCGTCGGCGGAGAGGAACGCGCGCGCTCCCACCTGCGCGAGCTGGCGGCAGGGCGGGCGGGCCGGGTGTCCGTCGGATTCATCGGAACGGCGACCTACGACGTGCTGCCGCAGGTCGCGCGTACGGTGAGGGCACACCTTCCGGCGGTCGCCATGGATTTGCACGGGGAGGTTCTCGCCCCACGTCTGGTCGAGGGACTGCTTGACGACACGTACGACCTTGTGGTGGTTCGCCAGGCGGTGCCCGACAAGGGCATCCGCGTCACCTCACTGCGTTCCGAGCCCCTCGTAGCGGTGCTCCCGGCTCACCATCCGTTCGCGAGCCGCCGCGTCTTGCCGCTGGGGGACCTGGCCGGCGAACCGTTCGTGATTCATCCCTCGCAGGCACGTTCCTCGATGTACGACCGGGTGCTGGCGGCGTGCCGACGTGCCGGCTTCGAGCCCTCTTCCTTGGTGGAGGTCAGTGAGACGGCGACGTTGGTCGTGTTCGTCGCGGCAGGTCATGGTGTGGCACTGGTTCCGCAGTCGGTGCGGAGCCTCGGCCTGGAAGGGGTGACGTATGTGCCGCTGGCGGACCCCGAAACGGTCGACCTTCTCCTGCTCCGTCGGACGGACCGCAATTCCCCTGCCGCCACCCGCGTCGCCGAGGTGATCAGGCAGAGCGTGCGCGGCTGACGGCGTCGGACCCCAGCTCCGTGGGACCCGTCGCAGTTGTAACGGTGCGGCTCTTCCACTCGTGCTGAACGACCCCGTCCCGTCGGCCTGCCCGGCGCCCCCGGTCGGCGGGGCGCGCCAGTCAATGATGAGTGGTCCGACGGTCGGGCAGGGAGTGCCGCCTGTCCCGGTGGGCCTGTCGACTGGTGGGTCCGTGGCGGTGCCCGGCGCCTCATCGCTGAGGGAGCGGAGCGTGGCTGTGCCGGAAGTGCCACCTGAGGCGTGACCGTGAGGGGTCACTGGCTTCTCAGCAGGTTCGCGCGGAGGAGGTCGTTGACGAGGCGCTCGGTCTCGGGGCCGTTCTCGGGCAGTTCGGCGCCGTGAGCCTGAGGCAGGCGCCGCATCGTCACGGTGACACCCTCGTCCACGAGGCGCTGGGCGTAGGCGCTGCCTTCGTCCCGCAAGAGGTCGTAGTCGCCGAGGACGACGAGCGTGGGGGGCAGGCCGCGGAGGCTGTCCGCGTGCATGGGGGAGGCGTAGGGATTATGTGCGTCGACCGGTGAGGCGAGGTACATGTCCCACATCTCCAGGGCGTTCTGCCGGGTCATGACGTAGCCCTCGGCGAAGAGATGCATCGAGGCGGTGTTGCAACTGCTGTCGGTCACCGGGATGTTGAGCACCTGTGCCGAGAGGGCCGGACCGCCTCGGTCACGGCTCATCAGGGCCACCGCCGCGGTCAGGTTGCCGCCGGCGCTGCCGCCGCTCACCGCCAGTCGGGCCGGGTCGACACCGAGCTGGTCGGCGTTGTCTGCGACCCAGGTCAATGCTGTGTAGCAGTCCTCGACTGGGAGCGGGAACTTGTGAGTGGGCGCCATCCGGTAGTCGACGTCGATGACGACGACGCCGAGTTCGCGGGCGCGCGCGGCATGCGATGCGGCGTTGGTCCGCAGGACGTCGAGCCCGCCGCCGACCCAGAAGCCACCGCCGTGGAAGTGCAGACAGGCCGGGGCCGCGCTTGCCCGGACGGGGCGGTAGACGATGGCGTCGATCGAGCCCGCCGTGCACGCGGGGCAACCGGACCATCCGCAGGTACCGCTGACGGGAATGCGGACCTCGCTCACCTCGACGTCCGTGAGGTTCGGCGTCGCGCCACCCGCCGCGCTGATCTGCGCCTGCTGCCGGTCACGCTCCCGCGTGACCGCGCTGAACCAAGCCTCCCGCGCGGCGGGTTCGACCGGAGGGTGCTTGACGGCGGGGGCCTTGCCGTTGGCCAGATGGGGCGTGATCTGTTCGATGATGTCGCGAAGACGCGGTTCCGTCACCAGTTTCATGGGCGCGAACGCTATGGTCCGCGTCCACGGTTGTCCACATCAGATAGGTATCCGGTGTCGGGAAACAGCGCGGTCGGCACACCGCACCGCCCCAACGCGCCTCTCTGAACACTCCGCCAGGTCGTCGAAGGTCACACCGACTCGGTGGCGCGGTGCCGGCTTCGGCACCACGGCCCTCAGCCGCGAAGCAGGTTCCCTTCATGCTCAGACGACAGCCGGGCCGGCGACGGGCCGCCGTCCGGCCCTGCCTGACAAGGCTGCGGCGCCGCCGCCCGGGTCCACACGTGTCTCCACGTCGGCGCCCTTCGCCCATGTGGCGTTCCGGATCTTGTTCGTGACGCAGCTGGTCGCCAACGTTGGCAGACTCATGCTGGCGGCCGGCTCGGCCTGGGCAATCCAGGAGAACGGGGGTTCGCCCTGCAGGCATCACTGATCCAGACCGCGACCTACGCGCCTTTGGTGGCGCTGGGTCTCGTCGCCGGCACACGTGCGGGCCGGCGCCCACGCCGTCGCCCTACTGCTCTCGGACTGGGGAGAGTGTCCTTCCTTCCTTTGCGTCGGGGTCGTGTGCGCCGACGATCTTCGCGGGTGTCTCCAGGGCCGGGACGCGCTCGGCGCGGAGCGACAGCAGGGCACCGAGGAACAGCAGTACGGCGATGAGGAGGGACACCGTCGTGATGGCGTGGGTCGAGCCGAAGGCGTCGGCGGCGGCGTAGAAGATGCCGCCGATGATCGCGACCGACAGCGCGGCGCTGATCTGGAGGGTGGCGTTGACCAGACCGCTGGCGAGGCCGGCGAACGCCCGCGGAATGTGGGTGACCGTGATGCGGATCAGTGAGGGAAGGGCGAGCCCCTGGCCGAAGCCGATGAGCGCCAGGGGCGCGGCGGCCCACGGGGTCTGGTCGAACGCGGCGACGAGTCCGGCGAAGGCGAGGAACCCGATGGTTTCCAGGAGCAGACCGAGAGCGGCGATGCGGCGCGGCATGATCCGCATGAGGTGCGGCACGGTAAGCGGGCCGATCAGGAAGCCGATGCCCAGTGGCAGGATGTCCAGGCTGGACTGGAGCGGGGTGCGGCCGACGGTCTGCTCGTGCTCGGAGAAGATGAGGAAGAACGCGGCGATGGAGTAGAACAGGGCGACGGACACCAGCGCGACGCGTACGCCGGGCGCGGTGACGGCCCGGGGCGGCACCAGGGGCATGACGTCTCGTCCGCGGGAGGGGTTGCCGTCGAGGGCGGACTCGTAGCGCCAGAACCTGTGCAGCACGCCGGCCGCGACGACGAACAGGACGAAGCACCACCAGGGCCAGCCCAGGGCCTGCCCTTCCAGCAGCGGGACGACGATCCCGGCCAGACCGGTGAAGAGCAGGATGGCGCCGACCGCGTCGAGTTTCTCCGCACCCCGGGTGTGCGGGTCGTGCAGGAACAGGCTGCCCAGCAGACCCAGGGCCGCGACGGGAAGGTTGATGAAGAAGATCGACCGCCAGCCCAGGCCCCAGATGTCAGCGGTGACGAGGAGCCCGCCCAGGGACTGGCCGATGACCGCGGCGAGTCCGACGGTCGCGCCGTGGAAGCCGAGGGCGATCGTCTGGTCCCGGCCTTCGAGGCTCGCGCGGATGAGGGCCAGTGACTGCGGTGCCATCAGCGCGGCGGTGAGGCCTTGCAGGATGCGTCCGACGATCAGCAGCCAGGGCTCGCCGGCCGCACCGCACAGCAGCGAGGCAAGGGCGAACCCGACGAGTCCGATGAGAAAGACTCGCCGCCGTCCGTACAGATCGCCCAGACGGCCGCCGAGAGTGAGCATCACGGCATAGGTGGCAGCGTAACTGGCCACGATCTGCTGGCCCAGGATGTCGCCGCCGCCGAGGTCGTCCTGAATCGACGGGATGGCGAGATTGACGATGAAGAAGTCCAGTGGCGGCAGCAGTGTGCCGGCCAGCAGTGTGACGACGCCCAGCCATGTCCGGGCCGATGTACTTGTCGCTGAAGAAGTCGAAGTCATTTCTTGGTCCTGCTCTCGGCAACGACCGTGCCGGCCCGCTGCTTCCTGGGAGCCGGAAGGGCATCGGTGGAACGCTGCGTGGTTTCGGCGGACACGTCGTCGTGTGCCTGAGTGGAGGTGTCGATGAAGAGCCCTGGACGAGACCGGCTGCCGCCGATCGCAGGCCGGCGGATGGGAAAGGGAGAATCTGCCCCATCCCGCCGGCCAGTCGAGCGCACAAACGTGGTGCTTGGCTCAGTAGGTGAAGGAGACACCGCGGAGACGGCCGGGGGTGAGGTCGGTGTAGCGAGCGATGTCGTTCATCACTTCCTCGCTCTCCGGAGAACCGAAGGCCGCGATCGCGGCCTGCTCGTCGCGGAATTCGTTCACCGCCACGACGATGATGTCGCTCTCACCCTTCGGGTAGACGGCGGTGCTGGAGACCAGACCGTACTTTTCCCAGGCCCTGCGGACCAGCGGGAGGTGCTCGGATTCGAAGTAGTCGCGGTCGAACCGGAAGTCCTCGCCGTTCGACTTGTAGGTCACGTAGACGGTTTCCATGGGGTTTCCTTTCGTTGATTGCGTGTATGAGGCGGGTGCATCCACACGCGGTCGCGAAGTGACTAGGCGGGCAGGCGGCCCACGAAGTCGAGCAGCAGGGCGCAGAAGGCTTCGGGCTGTTCCATCGGGGCGAGGTGCCCGCCGTCCGGGAGGACGACGATCTCGCCGGCCCCGAGCTCGTCGCTCAGGCCCGCTCCGCCTTCGAAGAAGTCCGGCATGTCGAGTTCACCGACGCCGACCAGCGTCGGGAAGGGCAGGGCGCGCAGGGCGCCCGTGTCCTTGCTCAGCGGGTCCGTCGCCGCTTTCGGCTCGCCGTAGGTGACGCGCGCGACCAGTTGGTTGCGCATCATGGCGGCGGCCTGCTCGCGCACGGCGTCCGATGCCTTCGGCGACGTCCACGCGTCGAGACCGGCCTGTACGGCGGCATCGAGGTCGTCGGCCTCCAACGCGGCCCGCTCCCTGTCCCACGCGGTCCGAAGGCGGGGGGAGGGCGGCAGGTCGTGCGGTCGGAAGCCGATGGACACGAGGCCCTGGACACGCCGGGGCTCTGTGACGGCGATCTGGAGCGCCACCAGGGCGCCGAGTGAGTTCCCCGCAAGGGCGAAACGGTCGACACCGAGGTGGTCGAGCGTGTCCAGCACATCGGTCCAGGGAGTCACCCCGTCGAGCCGGGCCGTGGCGGCGTCGCCGTGGCCCGGCAGATCCAGGGCGATGGCCCGGACACCGGCCTCGGCGAGCAGGCGAAGGTGAGTGCGCCACATCGTGCGGTCGGCGGGCCGGGCGTGCAGGAGGACGATGGGCCGGCCCTGACCGGCCTCGTCGAACGGGAGTATCACGGTTGCTTGGTTCTCTCGGAAACAGTGGGTGGTACCGGCAAACCGGTCATGGCGATGGCCTCAAATGGGTCCAGGCTCTGTCCCACTGCTGTGTGTGGGACGGTCCCTGAGACGAGGGACGTGGGCGGCAGCAGCGCGGCGATCGGCCTCTCAGGCGCGAGCACCTCGTGCCCGCCTCCTGCACACCACACTGGACAAGAAGGGGAGTTGAGGCCTGGGCGTGCTGCACCCACCTGTCGTTCTTCAACGGGTGGGCCCGTTCCTCCGGCGGGCAGGGCACGCCGGAGCCGGAATACTCGTCCCGCCGCCCGACGATTTCGCGGGCGCTCACGCCGGCGGCGGGAGATGCTTCACGCTCGGGTGTCACCCTTCTCCAGAGCGTCTTCCTCCTGGTCGGTGTCTTCCGCGTTGGCGGTGGCTGTCTGGTCGGCGAGGCGGCGCAGGAGGATCAGGCCGTCGTGGCTGGCGCTGCCGG
>NZ_JBIVPJ010000030.1:0-85467 GCF_044754585.1 Streptomyces sp. NPDC093065 | reverse complement strand
GGGGGGGGGGGGGGGGGGGGGGGGGCGGGGGGGGGGGGGGGGGGGGGGGGGGGGTGGCGGGGGGGGGGGGGGGGGGGGGGGGCGGGGCGGGCCCCCCCCCCCCCCCCCCCCCTGGTCTTGCACCTGAGGGGTAACTCAGGAGGTCGGTGAACCTGCCAGGGCGCCCCCGACGAGCAGGGGTCCGCCGCACTCGCCCTGGCAGGTGTCCGTGCCGCCGGCGACGCCCGTGGCGGCGGTCGGTCTGGAAGGAATGGGCCCGGACATGAGTCTCCTCAAGTGGTCGCCGGTGGGGGGTCGCCCGGGCGTGGGGGGTTGGACGGGGGTCTCGGGACAGACCCCCGTATGCCCGGGCGAGCGGCACGTGTTCACGCTAGAACCGGCGGTCCGGACCACCCAATGAGGGAACCCCCTAAGGGCGGCGGGCAGGGAAAACCCTCGGTTCACCACCGGTAAACCCGACCGTGCTCAGTCGGGGCGCCGGCCCGCCGCCAGCCGGACGATGTCGACCCGGGAACGGATCCCGAGCTTGCGGTAGACCCGGGTCAGCGTCGCCTCGACGGTCTTGACGCTGACGAACAGCCGGGCGGCGATCTCCCGGTTGGTCGCGCCCTCCATGACGAGCGCGGCCACCTGCCGTTCCATCGAGGCGAGCGCCGCCAGACCGTCCGGTTCGGCGGCCGGCACCGGGGGCGGTCCGGCCGCCCGCGCCGCGACGGCCGCCTCCACCCGCCGCAGCCAGGGCAGCGCCCGGCACCGCCGGAACAGCCGCGCCGCCTCGTCGTACGACGCCGACTCCGGGGCCCGTCCCGGCCGTTCGGCGTGCAGCTCGGCCAGCGCGAACACCGCCCGCGCCTCCTCCAGACCGAATCCGAGACCGGCCAGCCGCTCCCGCGCCGACGTCAGCCGGGCGACGGCCGCCCGGTGCTCGCCCCGCGCCGCCCGCACCAGCGCCTCGGACCGGTCGAGGACCGCGAGCACACTCCCGCGCCCGAGCCGCAGCGCGTGCGACCGGGTGACCTCGATGACGTCCATCGCCTCGGCCGGTTCCCCCGTGCGCACCAGCGCCTCCGCGAGGTCGCCCTGCCAGCGGCCGCGCGCCGGGTCGGTGATGCCCGCCCCGGCCTCCAGCTCCCGCACCCGGCGCAGTGTCCGTACGGCCGCCGTCGCGTCGCCCGCCACCAGGTGGGCGTGACCGAGCGCGGCCAGCGCCCGCGACAGGTACACGGCGTCGCCGTCCTCCTCCGTGCGCCGCACCGCCTCCCGCGCCAGCTCCAGCGCCCGGCCGGAGTCGCCGCCCGCGGCCTCGGCGAGCGCGGCCTGCATCACGCCGGCGCCCTCCCCGATGCCCGCGTCGCGCGCCAGGGTCAGGCTCTCCCGGGACAGTTCGAGGGCCCGGCCGCAGTGGCCCGAATGCAGCTCGGTCTCCGAGAGGAAACGCAGGTAGTGGACCTCGCCCTCGGCCATGCCGCGCCGGCGCACCTCACGCAGCAGCGCGGTGACGGCGGTGCGCGCCTCGGCCAGCCGGTCGTTGATCACCAGCCACCGGAACCGGGAGGAGCCCGCGCCGTTGTGATGGCACGCCACCCGCGGGTCCTGCGGTTCCTCCAGCGCCCGCTGGATGGTCGCGGCGGCGTCCGGATGGCCCATCAGGGTCTCCGACTGCGCCTGGAAGGCGAGCGCCAGCAGTTCGGTGCGCCGGTCCCCGCCCCGTGCCGCCAGCCGGGCCGCGTGCGCGGCGTCCTCCCGGCCCTGGGCGAAGTCGCCCTGCACCACCAGGGAGCGCCAGGCCAGCTGGTAGTGGACGAGGGCGAGCAGCCTCGGGTCGTCGCCCGCGTCGGCCAGGGCCTGCGGGAAGACGGCGTCGACCTCGCCGATGGCCTGCCCGGCCGCCTCGATCACCACCATCCACGCCCGTACCCGCTCGCCGGGCGCGGTGGCCCGGGTCAGCACCTCGCGGGCGATGTCCCGGGCGAGGTCCGGCTCACCGGCGGTGATGGCGTCCTCGGCCGCGGTGAGCCGGCGCTCGTCCGGGACCGGGGAGCCGTCGGCCGGGGTGCGGCGGGCGGCGAGCAGCCCCAGCGAGGCGGCCACCGACGGCGCCCCGCGGTCCCGGGCCAGCGCCGCGGCCTCCGCCAGCCGCGCGGCCACCCGAGGGTCGGTACCGGTGGTGGCCAGCGCCAGGTGCCGGGCGCGTTCGATCGGGTCGGAGGCGGCCGTGGACAGCGCCGCGTGCGCGGCCCGCCGTTCCGGCGCCGGGGCCTCGGCGTACAGCGCGGCCGAGATCAGCGGATGCGCGAACCGTACGGTCGGACCCTCCGGGTCGGGCGCCAGCAGCCCCAGCGCCGCCGCCTGTGCGGTCTCCGCCTCGGCGTTGTCCCGCCCGGCCGCGTGCAGCAGCGCCGGGGTGGGGCGGGCACCTGCGCTGGCCACCAGGAGGGTGCGGCGCGCCTCGTCGGACAGCATCTCCAGCCGGGACAGGACCAGGGCGCGCAGCGAGGTCGGCACCGGCAGCGGCTCTCCCGGACGCGGGGCGGCGGGGCTCTCGGCCAGGGCCCGGCCCAGCTCCAGGGCGAACAGCGGATTGCCGCCGCTGGTGCGGTGGATGTCGCGGACCGTGGACCGGTGCAGGCCCGCGTAGCCGCGTTCGTCGAGCAGCGCCGACACCTGGGCGCGGGTCAGCGGCCCCAGCCGCACCGCGCGGGTGTCCGGCGGTGCGGCGCGCAGATGGCGGTCGTACTCCGCGTCCTCCGTCTCGGGACCCTCGGTGCGCACCGCGCACAGCAGCCGTACCGGGGTGTCGCCCAGGCGGCGGGCGGCGAAGCCGAGGAGTTCCGCGCTGGCCGGATCCAGCCACTGGAGGTCGTCGGCGACGACGAGGACGGGCCCCGCGGCGGCGAGGGCGCGCAGTGCGGACAGGACGGCCAGGCGCAGCGCGAGACCGTCGCGCTGGAGGGTGGACTCGCCGCGGCCGGTGAGCGCCGACTCCAGAGCGGTGCGCTGGGCGGCGGGCAGGGTCTGGGACACCTCGTCGAGGACCAGGCCGAGGAGGTCGGCGAGGGCGAGGAAGGGGAGATGGGATTCGGACTCGGTGGCCGAACAGCGCAACACGGTGTGCGCCGTGCGGGCATATTCCGCGGCCAGGGTGCGCAGGACCGTCGACTTTCCAATTCCGGCGGGTCCGTGCAGCAACACACTGCCGCCCCGGGTGAGTTGCTCACGCGCCGCGCCGAACGAGTCCTCCCGCCCGATGACCAGGTCGGAGCGGCAACCGGCAGCCTCCGCGAAGTCCCGTGGCACGGTGACCGCTCCCCTCGGTGTGTCGTGTCCGGGCCAATATTAGGCAACGGGGCATTGCATTACGGAGGGACGACAGGGTGAGCCGAACAACAAAACATCAAAGCGCCGAAAACAATCACCGCGCGAAATCTCCGGCCGGGCCGGACGCACGGGGGCCCCGGCCCGTGCCCTACGGCAGCCACCCGGTCCGGCGGGCGGCCGCCACGGCCTCCGTGCGGGTGCGGGCGCCCAGCTTGCGCATCGCCGAGCGCAGATAGCTCTTGACGGTCTCCGGGCCCACCCCGAGCCGCTCGGCCGCCGCCCCGTTCGTCGCGCCGCCCGCCACGCAGGCCAGCACGTCCACCTCGCGCGGCGCCAGCCGGGGCCCCGGTGCGGGCCCGTGCCCCGCCGCCAGCAGACCGCACGCGCGCAGCAGCTCCTCGCGCAGCGCCGGGTCCGTGATCCGCGGCGCCAGTGCCCGCAGCGCCGCGTGCGCCTCCCGCACCTGCTCCCAGGCCGCGCCGCCCGCCGGGTCGGGCCCGGCCGCCCCCGCCGGCGGGGGCGCGACCGCGGCCAGCAGCTCGTCCGCCTCGTCCCGCAGCACCAGCGCCTGCTCCGCGTCCCGGGCCGCCGCGACGGCCGCGCTCAGCGTGCGGTCGCCCAGCGGCTGGGCCGTGCGCAGGGCCCCGTACAGCACGCCGCGCACCCGGCGCCGTACGACCACCGGCACCGCGAGGACCGAGCGCAGGCCCTCGGCGGCGACGGGCAGGTCGTACTCGTGGCTGATCTGCGGGGAGACGGAGTAGTCCGTCACGGCGCACGGCCGCGACAGTGCGACCGCCCGGCCGCCGAGCCCGTTGCCGGCCGTCACCGCCAGCGCGCTGAGCGCGGTCGTGGCCGTGCCGCTCAGCTCGCTGATGCGCACCCGGCGCTGCCCCGACTCGACCAGACCGCCGAAGGCGACGGGCAGCCCGGTCGTGCGCCGCAGCCGCACCAGCGCGCTGCGGATCTGAGCCGCCTGAGCCCCGTCCACCGCCACCCGCTCCGTCCTCCCTCACGACCGCCGTTCCGGGACGCACACCCCCGTTCGGGGGTAGTGAGACCCACATCACGGATTAGACGATGGCACAGAGCCGCCCGGCAAGGTCCGGCACCGAGGAGGACAGATGACGACGGCCACGGAGCTGTTCCGCAGCGCACGGGACTTCCTGCTGGAACACCGCGAGGACTACACCGCCGCCTACGAGGGGTTCCAGTGGCCCCGCCCCGAGAACTTCAACTGGGCACTGGACTGGTTCGACGTCATCGCCGACGGCAACGACCGCACCGCCCTGCACATCGTCGAACAGGACGGCCGCGAGGTCCGGATCTCCTTCGCCGAGATGTCCGCCCGCTCGAACCGCGTGGCGAACCGCCTGCGCGAGTGGGGCGTCGGCCCGGAGGACCGCATCCTCGTGATGCTCGGCAACCAGGCCGAGCTGTGGGAGACCGCGCTGGCCGCGATGAAGCTGCGCGCGGTCGTCATCCCGGCCACCACGCTGCTCGGCCCCGCCGACCTGCGCGACCGCGTCGAGCGCGGCCGGGTCAAGCACGTCATCGCGCGCACCGAGGACACCGGCAAGTTCGACGACGTGCCCGGCGACTACACGCGCGTCACCGTCGGCGGCGGCACGCCTGCCCCCGGCTGGCGTGCCTACGAGGACGTGTACACCGCACCGGAGGCCTTCACCCCGGACGGCCCGACCGCCGCCGACGACCCGCTGATGCTGTACTTCACCTCCGGCACCACCGCCCGCCCCAAACTGGTCGAGCACACCCACGTGTCGTACCCCGTGGGCCACCTGGCGACCATGTACTGGATCGGGCTGACCCCCGGCGACGTGCACCTGAACATCTCCTCGCCCGGCTGGGCCAAGCACGCCTGGTCGAACCTGTTCGCACCGTGGAACGCCGAGGCGACCGTCTTCCTGTACAACTACAAGCGCTTCGACGCGGGCCGCCTGCTGGCCGAGATGGACCGGGCCGGGGTGACCACCTTCTGCGCCCCGCCGACCGTGTGGCGCATGCTCATCCAGGCCGACCTCACCCGCCTCGCCACCCCGCCGCGCGAGGTCGTCGCCGCCGGTGAGCCGCTCAACCCCGAGGTGATCGAGCAGGTCCGCCGCCTGTGGGGCCGGACCGTCCGGGACGGCTTCGGGCAGACCGAGACCGCCGTCCAGGTCTCCAACAGCCCCGGCCAGGT
Source organism: Streptomyces sp. NPDC093065 (assembly GCF_044754585.1). Classification (NCBI taxonomy): domain Bacteria; kingdom Bacillati; phylum Actinomycetota; class Actinomycetes; order Kitasatosporales; family Streptomycetaceae; genus Streptomyces; species Streptomyces sp. NPDC093065. The sequence goes on along the minus strand of NZ_JBIVPJ010000030.1, from coordinate 79,949 downwards.
GCTCAAGACCGGCTCGATGGGCCGCCCCAGCCCCGGCTTCCGCGTCGAACTGATCGACCCGGTCACCGGCGCGCCCGGCGCCGACGAGGGCGAGATCGCACTGGACCTGTCCGCGCGCCCCGTCGGCCTGATGACCGGCTACCACGGCGACCCGGACCGCACGGCCGAGGCGATGGCCGGCGGCTACTACCGCACCGGCGACATCGGCGCCCGGGACGAGGAGGGCTACCTCACCTACGTGGGCCGGGCCGACGACGTCTTCAAGGCCTCCGACTACAAGATCAGCCCCTTCGAGCTGGAGAGCGTGCTGCTGGAGCACGAGGCGGTCGCCGAGGCCGCGGTCGTGCCCGCCCCCGACGAACTGCGGCTCGCCGTGCCGAAGGCGTACGTCGTGCTCGCGGCGGGGTGGGAGCCCGGCCCGGACACCGCCAAGGTGCTCTTCGAGCACTCCCGCGACGCCCTCGCCCCCTACAAGCGGGTGCGCCGCCTGGAGTTCGGGGAACTGCCCAAGACCGTCTCCGGCAAGATCCGCCGCATCGAGCTGCGCGAGGCCACGGCGGCCGGTTCCACCGACGAGTACCGCGAGGAGGACTTCCGGTGACCGCGCCCTCGTCACAGCCGTCGTACGCCCACGGCACCGGCACCACCCCGCTGCTCGGCGACACCGTCGGCGCCAACCTCGGCCGCGCGGTCGCCGCCCACCCGGACCGCGAGGCCCTCGTCGACGTCCCGTCCGGACGGCGCTGGACCTACGCCGAGTTCGGCGCCGCCGTCGACGAGGTGGCGCGGGGCCTGCTCGCCAAGGGCGTCACCAGGGGCGACCGGGTCGGCATCTGGGCGGTCAACTGCCCCGAGTGGGTCCTCGTCCAGTACGCCACCGCCCGCATCGGCGTCATCATGGTGAACGTCAACCCGGCCTACCGGGCCCACGAGCTGGAGTACGTGCTCACGCAGTCCGGCATCACCCTGCTGGTCGCCTCCCTCGCCCACAAGGGGAGCGACTACCGGGCGATCGTCGAACAGGTCCGCGGCCGGTGCCCCGCGCTGCGCGAGACCGTCTACATCGGCGACCCGTCCTGGGACGCGCTCACCGCGGGCGCCGCGTCGGTGCCGCAGGAGCGGGCCGACGCCCTCGCCGCCGAGCTGAGCTGCGACGACCCGGTCAACATCCAGTACACCTCCGGCACCACCGGCTTCCCCAAGGGCGCCACCCTCTCCCACCACAACATCCTCAACAACGGCTACTGGGTGGGCCGTACGGTCGGCTACACGGAGCAGGACCGGGTCTGTCTGCCGGTGCCCTTCTACCACTGCTTCGGCATGGTCATGGGCAACCTGGGCGCCACCTCCCACGGCGCCTGCATCGTCATCCCCGCCCCGTCCTTCGAGCCGGCCGCCACGCTGGAGGCGGTGCAGCGGGAGCGGTGCACCTCGCTGTACGGCGTCCCCACCATGTTCATAGCCGAGCTGAACCTGCCCGGCTTCGCCTCCTACGACCTCACCTCGCTGCGCACCGGCATCATGGCGGGCTCGCCCTGCCCGGTGGAGGTGATGAAGCGGGTGGTCGCCGAGATGCACATGGAGCAGGTCTCCATCTGCTACGGCATGACCGAGACCTCCCCGGTCTCCCTCCAGACCCGCATGGACGACGACCTCGAACACCGCACCGGCACCGTCGGCCGCGTCCTGCCCCACATCGAGGTCAAGGTCGTCGACCCGGTGACCGGCGTGACCGTGCCGCGCGGCGCCGCGGGCGAACTGTGCACCCGCGGCTACGGCGTGATGCTCGGCTACTGGGAGGAGCCCGGGAAGACCGCCGACGCCATCGACCCGGGCCGCTGGATGCACACCGGGGACCTCGCCATGATGCGCGAGGACGGGTACGTCGAGATCGTCGGCCGCATCAAGGACGTGGTCATCCGGGGCGGCGAGAACGTCTACCCGCGCGAGGTCGAGGAGTTCCTGTACGGCCACCCGAAGATCGCGGACGTCCAGGTCGTCGGCGTACCGCACGAGCGCTACGGCGAGGAGGTGCTGGCCTGCGTCGTCCCGCGCGACGCCGCCGACCCGCTCACCCTGGAGGAACTGCGCGCCTACTGCGACGGGCAGCTCGCCCACTACAAGGTGCCCAGCCGCCTCCAGCTCCTCGACTCCTTCCCGATGACCGTCTCGGGGAAGGTGCGCAAGGTGGAGCTGCGGGAGCGGTACGGAGACCGGCCGGCGCCGGACGTCCGCTGATGGCTCTCACTGGATCAGTTCGAGGTGCGGGTGGTCCGCGGACACCGGGCAGACGTGGAGCTGCAGGTCGTAGCCGCGGGCCAGGTCGATCCGGGTGTAGTTCGCCGGAGGGACGCCCGGCGGGAGCGGGTCGCGGGCCTGTTCGCCCTCCGGGGCCCAGCTCCTGCAGCCGCTGTTCCACTCGGTCGTGGCGACGGTCAGCAGCGGGTCCATCGCGGTGCCGCACTCCGCGCAGACCCGGGGCACGGGATCGGTGAGGCCCCAGCGGGACCAGCCACCGGCCTTCCAGCCGGGGGAGACGGACAGCGCCGAGACATAGAGGTCCTGCGGGGCGTCGGCGTAGGAAGCGTCCGGCGCGGCAGCCTGCCACCTGCTCCAGTCCGCCAGCTCCCGCTGAAGTTCCTTGTCCAGTTCCATGAAGTGGGGGTACTCGACGACCTCCTCCGGCGCGAGCAGGCACGGCTGGGGAAGGTAGCCGGGGTACTCGACCGCCGGCGGCTCGGGGGGCGCGTCCAGGACGTCGGTGACCGCCGCGGCGGACCGCCAGAACAGCGCGGTCCTGGGGTGGGCCGTGGCCGGGTGGTCGAAGGGGCACCACAGCACCTGGAGCAGATCGGCCCCCGCCCGGCCGGGCGGGGGCAGCAGGGGAACGTCGCGCGCGTGGAGCTGGGCCACGGGCAGCATGGCGATCGGGCCGCCGGGCCGGGGGAGACCGGCGTCGGCCAGGTCGTCGAGCGCCCGTTCCCCGGCCCCGTGGGCCTCGGAGCCCGGTCGCCGCGCAGGGGCCGGGATGCCGCGGTCCGCACGTTCCTCCGCCAGGTCGAAGGCCGCGTCCACCTGCTCCCACGGGTGCGGGTCCGGGCAGTGCGGCCACGGTTCGCCGGCGGGCCACAGGAGCGGCCCGCCGACGGAACTGTCGTGCGGGGAGGGCGACCCGGGGCGGGGATGCAGCCGGGTCGCCGTGCGTGCCAGCGGGGCCAGCCGAGGGAAGAGTGCCGTGACGTCGAACGGTCGCGGCGGGGTGGTACGACTCATTCCGGCTCCCGGAGGCGCGCGTCGGAGGGGATCAGTTGCCGAGGTTGAGCAGCCCCGTGTTGCGCTGGGTGTTGGTGATGTAGACCTCGGGGAACAGCGGCTGCGTGGTGCCGTCCGCCCGCTCGACTGTAGCGCTCATCGTCACCCCCTGGGGGATGGTGCTGGTGCTGTCCGCGTACTTGGGCACGACCTGGTAGAGGATGGCGTCGTTGGGGCCGAACGCCGCGTTCGCCACCGCCGTCTGCGCCGCGAACTCGTAGGTCCGCATGCTGGGCGTCCCGGTGTTCATGCCCACCTGCCAGCAGGGGACGAGGTTGTCCTGTCCGCCGTCCCGGAGGCCGCCCTTGCCGCCGAGGATGTTGGCGATCAGGTGGCACCGGGCGAGCTGGGTTCCGGGCGAGTGCGTGCGGGCGAACGCCTGGGCGTCCTCCCAGCCGGTGATGTCGCCCTCGGCGGGCGAGCCCTCGGGGACGTTCTTGCTGATGCACGCCTGGGCCGTGGTGGCCCGGGTCCCGGCCGGATCGGGCGGGCTGGGCGTCTTGTTCCTGTGCAGGACGGCTTGCGTGGTGTTCCTGATCCAGCCGTCGCCGGAGGGCAGCGCGCCGGTCGGCGCACTCTGCAGGCAGGCGGCCTGCGGCTCGGCGGTCGAGCCGGCGATCTCCACCCTGAACGCGTCGGCCTCCACCACGCGCTGGCTCGCGAAGCCCTCGAAGAGCTGCGTCTCGGCCGCCTGGACGGAGGCGGCCGACGCGTGCACGCGTGCACAGGGCCTGCCGCCGTCGTCGCCGTTCATCCGGTAGACGTCCCACCCGCCGCTGCTCCAGTTGGGGACGACCTCGGCGCACCGGGCACCGTCGGTTCCTCCCTCATGGGTGGCCGCGAAGGGGAACTCGCCGCAACTGTCGTCGGCGACGAGGTCCGTCCTGGCCTGGAACGGCTCCGAGGCCCCGCTGCCGCACGTGCGGCTCGTGCGGTCGGCGACGCCGTCCTTCGCCCGGGTCAGCGGCTTGTTGCGTCCCCAGCCGTCGGCCAGGTTCTCCTGGGCCCACAGGTAACCGGCCGCCGCGGAGCCCGAGCTGGACGCCGCGCTCAGCTTGACGACGGGCATGACGGAGGGCACGACGCAGCCGCGGGCGGGCGTGGTGCCGGCCGCGTCCCGCACGTCGTCGTCGCAGCGGATCTCCTCCGGGTTGCTCCAGGAGGCGTTCGGATCGGTGATCTGGGCGCCGGGAGAGGTGACGAAGAGCTGGTACGACGTGGTGAACCGGAGCTTGGCGCCGGCGGCCGGGGAGGAGGTGTAGGTCACGAAGCCGTTGACGGACTGGCCCTTGACCAGCTCGCCCCCGTACCACGGAGCGTTCTTGCTCGCCTTGCAGCCGGTCGAGCACGCGGACCTGAGCTTCGCGGTCAGGGACGTGACGGCCCCGGTGGCGCCGGTCATGGTGACCGTGACGTACTCGTTCCACTTCGGGTTCGCGATGTCGGCGGGCAGCAGGGCGCTGGTCGCGACGTTCAGGGTGCCGGTGCCGATCTCCTTGCCGTTGCCGTCCTTGAGCACGTACAGCACGGTGATGCCGCTCACGCAGTAGCCGAAGCGGCTGTAGGTCCACTGCCCGGGAACCGTGACGGCACAGCTTGCCGAGTCGTCGTCGGCGGCAGCGGCCTGCGGCACCGACCGCGTGGCGGCGCGGGACTGCCGGTCCGCCTGCTTCGCCGGCGCCGCACTCATGGTGACGCAGGCCTCCACGGCCCCCGCCCTGCGCTCGCGGGACCCGGCGCGTGTGGGCGCGCACTCCTGAGCGGGGGACACCGGAGCGGGCCGGGTCCGGGTGGGCGCGGGAGCGTCGGTCAGGCCGGCCACGTCGATCCGGCCGGCCTGGCGCCCGGGGTGCTCCCGTGCCGTCGGTGTGTCCTGTGCCGGGGCCATGGCCGTGGTGCCGGCGCCCAGGGCCAGGACGGCCAGCAGGGAGACGAACAGGCGCCGGGAGCGCGGTATTCGAGACGATGGTCTCATCGTAGGACTGTCCTTTCGGGTGTGACGAGCCGTCCGGTGGCGGCCGGTGTGCCCGGCCCGCCGCCGGTCAGAAGAAGCTGGACAGTCCGCTGGTGATCGAGGACACCAGCTCCTTGCCCTCCTCGGCGACCTTGTGCACCACCGGCGCGACCTTCTTGCCGGCCGAGACGACGAGCTTGCCCCGGCCGAAGGTGGCCAGGTTCAAGGCCGTGCCGCCGATGGACTTGACGAACTCGCCGCTGGCGAAGCCGTGTTCGAGACCGGTGAACAGCGATCCCAGAGCGCCGGCGCCGAGGGACACGTAGCCGAAGAACGCGGCGCCCGCCGCCAGCGGGGGGAAGACCAGACTGGCCAGACCGAGTCCGGCCGCGATGAACCCGGTGGCGATGCTGACCGTGTTCGCGGCGTCGGCCCACCAGCCGGCGTCCGACCACCAGTCCTCCTTCCCGGAACCGGTGCCGTTCGGGTGGACGTCGTCGTTGGTCTCGTTGTCCGCCGGGTTGTGGCCGTCTTCCTGCTGCTGCTGCGCCCTCTCCTTGGCCCGGCGGGCCTCCTCGCGCTGTTCGGCGGCCCGCTTCTGGGCGACGATGGCGCGCGCCTGGCTGGACGCGGCGGCGGCGGCCTTGGCGTCGCGGCCGGCCTCCAGCTCCGACTGACGGGCGCTGGCGGCCGAGGCCTGCGCGCTGTAGGAGGACTGGAGTGCCGAACGGGCGGAGTCGACGGCCTTGTTGGCCGAGTAGTTGGCCGAGCGCGACGCGCTGCGCGCGGTCGCGGCGGCCGCCTTGGCCGTGCTGGCCGAGGCCTTCGCGTCGGCGGCGGACTTGTCGGCGGCGTCGGCGTTCGCCTTGGCCTGGTCGGCGTAGCTGTCCGCCTTCTTCGCCGAGGCGATGGCCTTGTCCGCCCACTCCTTCGCCTTGTCGGCGGCGTCGCGGGCCTCCGCGGCCGCCTTCGACGCCAGCGCGGCGTCCTCCTGTGCCTGGTGGGCGATCTTGGCCGCGGCGGCGATGGCCCCGCGGATCGCGGCGACGTGGGTGGCGGAGTCGTGGTCCAACTGCGCCGCCGTGTGCTGCACGACCTGGACGAAGTTGCGGCGCATCCAGGTGGGGCCCTCCAGCGCCACCTGGGCGTAGGACTTGACGTACTCGCCCCCGTTGGCGAGGGCCGTGGAGGTGGTCACCGCGTCGTCCTCACGGACCGCCTCCGGATAGGTGCGGTCGAAGAATTCCGCGATCGCCTCGGGTGTTCCGGCGTCCAGGGCGTCGTTGGCCGCCTTGGTGACCGCCTTGCCCGGGTTGTCGTTGAGGATGCGGGAGATCTGCACCAGGCTGTCGTCCTTCGACGCCCGGATCATCCCCGAGGTCAGGAAGTCGCCCACGGCGGTGGCGCTCTCGCTCTCCAGGGCCGCCTGCGCGGCCTCCGCGATGGCGGGGCTGGAGATCTGGGCGAGGTACAGGACGGTCTCCCGGTCGTCCTGGGCCTGGGCGAGGGCACGGTCCAGGTCGATCCACGAGTACAGGTCGTCGTCGGTGCCGGCCAGCGCGTACTGGGCGGCCTGCCGCGTCCAGGCGCCCTTCGCCTCCAGCAGGCCGGTCGCCGCCCGGCGGCCCAGGGTGGCGGCGAGCGCCAGGTCCCCGGTGTCGAACAGGGCCTTCTCCGCGGCGGCGATCGTCTCCTTGAGGGCCTCGGCGGTCTGCTCGTCCTGGGTGCGCTTGTCGTCGTACTCGGCCTGCTCCTGCGCCTCGATCTCGGCCAGCAGCCGGGCCTCGTCCATGCCCTGGAGCCTGTCCTGCTCCAACCGGGCCAACTCGGCCTCGCGCGCCGCCTGCTCGGTCGCCATGGCCTCCTCCACGGCGGCGGTGGCGGTGTTGGCCGCCTTCACGGCCTCCTCCGCGTGCGCGGTGGACTTGTTGGCGTAGTCGATCGCCTGACCGGCGTACTTGACGGCCTCGTCGGCCGCGTCGGCGGCCTTCAGGGCGTGCGCGGCGGCGGAGTTGGCGGCGTCGCGGGCCTTGCGCGCCGCGGAGGCGGCCGTGTTGGCGAGCGCCTGCGCAGTGGAAGCGGCGTTGGTGGCGCGGTTGGCGGCGGTCGTGGCGATGGCTGCCTGCCGCTTGGCCTCGTTGGCCTCGGCCTGGGAGGCGCCGGCGGCCGCGGCGGCCTGCGCGGCGGCGGTGGCGGCGGCCGCCGAGTTGCGGGCGGCGGAGGCGGCCGAGTTGCCGGCGTTGTAGGCCGCCGCGGACGCGGAGGCGGCGTAGTCGGCCGCCTTGGCCGCGGTCTTGGCCTTGGCGGCGGCGTCGCGGGCGGCGAAGGCGGCGTCCTTGGCCTGCTGGGTCTTGTTGGCGTCCTTGGACGCGGCGATCGCGGCGCTGTACGCCCGGGAGGCCGCGTTGCCGGCCGTCGCGGCGGCCTGGGAGGCGGCCGCCGCGGCCCACGAGGCGCGACGCGAGGCGACCACGGCGGCGTTGGAGGCGCTGATGGCGTCACGGGCGGCGTTCGCCGCTCCCTTGGCCGCACTCGCCGCCTTCCGGGCGGCCGCCGCGGACTTGCGCACGTCGTCCTTGGCGGCGGACGCCTCCGCGGCGGCCTTCTGCGCGGCCTCCTTGGCCTTCACGGCGGCGGTCTGGGCCCGCTCCGAGGCCTCGACCGCCAGGTCGGTCTCGGCCTGCGCCTGTTTGCCCTCCCGCTCGACCACGGCCACCAGCTCGGCGATGGTCGCCGACTCCTGGTCCCGGGCCCTGGCTATGTGCTGGCCGGTGTCGAGGAACCACTGGACGTCCGACGCGGTGCCGCTCAGCGCGCGGTCCGCGTACTTTCGCACCTCCGGCCCCGCGCCGACCAGCATGGAGGCCACCTGCACCTGGGCGTCCTCCAAGGCCCCCGCGTACTGTCCGTCGACGAGGAAGTCCTCGAGGGCCTGCTGGGTGTCGGCGTCGAGGGCGGCGGACGCCTCGCGTCTGACCCCCTTGCCGCCGGTGCTCGACACGATGGAGGTGGCGACGGCCAGGTCCTCCAGCAGGGCCGGCTTGTACCCCTCGCTCAGGAAGGCCGCGACGGCGGCGTCGTCGTTGTCCAGCGCGGCGGACGCCTCGCGGCGCGTGCCCTTGCCGGCCCGGAAGATGAGCCGCGAGACGGCGACGCGGTTGTCCTCCGCGACGACCTTCGGGAGCGCTTCGGTGAGGAAGGTCCGGATGTCGGCGTCGGTGCCGTAGAGCGCGTAGGCGGCGGCGGCCTTGGTGGCGCGGCCGCCCGTGGACCAGGCCTTGACCACCTTCGCCCGGTCGGTGTCCGGCAGAACGAGCGAGTCGTCCGCGGGGTCCTCCCCGTCGGCCGCCCGGGCGGGCCGGGCCAGTGAGAAGGGAGTGGCCGCCACGGCGGTGGCGGCCGCGACCGTGCCGAGCAGGCGTCTGCGGCTCCAGAACATCGTCTGCATGGGTGAGTTGTCCTCGTCGTTGTGGGTGGGCGGCAACGAATGCACGCGATGGGCCGTGCCTATTTGAGCGCGCTTCATTGGGGAAATCAATTGTGAATAAGAGGATGTGAGGAAGCGTCAGGAATGCCCGTTCAGTGACCCGGGTGATCTGCACAGGTTCTTCACGTCAATGCGCACAACCTTTGCAAAACGTGAGAGACGTCACTCCATCCCCTCAACTGGTGTCCCTTTTGGGGTAGTTAACTCGGTGGACAGTGTTCACCGAGTGACGTGACATGGTCACAGCGACGGCACCGAGGGTTCAGGAATGGCTATTCCAGCAGGCACGTACCGCGTGGTTTCCGTCCCGTAATTTCGGTCGGGTGCGGACGCCCGGCCGTACCTGAATTGATTAAGGATCGGCATGAGAGAAAACGTCGTTGTCGCGGCGAATTCACCAAAGAGGAAGCGGCTCGTCGCGCGCACCCTGATCGCGGCCGCCGCCGCGGGGGCTCTGGCGTGGGGCGTGCTCGCGTCCGTGCCCCAGCACCCGGCCGGCGGTCCGTCGGTCTCCGTCGCCGACGAGGCGCCCGGGTACGCGGTCGAGGACTTCGACTACCCGCAGGCGGACAAGATCGAGGCGGAACAGAACATCCTGCTCAAGCGGGGCGACGGGCACATCACGCTGGTGGACTGCTCCAGCGGGACGGGGTTCATCGAGGTGCGGGCGCGGCGTACCGCGGACAAGGTCTGCTTCAAGTCGGTGGGCGACTCGGGGTGGCTGACCCTGGAGATCCCCGCGGTGTACTCGATGCGGGGCAACGAGTACGAGACGCAGGTGGACATGACCGTGGGGGACGAGGAGAAGTCCTTCGAGCTGGAGAAGAACACCTGGACCCCGGTGGGCGAGAGCGCCGACGAGCAGAACCGAGAGCACCTGCTCGTGGAGATCAGGACCTCCAAGTAGCGCCAGACGACCGCCTCAGCCGGACCTCCCAGCAAGGAACCCACACATGCGACACACCAGACCCGTGCGCCTCGCCGCACTGGCCGCGGCCCTGACCGCGGGAACACTCGTCCTGACCGCCGTGCCCGCCACCGCCGTCACGGGACCCGCCTCCGCCTCCTCCGACACCACCCACGCCTACACGGCGCAGGTCGTCGTCGGCGACCACGACCGCGGCTGCTCCGGCGTCCTGGTCGACACCGAATGGCTGCTCACCGCGGCCAGTTGCTTCGCCGACGACCCCGCCGAGAGCCTCGCGGTGCCCGCGGGCAAGCCGGCCCGCACGACCACCGCGACCATCGGCCGCGCCGACCTCACCGGCACCGGCGGCGCCGTGCGCACGGTCGTCGAGCTGGTGCCCCGCACCGACCGCGACGTGGTCCTGGCCCGGCTGAACCGCCCGGTCACGAACGTCGCCCCCGTCGCCCTGGCCGGTGCCGCGCCCACCACGGGCGAGGAGCTGACGCTGGCCGGCTACGGCCGCACCAGGACCGAGTGGGCGCCGCTGAACCTGCACACCGGAGTCTTCTCGGTGGACGCCTCCGAGGCCACCACCGCGACGGTGACGGGCCAGGACGGCGTGGCGGCGTGCATGGGCGACACCGGCGGTCCGCTGGTGCGCACCGTGAACGGCACCAAGCAGCTGGCCGCCCTGAGCAGCCGCTCCTACCAGGGCGGCTGCTTCGGCATCGACACCGCCGAGACCCGCACCGGCGGCGTGGTCACCCGCGTCGACGACCTCGGCTCCTGGGTGGCGTCAAAGACCGGCGCCAACCGGATCACCGACTTCAACTGCGACGGCGTCGAGGACGTCGCCGTCGCCGACCCGATGGCCGACGTCGACACACACGCGAAGGCGGGCCTGGTCAGGGTCGTCTACGGCGACGGCAAGGGCACGGCCGAGATCACCCAGGACCTCGACTGGGTCGCGGGCGCCTCCGAGGGCAACGACCAGTTCGGCACGACCCTGGCCACCGTCGACTACGACGAGGACGGCTGCACCGACCTCGTGGTCGGGACTCCGCGCGAGAACATCGGCGACGTCGTCGACGCGGGCATGGTCGACATCCTGCACGGCGGGCGGGGCGGCCTCGGCACCTCGGCGACCAGGGCCACCCACTTCGAGCAGGGGGCCGGGAACGGGACCATCGCCGGCTCCGCGTCGGAGACCGGCGACCTGATGGGACAGGCCCTCGCGGCCGGTACCACCGCCGCCGGCGAGCCGTTCCTCGCCATCGGTGTGCCGGGCGAGAGCCTGGGCTCCGTCGCCAAGGCGGGACAGGTCTACTACGTCCGGGGCGGCACCAACGTGGGCATCCACCAGGACAGGCTGAACGTTCCCGGCGCCGTCGAGGCGAACGACGGCTTCGGTGAGGTGCTCGCCGCGGACGCCAACCACCTCGTGATCGGCGCCCCCAACGAGAACATCGCCGGAGACGACGCGGCCGGCCTTGTCGCGGTCTTCTCGCACACGCTGAACAGCGAGAAGCGGCCCACCCCGCTGTTCGGTCTCGACCAGGACCTGGACACCGTGTCGGGCGTCGCCGAGAAGGGCGACCGCTTCGGCGGCGCCCTGGCACTGGCGCCGTACCGCCCGTCGGGTGCCGCGAGTGCCGACGAGTCGCTCCTGGCGGTCGGTTCACCGGGCGAGGCCCTGACCATCAACGGCGCCGACAAGGCGGAAGCAGGCAGCGTCTACATCCTCCGGGTCACCGCGGCCGGCACCTACACCCAGCAGAACGGCGGCCTCTACTCCGGCACCGCCGACGACGACGTCTCCGGCGCGTCCGAGGCGGGCGACCACTTCGGCGCCACGCTGACCGCCGTCAACACCGCGCCCCGCGAGGTGAGCACCGTGGCGACCATGAAGCTGGCCGTCGGCATCCCCGACGAAGCCCTCGGCACGGCGAAGAGCGCCGGCGCCGTCCACGTCTTCTCGATGCTCGGCAAGCCCGGCGACAACGACAAGTGGATCGAGTCCGGCGACGGCGACGGCATCCCCGGCGCTCCGGGCGCGAACCAGCGCCTCGGCCAGAGCCTCCACTTCACCGGCACCCACCTGTACGTCGGCATGCCCGACGGCCCGAGCGCCCACGGCGCGCTCCACGCCCTGCCGATGTCCAACGTGACCCTCGGTGAGCCCTACGCGGCGCCCACCGTGTACCAGCCGGGCCAGGGCGGTCTCCCGGCCTTCGGCACCGCCTTCGGGTACGTGGCGAGGTAGGTACCCCGCGACACCCCTCAGCCGGCCGTGGCGTCCAACGCCACGGCCGGCGCGTTTGCCGGGCGCGGCACACCGGACGGTTCGAGCACGAAGAGCGGGACGTCCAGGAGGTCGGCGCGGGCGCGGGCGTCCTCGGCGTATCCGGCGAGCGAGAAGTAGACGCCCCGCGCGGACTCCGCCATCGCCGTCAGCCACAGGCACTCCACGTCCCGCACCGAGGCCGGGCCCACCGTCGGGTCCACCTGGACGACGATGCCGGGCGCCGCGAGACCGATGCCGGACAGGGGCCGCTGGTCGGCGCGGCGCACGTCCCGGTGGCCGAGCCCGCGCAGGTAGAGCACGGCTGCGGTGACCGCGTCCCGGGCGGTGCGGATCGGGACGGCCCGGTGCGCCGGGACCCGTGAACCGGGGACGCGCCCGGCCCGGCCCGTCGCCGCCGGGTCCACCGGAACGCACAGCACCGTCCCGCACGGACAGCCCAGCTCCGGCCGCGGCCACCGGCTCTCGGTCCCGCAGGCCGCGCAGCGCACCCCGATCCACTCCTCGTCCCAGGCCCGGTGGGTGACCGCGGTCGCCGCCCCGCGCGGGTCCAGCTCCGGGGCGACGGGCGCCCCGCAGGCGCAGGGATACGACGGTGCCGTGTAGCGGTGCCGGCGCCCGCAGGCGGTGCAGCACACCGAGATGGTCTCGGACATGACGCCCATCGTCCTCTCTTGACGGTCTTCGGCTGCCCACTTACATTACTTCCAGATCGTAGAAAATAAATTTCGCTATACGGAAGTTGCTACGGAAGAAGCTCACCGCGGGGCGCGACGGGAGTGCGAATCCGACAGCCGGAGCAGGAGTACTCGATGGCTCGTATGACCGCTGCCCGAGCGGCAGTTGAGATTCTCAAGCGCGAGGGCGTCACCGACGCGTTCGGTGTGCCGGGCGCGGCGATCAACCCCTTCTACGCGGCGCTCAAGGCGTCCGGCGGTGTCCAGCACACGCTCGCCCGCCACGTCGAGGGTGCCTCGCACATGGCCGAGGGCTACACCCGGACCCACCCCGGCAACATCGGCGTCTGCATCGGCACCTCGGGCCCGGCCGGCACCGACATGATCACCGGCCTGTACTCGGCGATCGGCGACTCCATCCCGATCCTGTGCATCACCGGCCAGGCGCCGACCGCGGTGATCCACAAGGAGGACTTCCAGGCCGTCGACATCGCCTCCATCGCCAAGCCGGTGACGAAGATGGCCGTCACCGTCCTGGAGGCCGCGCAGGTCCCCGGCGTCTTCCAGCAGGCGTTCCACCTGATGCGCTCCGGCCGTCCCGGCCCGGTCCTCATCGACCTGCCGATCGACGTCCAGACGACCGAGATCGAGTTCGACCCGGAGACCTACGAGCCGCTGCCGGTCTACCGGCCCACCGCCACCCGCGCCCAGATCGAGAAGGCGATCGGCCTGCTCAACGCCGCCGAGCGCCCGCTGCTCGTGGCCGGCGGCGGCGTCATCAACGCCGACGCGGCCGAGCTCCTGGTGGAGTTCGCCGAGCTGACCGGTACCCCGGTCGTGCCGACCCTGATGGGCTGGGGCATCCTGCCCGACGACCACGAGCTGAACGCCGGCATGGTCGGCCTGCAGACCTCGCACCGCTACGGCAACGCGACCTTCCTGGAGTCCGACTTCGTCCTCGGCATCGGCAACCGCTGGGCCAACCGGCACACCGGCAAGCTGGACGTCTACACGGCCGGCCGCAAGTTCGTCCACGTCGACGTGGAGCCGACCCAGATCGGCAAGATCTTCGCCCCGGACTACGGCATCGCCTCCGACGCCAAGGCCGCGCTGAAGCTGTTCGTCGAGGTGGCGAAGGAGCTGAAGGCGGCCGGGAAGCTGCCCGACCGCTCCGCGTGGGCCGCCTCCGCACAGGAGCGCAGGGCCACCCTCCAGCGCCGTACGCACTTCGACGACATCCCGATCAAGCCGCAGCGCGTCTACGAGGAGATGAACAAGGCCTTCGGCCCGGAGACCCGGTACGTCTCCACCATCGGCCTCTCCCAGATCGCCGGCGCCCAGATGCTGCACGTCTACCGCCCGCGGCACTGGATCAACTGCGGCCAGGCGGGACCGCTCGGCTGGACCGTCCCGGCCGCCCTCGGTGTCGCCAAGGCCGACCCGGACGCCCAGGTCGTGGCCCTCTCCGGCGACTACGACTTCCAGTTCATGCTGGAGGAGCTGGCCGTCGGCGCACAGCACAAGATCCCTTACGTGCACGTCCTGGTGAACAACTCCTACCTGGGCCTGATCCGCCAGGCGCAGCGGGCGTTCGAGATCGACTTCCAGGTCAACCTGGAGTTCGAGAACATCAACTCGCCCGAGCTGGGCGTGTACGGCGTCGACCACGTCAAGGTCGCCGAGGGCCTGGGCTGCAAGGCGATCCGGGTGACCGACCCGAACGAGCTGGGCGCGGCACTGGAGCAGGCCAAGAAGCTGGCCGCCGAGCACCGGGTGCCGGTCGTCGTCGAGGCGATCCTGGAGCGCGTCACCAACATCTCCATGTCGGGCACCAACGACATCGGCAACGTCGTGGAGTTCGAGGAGCTGGCGACCGAGCCGGGCCACGCCCCGACCGCGGTCAAGCCGCTGAAGGTCTGACCCGCCCGGCACGCCGAGCGCCGAGAGCGGCCCGTCCCCAGGGGGCGGGCCGCTCTCACGTGTGCGCCGCTCTCACGCGTGCACCCGGTCCCCGGCCGCGCGCTCAGTCCGGGCCGCCACCGCCCCCCGAGCCGCAGCCGGCCGCGTGGTCCCCGTGGCCCGTGCCGCCCCGGTCGCCCGAGACCGAGTCCTCGTACTCGTCGCGCCACCTCAGGAACCTGCCGCGGCCCAGGGAGAAGCGCACTCCTCCCTCGGCCGCCGCGCCCGGGTCCGCCAGCCCCGCCCGCAGCGCGAAACGCGGCAGGAGCAGACGCAGCGCGGCATCGCCGTGCAGCGCGACCGCGAGCAGTGTGTCGCCGTCCGCCAGACCGTGCGCGACCGCCGGCAGCGGGTGCCGCTCCCGCCAGAACGCGACGCGCCGGCGGGCACTCCGGTTCGGTCTGAGCCAGGGGTGGCCCAGCAGCCCGTCCTCGGCGAGCGGGATGCGCGTCAGGGCCAGGGCAAGCCGCACGTCCGGGTGCCGGACCAGCTCGCGGGCGGTGAGCGGCTCGTGCAGACAGTCCAGGACCGTCCCTTCGAACGGCCCCAGCCGCTCCGGCTCGGGACCCGCCGCACACAGCGTCCTGCGCGGCCCGGTCTCGACGGCGCCCAGCAGGTGCAGGGCGACCAGCGCCACCGTCACGGCGGCCGGCGGCCCGCCGCCCAGCAGCGCGATCCGGTGCGGCTCCCACCCGGTCTCCGTGCCACCCTCCACGACACCACCCCCGCGCGCCCCGTGTTGTGCCGGGGTTGTGCCCGCTGCGGGGGATCCCTACGCCCGCTCAGCCACCGCGGTGCCCGTGGTGCTCGTGCAGACCCGGCCAGTCCTCCGGGCCGCCGCCCTGCCACTCGACCAGGTCGCTGTCCTCCACGTCGGTGACGTAGAGGTCGGCCAGCCGCAGCAGTTCGGCGACGTCGTCGACGTGCGAGGCGACGCCCAGGGTCTCCTCGCCGGAGGTGACCCGGCGGGAGCCGTCGAGAGCGGGGGAGTGGACGACGATGTGCGGGTGCTCGGGTGGGTGCGCCGTTGCCATGCCTCCAGGCTGCTGCGCGGGCACGGAATCCGCACCCCGGCGCCGCGGTGCCGTACCGGCCGCACGCCGGGAAGCGCCGGATGCGGGACCGTCCGCATCCGGCGCTTCCCGGCCGGTGAAGGTTCTCGGGTGAGGGGATCTCCACGTGGTGTCCGTCCGGCGGCGCGAGGCTGGGCGCGACAGGTCGTTCGCGCCGCCGGACGGGTCTTCGGGCCTCCCTGGTGCGAGAGGCGAGTGGCTGGGACCGCGGCGGTGCGACGGGCCGGAACCGCTCCTCCCCTCAGGTCGTAGGAGGAACGTCCGTGCCCTTCACCACCGCACTGGCTCGCTGGCCGCCGCGGTCCTCGCCCTGCCCGCGCCGGCACCTGGCGGTCACCCCTCATCCGGGCCGCTTCGGTGCCTGCGCGGGCCGCGCACACGGCCCCGGCCTCCCCGCCGGGTTCCGTGCGCGAGCCGGTGGGTCAGTCCTCGCGCAGGGCGCGGACCGCCTCCTCCACGCGCTTGCCGTACTCGGGGTCGGCCGCGTGGAAGTGCGCGAGGTTCTTCTCTACGACGTCGCCCCGGGAGACCTGGGACAGACCGCCGGCGAGGTTGGCGACCAGACGCTGCTTCTCTTCCTCGCTCATCAGCCGGTACAGCTCGCCGGCCTGCACGAAGTGGTCGTCCTTGGTGTGCAGCGGCGCCTCGTGGGTGCCGGTGTGACCGGACACCGCGAGCGGGGCCGCCAGCGGGCGGCCGGTCTCGGCCGGGCCGTCGTAGGAGTTCGGCTCGTAGTTCTTGGCGTACCGGCCCTGGCCGTTGGACGCCATCAGGCCGTCGCGGCCGTAGTTGGCCGCGCCGCCGGGGACCGCCTTCGGGGCGTTCACCGCGAGCTGGGTGTGGTTGACGCCCAGGCGGTAGCGGTGCGCGTCCGCGTAGGCGAACAGGCGGCCCTGCAGCATCTTGTCGGGGGAGGGGCCGATGCCCGGCACGAAGTTGTTCGGGGAGAAGGCGGCCTGCTCGACCTCCGCGAAGACGTTGTCCGGGTTGCGGTCGAGCACCAGCCGGCCCACCCGCCTGAGCGGGTAGTCGGCGTGCGGCCACACCTTGGTCACGTCGAACGGGTTGAAGCGGTAGTTCGCCGCCTCGGCCACCGGCATCAGCTGCACGTGCAGTGTCCAGGACGGGTACACGCCCCGCTCGATCGCCTGCACCAGGTCCGTCTGGTGCGAGGTCGGGTCCTCGCCCGCGAGCCTCGCGGCCTCGTCGGCGGTCAGACAGCGGATGCCCTGGTCGGTCTTGAAGTGGTACTTGACGAAGAAGGACTCGCCCTTGGCGTTCGTCCACTGGTAGGTGTGCGAGCCGAAGCCGTCCATGTGGCGGTACGAGGCCGGGATGCCGCGGTCGCCCATCAGCCAGGTCACCTGGTGCGTGGCCTCGGGGGAGTGCGCCCAGAAGTCGAAGACGTTGTCCGGCTCCTGACGGCCCGTGAACGGGTCGCGCTTCTGCGAGTGGATGAAGTCGGGGAACTTGATCGGGTCCTTGATGAAGAACACCGGGGTGTTGTTGCCGACGAGGTCGTAGTTGCCCTCCTCGGTGTAGAACTTCAGCGCGAAGCCGCGCGGGTCGCGGACCGCGTCCGCGCCGCCGAGCGAGTCGGCCACGGTGGAGAAGCGCAGGAAGACCTCGGTGCGCTTGCCGACCGTGTTCAGGAAGTCGGCGTGCGTGAAACCGGTGACGTCGTCGGTCACCTCGAAGTGGCCGTACGCGCCGGAGCCGCGGGCGTGCACCACGCGCTCCGGGATGCGCTCCCGGTTGAAGCGGGCGAGCTTCTCGATGAGGTGCTGGTCCTGGATCAGGAGGGGGCCGCCGATGCCGGCGGAAGCGGAGTTCTGGTTGTCGGCGACCGGGGCGCCGGACTCGGTGGTGAGCACGCGCTGCGACATCGTGGACCTTCCGTGGCCTTGCAGACGAGGGTTCAGCGGAACATTCAGTGGAAACTTGTTTCCGCTTCGTGGAGCCTAGATTTGGGACCGTGGCACGTCAACAGTTTGTTGAAGTGGGTTCCGGGCGGCGCCGCCGCTCGGGCGCGACATGACAGGTGTCAGCGGAGGCGCCGCCCGGAGGTCATGGGGTGGCCGCGACGGTCAGACCTCGGCGCCGGACAGGCGCTCCACGGCCCGCAGCAGGGCCGAGTGGTCCAGGCCGCCGTCGCCCTGGGCGCGCAGCGACGCGACCAGCTGGGCCACCACGGCGCCGACCGGCAGCGCGGCGCCGACGTTGCGGGCGGCGTCGGTGACGATGCCCATGTCCTTGTGGTGCAGGTCGATGCGGAAGCCCGGCTTGAAGTCGCGGCCGAGGAAGTTGTCCTTCTTGCGCGTCAGCACGGTCGAGCCGGCCAGGCCGCCGTTGAGGACGTCGAGGGCGGCCTTCAGGTCCACGCCGGACTTCTCCAGGAAGACCACGGCCTCGGCGCACGCCTGGATGTTCACGGCGACGATCAGCTGGTTGGCGGCCTTCACGGTCTGGCCCGAGCCGTGCGGACCGCACAGCACGATGGTCTTGCCGAGCGCCTCCAGGAGCGGCTTGGCCTCGTCGAAGTCGGCCTGCTCACCGCCGACCATGATGGACAGCACGGCCTCGACGGCTCCGGCCTCGCCGCCGGAGACGGGGGCGTCCAGGACGCGGACGCCCTTGTCCTTGGCGGCCGCGGCCAGGTCGACCGAGGTCTGCGGGGTGATCGAGGACATGTCGACCAGCAGCGCGCCGGACTTCGCGTTCTCCAGAATGCCGTCGGGGCCGTAGGCGATGGCCTCGACCTGCGGGGACGCGGGCACCATGGTGACGATCACGTCGGCGTCGCGCACGGCCTCGGCGATCGAGCCGGCCGCGGTGCCGCCGGCGGCGGACAGGCGGTCCAGCTTCTCCTGCTCCAGCGTGAAGCCGGTGACCTGGTAGCCCGCCTTGATCAGGTTCTCGGACATGGGGGAGCCCATGATGCCGAGACCGACCCAGGCGACCTTGGGGAGCGTGCTCATGGTGGGTACCTCTCTGAAAATCTGAAGAGTCGAACGTTCCTGCGGTGGCGCTCAGCGGGCCGCGCGGGCCTCGGCCGGCAGCCAGGAGAAGGACTGGGCGCTGGGGTCGTCGCCCGGCTTGTACTCCAGGCCGACCCAGCCGTCGTACCCGGCCTTCGCCAGCCGGTCGAGCAGGTCCTCCAGCGGGAGGGAGCCCGTGCCGGGGGCGCCGCGGCCCGGGTTGTCGGCGATCTGGACGTGGCCGGTCTTCGCGGCGTACGCGTCGATCACCTGCGGCAGGTCCTCGCCGTTCATGGACAGGTGGTAGAGGTCCATGAGGAACTTGGCGTTGCCGAGCCCGGTGGCCTCGTTGACCTTGTCCACGACCTCGATCGCGGCCGGCGCCGACACCAGCGGGTACAGCGGCGACTCCGGCTTGTTGAGCGCCTCGACCAGCAGGATCGCGCCGATCCGGTCGGCCGCGCGGGCGGCGAGGACCAGGTTCTCCAGCGCGAGCCGGTCCTGCTCTGCGGGGTCCACGCCCTCGACGCGGTTGCCGTACAGGGCGTTGAGCGCCTTGCAGCCCAGCGACTGGGCGAAGCCGGCGGCCACGTCGATGTTGGCGCGGAAGCGGTCCGACTCCTCACCGGGGACCGACAGGGCGCCCCGGTCGGGTCCGGGCAGCCGCCCGGCGTAGAAGTTCAGGCCGGTGAGCTGGACGCCCGCGTCCTCGATCGCCGATTTCAGGGCGTCGAGCTCGGACTGTCCGGGGGTGGGCGAGTCGATCCAGGGCCACCACAGCTCGACCGCGGTGAAGCCGGCCGCGGCGGCGGCCGCGGGACGCTCCAGGAGCGGGAGTTCCGTGTAGAGGATCGACAGGTTGACGTTGAAGCGCTGATCTGCAAATCCCATCGGGTGCCGCGCTCCCTTCCGCTCGAAGGTGTTTCCGTATTACGGAAGTTCGTTTCTGCTTGATGGAAGGTTGCCCGGGGGGTGCGGCTCTTGTCAAGAGGGGGCGGCGCAATGCGCTCACCCCGCGTTAGGTTGACCGCGTGCGATTGAGAGTGGAGTTCACGACCGAACCCTTCGACCTGGACGAGGCCCCCGCCCACGCGGTGGTGGCCCGGGAGGTAGTCGAGGCCGCCGAGCTGGACGCGGTCGACGTCGGCCCGTTCGGCAACACCGCCGAGGGCGGCGCCGACCAGGTGCTGACCGCCGTGGACGCGCTGCTGCGCCGCTCCCTCCGGGCCGGTGCCACCCGGATCTCGCTCCAGGTCAACGTCGTCGGGGAAGGCGCCGAAGGGGAGGGCGAGCGGTGACCGGCCCGGCCGAGGAGCCGTTCATCGCGGCCGTCAAGCCCCTGGTCGACGCCATGGGCGGCGAGATGCTGCCGCCGGACGAGGCCGGCCTGGAGGACGTCGTCCTCTCCTGGGAGGGCGCCGACGTCGTCGCCGTACGCCTCCCCCAGCTCGCCGACTCCCTGGACCACATCCTGGCCGCCATGGAGCGCCGGCAGGGCAGGCCGCTGGCCGACCTCGACCGCCGCACCAAGCAGGAGGTCGTACGGGCCCTGGAGGCGCGCGGCGCCTTCGCCGTACGGCACGGTGTGGAGACCGTCGCGGGCGCCCTCGGCGTCAGCCGCTTCACCGTGTACAACTACCTCAACCGCGAGAAGGGCACCTGACCTGCACGGTTCCCCCGCGTCTGAAGCCGCCGTCCGGTAACCGGGCGGCGGCTTTTCCGACCCCGAATTTTCAACAAAGTGTTGACGGCTTGTTTCCGAGGGCGTTAGCTATCGGCACGCCCGCTCAGCACAAGGCCACGGAGGCTCCCGTGACGTCCACTTCCGCGTCGGGCCTGGCCCGCTTCAACACCCTCGAGGAGTCCTCGGCCCGCGCCGAGCTCCACGAGGCGTGCGCCTCCACGGCGTGGGCCCGGCAACTGCTCGCCGCCCGCCCCTTCGCCACCGCCGAGGACCTGTACGCCGCCAGCGACGCCGCCATGGCCGGGCTGAGCGCCGAGGACCTCGCCGAGGCGATGGCCGGGCATCCGCCGATCGGCCGACCCGAGCCGGGCGATCCGACCTCGTCCCGCGAACAGGCGGGCATGGCCGGCGCCGCCGAGGAACTCAAGGCGGAGATGCTCGAACTGAACCTGGCCTACCAGGAGAAGTTCGGCCACGTCTTCCTCATCTGCGCCACCGGCCGGACCGGCGAGCAGATGCGTGACGCCGTCAAGGAGCGGATCGGCAACTCGCCCGAGCAGGAGCGCGAGATCGTCCGCACCGAACTGGGGAAGATCAACCGCATCCGCCTGACCCGACTCGTCGAACAGGACGCCCGACCATGAGCACCAGCACCACCGCCTCCGTGTCCACGCACATCCTGGACACCAGCGTCGGCCGCCCCGCCGGGGACGTCGCCGTCCGCCTCGCCGCCCGCACGGGCCGCGAAGCGGACTGGCAGCCACTCGGCGGCTCCGCGACCGACGCCGACGGCCGGTGCAAGGACCTCCCGGCCCTGCCGGAGGGCACCACCCACGTACGGCTCGACTTCGACACCGAGACGTACTTCGCCAAGAAACAAGCCGCGGCCCAGCAGGACGCCCCCGCGCTCCGGGACAGCGAGAACGGCCGGCCCGTGTTCTTCCCCGAGGTCACCATCACCTTCGCGGTGGTGCCCGGCGAGCACTACCACGTTCCGCTGCTGCTCAACCCGTTCGGCTACTCCGTTTACCGAGGGAGCTGACCGAATCATGACCCGTTTCGTCCTGGGACAGAACCAGTACGGCAAGGCAGAAAACCGCGTCGTCAAGATCACGCGCGACGGCGACACGCACCACATCAAGGACCTGAACGTCTCCGTCGCCCTGTCCGGCGACATGGAGGAGGTCCACCGCAGCGGTTCCAACGCCAACGTCCTGCCGACCGACACCACCAAGAACACCGTGTTCGCCTTCGCCAAGGAGCACGGCATCGAGAGCGCCGAGGACCTCGGCGTCGCACTCGCCCGCCACTTCGTGGACAGCAACGAGCCGATCCACCGGGCCCGCATCCGCGTCGAGGAGTACGGCTGGGAGCGGATCGAGACCTCCAAGGGCGGCGCCCGCTTCGTCGGCGCGGAGGAGATCGCGCACTCCTTCGTCCGCACCGGCCAGGAGACCCGCGTCGCGCAGATCACCTACGACGGCCACGGCATCCAGGTGCTCTCCGGGTTCAAGGACCTGACCGTCCTGAACTCGACCAACTCCGAGTTCTTCGGCTTCCTCAAGGACAAGTACACGACCCTCCAGGAGGACCACGACCGCATCCTCGCCACCACCGTCTCCACCTGGTGGCGGCACAACTGGGACGGCATCGACTCGCACGCCCCCGACTGGGACCGCTCCTACGGCGGGGTGCGCAAGCACGCGCTCCAGGCGTTCGCCGAGACCTACTCGTACTCGCTCCAGCAGACCCTCTTCGAGATGGGTGTGCGGGTGCTCAACTCGCGCGACGAGGTCGACGAGATCCGCTTCTCGATGCCCAACAAGCACCACTTCCGCTCGGACCTGTCGCCCTTCGGGATCGACAACGAGGCCAAGGACGGCGCCGTGTACTACGCCGCCGACCGGCCCTACGGCCTGATCGAGGCCACCATCCTGCGCGACGGCGCCGAGCAACTCATCCCGGTCGACATGACCAACCTCTGACGCGGGAGGCGCGCCGCCGGCCCGGCCCTCAGGGGCCGGCGGCGCGCCACACCGGAGGAAACACCATGGCACTGCCTGCGAAAGGGCCCGCCACAGGCCCGGGTCGCACCCCGGCCGCCGGCCCCGGCACCACCCCGCCGGTGCACACCGAGGACGCCGTCACGTCCGTGCACCCGGTCGACGAGAAGCTCCACCCCTCGCGGCTCGTCCCCGCCGCGCTCCAGCACATCGCCGCCATGTACGCGGGCGTCGTCACTCCTCCGCTCATCATCGGCCAGGCCTGCGGACTCGACCTGGAGGGGCGCACCCGGCTGATCGCGGCCTCGCTGCTGATCGCGGGCGTCGCCACCCTGCTCCAGACGCTCGGCGTCAAGGGCTTCGTCGGCAACCGCCTGCCCTTCGTCAACGCCGCCTCCTCGGCCGGCATCGCGCCCATCCTCGCCATCGTCGAGGCCAACGCGAAGGGCAGCCAACTCCCCGCGGTCTACGGCGCGGTGATGGTCGCCGGTGTCTTCTGCCTCGCCGTCGGCCCGTTCTTCGGCCGGCTCCTGCGCTTCTTCCCGCCCCTGGTCACGGGTGTGGTCATCACCCTCATCGGCGTCACACTGATGCCGGTCCCGGTCGGCTGGGCACAGGGCGGCGACAAGACCGCCGCCGACTTCGGCTCGATGCGCAACCTCGCGCTCGCCGCCGCCACCCTCGCGGTCGTCCTCGTCGTCCAGCGCTTCGGCAGGGGCTTCGTCAAGCAGGTGGCCCTGCTCCTCGGACTGCTCGTCGGCACCCTGGTCGCCATCCCCTTCGGCATGGCCGACTTCAGCGCCCTGGACTCCGCGCCGGTCGCCGCGCTGCCCACCCCCTTCGCCTTCGGCGCGCCCGCGTTCCAGCCCGCCGCCATCCTGTCGCTGTGCATCGTGATGCTGGTCCTGATGACGGAGTCGTCCGCCGGCATGCTCGCCCTCGGTGAGATCTGCGACCGCCGCGCCGACGCCGAGGTCATCACCCGCGGCCTGCGCACCGACGGCCTCGCCACCCTGATCGGCCCCGTCTTCGGCGGCTTCCCCACCTCCGCCTTCGCCCAGAACGTCGGCGTCGTCTCCCTCACCCGGGTGCGCAGCCGCTACGTCGTCGCCGTCGCCGGCGCCACCCTGCTCGTCCTCGGTGCCTTCCCGGTCCTCGGCGCCGTCGTCTCCCTCGTCCCGATGCCGGTGCTCGGCGGCGCGGGCATCGTGCTGTTCGGCTCCATCGCCGTCAGCGGCATCCGTACGCTCTCCGAGGCCGGACTCGACGACAGCTCCAACATCATCCTGGTCGCCGTGGCGCTCGGCGCGGGCATCATCCCGCTGGCCGCGCCCACCTTCTACGCCGAGTTCCCCGCCTGGGCACAGACCGTGCTGGGCTCCGGGATCAGCGCCGGGGCGATCGTGGCGGTCGTACTCAACCTGTTCTTCCACCATCTCGGCACCCGGAACCGACGCGCGGTTCCGGCACTCGAATCCTCCTAGGGTCCTGCCGTGCCCTCCCCGCGGGTACCCGACTCCCCGCCCACGGGCCGCACCGAAAGACAAGGAAGCAGCATGGCAGCATCATCGGCAGCCGAGCGCACCGCCATCGGGCGCATCGTCATCGAGAACTGCGCCGTCGCGACCGTCGACGCGGACGACACCGAGTACGCCTCGGGCCACGTCGTCCTGGCCGGCAACCGGATCGAGTCGGTCGGCGCGGGGCGGGCGCCCGAGGACCTGGAGAACGTCGTACGCCGGATCGACGCGACCGGCCACCTGGCCACGCCCGGTCTGGTCAACACCCACCACCACTTCTACCAGTGGCTCACCCGGGGCCTGGCCACCGACCACAACCTGTTCGACTGGCTGGTCGCGCTGTACCCGACCTGGGCACGCCTCGACGAGCCGATGGCGTACGCGGCGGCCCAGGGCTCGCTCGCGATGATGGCCCGCGGCGGCGTCACCACCGCCGCCGACCACCACTACATCCACCCGCGCGGCGCCGGCGACCTGTCCGGGGCGGTCATCCGCGCCGCCCGCGACATGGGCGTCCGCTTCACCCTCGCCCGCGGCTCCATGGACCGCGGCGAGTCCGACGGCGGGCTGCCGCCGGACTTCGCGGTCGAGAGCCTGGACGACGCGCTCGCCGCCACCGAGGCCACCGTCCGGGAGCACCACGACGCCTCCTTCGACGCGATGACCCAGGTCGCCGTGGCCCCCTGCTCGCCCTTCTCCGTCTCCACCGAACTGATGCGTCAGGGCGCGGAGCTGGCCCGCCGGCTCGGCGTGCGCCTGCACACCCACGGCTCGGAGACCGTGGAGGAGGAGAAGTTCTGCCACGAACTGTTCGGCATGGGCCCCACCGACTACTTCGAGTCCACCGGCTGGCTCGGCGAGGACGTGTGGATGGCGCACTGCGTCCACATGAACGACTCCGACATCGCCGCCTTCGCCCGCACCGGCACCGGCGTCGCCCACTGCCCGTCCTCCAACGCCCGCCTGGCCGCGGGCATCGCACGGGTACCCGACATGCTCGCCGCCGGCGTCCCGGTCGGCCTCGGCGTCGACGGCACCGCCTCCAACGAGTCCGGCGAACTCCACACCGAACTCCGCAACGCCCTGCTGATCAACCGCCTCGGCGCCCACCGCGAGGCCGCGCTGACCGCCCGCAAGGCGCTGCGGCTGGGGACGTACGGCGGCGCACGGGTGCTCGGCCGGGCCGCCGAGACCGGCTCCCTGGAGGCGGGCAAGCTCGCCGACCTGGTGCTGTGGCGGATGGACACCCTCGCCCACTCCTCCATCGCCGACCCGGTGACCGCCCTGGTCCTCGGCGCCGCCGCCCCGGTCACCGCCTCGTTCGTCGACGGCCGCCAGATCGTCGAGGACGGCCGGCTGCTCACGGTCGACGAGGACGCCGTCGCCCGCTCCACCCGGGACGAGGCGCGACGCCTGGCGCAGATCACCGCGCGAGGCTGAACCCCGCACAACAGAACACCACTTGATCTCCGGCCGGGAGGGACGGCTCCCGGCCGGTAACCGTGGACCCGAGCGGGGTCCACGGTGACCGACTCCGGGGCGTGCGCCCCTGCGCGCACGCCCCGGATAGGTCTCCCGTTTCCCCGAACGGCCCGTCCGGGTCCCGCACGACCACCCCCGCACCACCTCCCTGACACCCACGTCAGAGCCGACGTGCAACCGACCGGAGGAACGCCGCCGTGGCCGACCACCCTGTTGACGAGAAACTCCCGCCACTGAAAATGGCGACGACCGGCCTGCAACACGTGGCCGCCATGTACGCCGGCGTCGTCGCCCCGCCCCTGATCGTCGGCGCCGCCATCGGCCTCAGCGCCACCGAGCTGACCTTCCTCACCGGCGCCTGTCTGTTCACCGCGGGTCTGGCGACCTTCCTCCAGACCCTGGGCATCTGGAAGATCGGTGCCCGGCTGCCCTTCGTCAACGGCGTCACCTTCGCGGGCGTCGCCCCCATGACCGCGGTCGTCGCCTCCACCGACGACAAGTCCGACGCACTGCCGATCATCTTCGGCGCGGTCATCGTCGCCGGACTCCTCGGGTTCGTCGCCGCCCCCTTCTTCAGCAAGGCGATCCGCTTCTTCCCGCCGGTCGTCACCGGCACCGTCATCACCCTCATAGGCATCTCCCTGCTGCCCGTCGCCTTCGGCTGGGCGCAGGGACCCGCCCCCACGGCGGACGACTACGGCTCGTCGACCAACCTTGGCCTGGCCGCCATCACCCTCGTCATCGTCCTGGTCCTGCGGCGCTTCACCCGGGGCTTCGTCAAGCAGATCGCCGTGCTGCTCGGCCTGATCGCGGGCACGCTCGTCGCGATCCCGTTCGGCGTCACGGACTTCGGCCCGGTCGCGGACGCGGACGTAGTCGGCTTCCCCACCCCCTTCCACTTCGGCGCCCCGCAGTTCCAGATCGCCGCGATCCTGTCCATGTGCGTGGTGATGGTGGTCTCGATGACCGAGTCCACGGCCGACATGCTCGCCCTCGGCGAGATCGTGGAGCGCCCCGCCGACGAGAAGACCATCGCGGCCGGCCTGCGCGCCGACACGCTGGGCTCCGCCCTCAGCCCGTTCTTCAACGGCTTCATGTGCAGCGCCTTCGCCCAGAACATCGGCCTGGTCGCCATGACGAAGATCCGCAGCCGCTACGTCGTCGCGGTCGGCGGCGGCTTCCTGGTCCTGATGGGCCTGTGTCCGATGGCGGCCTCGCTCATCGCGGTCGTCCCCCGCCCGGTGCTGGGCGGCGCCGGCGTGGTGCTGTTCGGCTCGGTCGCGGCCAGCGGCATCCAGACCCTGGTCCGGGCGAGCCTGGACAAGGACAACAACGTCCTGATCGTGGCGGTCTCGCTGGCCGTCGGCATCATCCCCATCGCGGCGCCGGAGTTCTACCACGCGTTCCCGGAGAACGCGCGGATCATCCTCGACTCGGGCATCTCGACCGGCTGCGTGGCCGCCGTCCTGCTCAACCTGGTCTTCAACCACATCGGCGGCCGGGAACGCGAGGCGGAGGACGTCACCCACCCGATGGAGGCGGGCGACGAGATCACCGAGGCGTCCCGGGCAGCGGCGATGCCGTGACGCGACACGGGTGGGGACCCGACACCTCTACCCAGAGGCAACGGGCCCTCACCCACACCTCGTCCCCCGCCGACCGCCCCGCTGACCGCCCTCCCGCCGGTCGCGGCTCCGCCGGGGCCCGGTTGCTGCCGGTGGTGGCTGTGCCGGGCCCGGTTGCTGCCGGTGGTGGCTTCGCTCGGCCTCTGGTTCCTGCCGGTCACGGGCGCTCCCGTTATGGCCTCTGGCGGCCGTCGGTCGGGCCGATGGTGGTGGGCCGTGCTGCCTCTGCCCCGCCCCGGTTTCCGCCGGTGGTGGCTGACGGACGCCTGACGCGGCCCCCGCCCGCCTACAGCCCGAACAGCTCCGGCCGAGCCGCCAGTTCCTTGAAGCGCTGCCGCGGGTCCGGGACCAGCCTGCGCACGCTCAGGTCCATCAGCCCGCCCACGGCCTCGATCTCGGCGGCGACCGTGCCGTCGGCCCTGGTGACGACCTGGCGGATCCGGAAGGTCTTGCCCTCGCCCCACTCGAACACGCAGCTCACCGTGACCTCGTCACCGGTGAGCAGCTCCTGCCGGAACCGGATGGTCGTCTCCAGGGCCACCGGCCCCACCCCGCGGGCGACCAGCTCGGCCTGTCTGATCCCGGCCGCCCGGAGCAGCGACCAGCGGGCGTGCTCGGCGTAGTTCAGGTACACGGACTGGTTCAGATGGCCCTGGGTGTCGGTCTCGTACCCGCGGACGGTCACCGGTACGGAAAAGGGCTCGCTCACCGCTGCTGCCTCTCGTCGTGGACGTGTGGACGTGGACGTGCTGATCTCCCGATCCTGGCACGGAGGCGCCGTCACACCTTCCGCGGGGAGGCCAGCAGGTACCGGGCCCGCGTGCGCGGCTCGGTGTGCTCCCCGACCTGCCAGCCCGCCCGCTCCAGCGTCGCCGCGCAGCCCCGCAGCGCGCCGCCGTCCGGCTCGTACACGGCGACGGCCTCCGGCTGCGGCGTCGCCCGCACCCGGTACCCGTCCCCGCCGTCCGGGCCCGCGGGCCGGTGCCCGGCCGCCTCCAGAGCGAGCGCGGCGGCCCGCACGAGATGCGAGCGCTCCCACGCGCACGGCCGGTCCGTACTCCCGTCGGGATGCGTCATCCGGCGCAGCTCCAGCAGCCCCTGCCAGGCGCCGCGCACCTCCCGCAGCCGCGCGGGGCCGGCCTCGCCCGGCACGGCCTCCTCCCCGCCGACCCGCGCGGCGAACGCACCCCCGGCGTCCGGTGCGGCGGGCGTCCCGGGCGCCACCGCACCCGGGTCCGGCGCGTCGGCCGCCTCCCGTATCCGGTGCCCGGCCGGGGTCAGGAAGTGGTCGTGCGGCGGCCGCGGATGCCGGAAGGCGAGCCCGCGCCTCACCAGCGCCGCGAGCTGGGTCTCCGTACCCTTCAGCCGCCCGGTGACGGGATCGGCGGCGGCGATGACACGCCGCTGCGCGGCGGTCGGCGACAGTGCCACGGCGTCCCTCCCAGCCCCATCGGTCACGCGCTCGAAGACCTCGAAGACCTCGAAGACCTCGAAGCCCGTGAAGACCTCGAAGACTACGACGGAGGTCTGACATTCCAGGCCGCGATCACCGGCCGCCCGTGCTCCGTGCCCAGCCGGCACAGCGTGCCCGTGCCCAGCTGGAACAGCGCCCCGTGCGACGCCGGAAGGCCCAGGTGCCGGGCGGTGAGCACCCGCAGGAAGTGCCCGTGCGCCACCAGCACCACGCACCCCTCGGTGTTGGCGAAGGCGGCCTCCACCGTGGCCAGCACCCGGTCGGCCCGCTCACCCACCTGCTCGGGTGTCTCCCCGGGGTGGTCCGGAGGTCCGGGCGCGACCCCGTCCGTGAACAGGAACCAGTCCGGCCGGCTCCGGTGGATCTCGACGGTCGTGATCCCCTCGTAGCCGCCGTAGTCCCACTCGTGCAGGTCGGGCTCGATCCGCACCTCGTGCAGCCCGATCAGCTCGGCCGTCTCCCGGGCCCGCTGGAAGGGGCTGACGAAGGCGGCCCCGATCCGGTGCGAGCGGATCAGCGGCACCAGGCTCCGCGCCTGCTCCCGCCCCTTCTCGGTCAGCGGAACGTCCGTCAGCCCGGTGTGCCGCCCGGAGCGCGACCACTCGGTCTCCCCGTGCCGGACCAGAAAAAGATCACCCATGCCCCCAGGCTACGGCCGGCCTACTGGCGGTATCCGCTCAGGAACCGCCCGATGCGGCCGATCGCCGCCTCCAGGTCCTCCGCGTGGGGCAGGGTCAGGATGCGGAAGTGGTCCGGGCTCGGCCAGTTGAAGCCGGTGCCCTGGACGACCTGGATCTTCTCGCGCAGGAGCAGGTCCAGGACGAACTTCTCGTCGTCGTGGATCTTGTGGACGGCCGGGTCGATGCGCGGGAACGCGTACAGGGCGCCCTTGGGCCTGACGCAGGAGACGCCGGGGATCTCGTTGAGCTTCTCCCAGGCCGTGTCCCGCTGTTCGCGCAGCCGCCCGCCCGGAGCCGTCAGTTCGCGGATGGACTGGCGGCCGCCGAGCGCGGCCTGGATGGCGTACTGGGCGGGGGCGTTGGCGCACAGGCGCATGGAGGCCAGCATGGTCAGGCCCTCCAGGTAGTCCTTCGCGTGCTGCTTCGGCCCCGTCACCACCAGCCAGCCGGAGCGGAAGCCCGCCACCCGGTAGGTCTTGGACAGGCCGCAGAAGGTCAGCACCACCAGGTCGGGGGCGAGGGCGGCGGCCGAGTGGTGCACGGCGTCGTCGTACAGGATCTGGTCGTAGATCTCGTCGGCGAGGACCATCAGGCCGTGCCGGCGGGCGAGGTCGAGGATGCCCTCGACGATCTCCTTGGGGTAGACGGCGCCGGTGGGGTTGTTGGGGTTGATGACGACGACCGCCTTGGTGCGGTCGGTGATCTTCGACTCCATGTCGGCCAGGTCCGGGTACCAGTCGGCCTGCTCGTCGCAGAGGTAGTGCACCGCCTTGCCGCCCGCGAGGGTGGTCACCGCCGTCCAGAGGGGGAAGTCGGGGGCGGGGATCAGGACCTCGTCGCCGTCCTCGAGCAGGGCCTGTACGGCCATGGAGATCAGCTCGGAGACGCCGTTGCCCAGGTAGACGTCGTCCACGTCGACCTCCAGGCCGAGCGCCTGGTAGCGCTGGGCGACGGCCCGGCGGGCGGAGAGGATGCCGCGCGAGTCCGTGTAGCCGTGCGCCTGTGGCAGCATCCGGATCATGTCCTGGACGATCTCCTCCGGCGCCTCGAAACCGAAGAGGGCCGGGTTGCCGGTGTTCAGGCGCAGGACGCTGTGGCCCGCCTCCTCCAGCGCGTTGGCCTGCTCGATGACCGGGCCGCGGATCTCGTAGCAGACCTCGCTGAGCTTGTTCGACTGCCGGAACTCCATGCGCGGCTTCCCCTCCGGAATCTGGTGTTGCTTGGTTTTACCAAGTAGCCGCTTGGAAAGTCCAACAACTTGTCTACACTGCGTCGCATGTCACCTCGCCGTAGCTACGACCAGTACTGCTCCGCCGCCCGCGCCCTCGACGCCGTCGGCGACCGCTGGACCTTGCTGATCGTCCGGGAGCTCCTCGCCGGTCCGCGGCGCTACACCGACCTGCACGCCGACCTCCCCGGCGTCAGCACGGACGTACTCGCCTCGCGGCTCAAGGACATGGAGCGCGACGGGCTGACGACCAGGCGCCGGCTGCCCCCGCCCGGCGCGGCGTACGTCTACGAACTCACCGCGCGGGGACGGGACCTGCTGCCCGTCCTCGAGGCCCTCGGCGCGTGGGGCGCCGGGGAGCTGGGGGAGCGGCGGCCCACGGACGCCGTGCGGGCGCACTGGTTCGCGCTGCCGCTGCTGCGGGCCCTGCGGGCGGCCGGGGCGGCGGAGGGACTGGTCGAAGTGCGGCTGGAGGAGGGCGACTTCCACCTGTACGCCGACGGCCCTGCCGACGGTGCGGGCGGTCCCGTGTACGGCGACGGGCCCGCGCCCGGGGAACCCGACGCCCGGCTCGTGCTGGACGCGGTGACGTGCGCGGCCCTCGGACGCGGCGAGACCGGCCTGCGGGACGCGGTGCGCGACGGCCGCGTCGAGGTCACCGGCGACGGCCCGGCGGCCAAGGCGCTGCGGGAGGGGTGAAAGGCGCTGCGGGAGGGCTGAAAGGCGCTGCGGAAAGGGTGAAAGGCGCTGCGGGAGGGTGAAACGGCAGAAGGCCCGCCGCGGGCGGGCCTTCTGAGGAGAGGTCGGAGAGGTCGGAGAGGTCAGGCGCCCGGCGGCACCCGGGACGGCCGACCCGAACCGCGGGTCAGCGCGTAACCGCCGATGCCCGCGAGCGCGGCCAGTACGGCCCCGATCCCGCTCCACACCCAGCGGTCCGACCACCAGCCCGACGACCAGCCGTCCTCCGGCTCGATGGCGGACAGGACGGCGCTCTTGCCGTCCTCGTCGTCCTCGCCGGCGCCGGACGTCACCGCGATGCCCGGCACCAGCGGCTCGGCCAGCGAACCGTCCACCGCCGCGGCGCCGCCGACGTCCTTCGACTCCACCCGGACCTCGGCGGAGACCGGCACACCGAGGTCGGAGGCCGGCACGTTCACCGCCGTCAGCCGGAGGTAGTACGTGCCCGGCAGCGGGTCGTTGGCCCACGGCTCGGACCAGGCGCGCACGGTGCGCAGGACGCAGGCCAGCTCCAGGGAGGAGGCGCCCGCGTCCGCGGTGCGGGTCTGGGCGCCCCACTGGCAGGCCTGGCGGCGGCGCAGCCCGTCGTACACGTCGATCCGCCAGGTCTGGGCGGCGTGCGTCTCGGGCAGCTTCACCGTGGCCTTCACGGTGGGACGCTGTTCCGCGTCGGCGGGGAACGACCAGTACAGGTAGTCGCCGGCGGCGCCGTCGGCCGTGGCGACCTGCCCCTGCTCGAACTCGGCCGCCGTACGGAAGGACGTGCCCGCCGTGGTCGGCGCGTCACCGCCCTCGGACGCACTCGCGGAGGGTGAGGAGTCGGCCGCCGCGGGCGCCGCGACGAGGCCGAGCAGCACGAAGGCCGCGGTCAACGCTCGGGTGAATCGCATCAGTTGGTCCTCCAGACCGCGAACCGCCAGCGCGAGAGCCAGCCCCACAGCAGACCGGCGACGAAGCCGACCAGCACCAGCAGGCCGAGCAGCCACCAGCCGCGCCCGAGGCCGAAGGCGGCCACGTCGTCGGAGTCGCCCGGACCGTCCACGACGTCGACGGTCAGCTCCAGCGGCAGACCCGGCGTGGTCTTCACACCGGAGGCGACGGAGAAGGAGTTGGTGACCTGGAGGCACACGGCCTCGGCCGGGGCGTCCTCCTCGTCACTCTCCGCCTTCGGGTAGCGCAGTCCCGTCGAGAGCACGTCGGTACGGCCGTTGCCCGCCGCCTCGCCGCGCACGATCTCCCGGCCGTGCACGGTCACCGCGCGCAGCAGCACGCCGTAGGACGGGTTCACGGCCCGGTCGGCGCCCACGCTCACGGAGGCGCGCAGCTCCTGGCCCGGCTCCACGTCCACGCGGTACCAGCGCTGCTGCCCGAACTCCTCGCGGTCGGTGTACAGCCCCGACTTGAGCGTCGGCGCCTTCGCGCACGCGTCCGCACCCTCGGTGGCCACCGGCGTCACCACCGGGTCGGCCGCGCGGTCCACCAACTGGTTGACCTTGTCCGTCAGTTCGTCGGTGTGCTCGACCGAGGTGTACGTGCCGCCGGTCGCCTCGGCGATGCAGCTGAGCTGCTTGCGCAGCTTCGTGTTGGGGACCAGGCCCAACGTGTCGATCGTGACCCCGATGCCCTTGGCGGAGATCTCGCGGGCCACCTCGCACGGGTCGAGCGGGGCGCAGGTGTCCTCGCCGTCGCTGATCAGCACGATGCGCTTGGAGCCGTTGCCGCCCTCGAGGTCGTCGGCCGCCTTCAGCAGCGCGGGGCCGATCGGCGTCCAGCCGGTGGGCGAGAGGGTCGCCACCGCCGTCTTCGCCTCGGTGCGGTCCAGCGGGCCCACCGGGTAGAGCTGCGCGGTGTCCTTGCAGCCGGTCTTCCGGTCGTCGCCCGGGTAGTCGGCACCCAGCGTGCGGATGCCCAGTTGCACCTCTTCCGGCGTCGCGTCGAGCACCTCGTTGAACGCCTGCTTCGCCGCGGCCATGCGCGTACCGCCGTCGATGTCCCGCGTCCGCATCGAACCGCTGACGTCGAGCACGAGGTCGACCTTCGGCGCGTCCTCACCCGTGGGTTCACCGGCGACCGCCCCGGCCGGGAACGCCATCCCCGCCGCCAGCGCGGCGAGCAGGGCACAGGCACCCGCCGCCAGCCGTGTTCTTGTGATCATCGGCGGATCCTATTGATCAGGGGTGCCGCGTTCCAAAACGAGACCGCGCCGATGCCGCGACTTCACCCGCCCCGACGGCGCGACTTCACGCGCCCGACGCGGTGACTTCATGCGCCCCGCAGGGGATTGGGCAGCTCCGCCCACAGATCACCCGACCCCGCCGGTGAAGTCCGCATCAGCGTCAGCGCCTTCACCGGCAGCGGCTCCTCGCGCAGGGCCACGAGGTCATCGGTGCGCGGAAGTTCGGGCAGCACCGCCTCCAGGGCCTTCCGCAGCGCCGGTCCTGAGCCGGCCGTGGCGGCCAGCGCGCCGCCCACCAGCGAGCCGAACAACTTGCGGCGCAGCGCCGCGGGTTCGTCCGTGACCACCCGGGCGGGGAGGCCGGACACGGCGATGCCGTGCCGGGCCAGCCGGGACGGGGAGACACGGATGTCGGCCAGGTCGCGGTAGACCAGGCGCAGCGGCTCGCCCGTGGGCGACAGCACGACGAGGAGGTTCTGACCGTGTGCCTCCAGAGCCACGCCCAGCTCCAGCGCGCGCAGCCCGACGACGAGGGCGAGCCGGACGAAGGACGCCAACCACGCGGGCGAGTACGGCAGTTCCGTGGTCGCGAGAGCGGCCACCGGGACGACGTGCTCGCCCGGTGCGGCGTACACCCGC
This sequence comes from Streptomyces sp. NPDC093065, assembly GCF_044754585.1. Classification (NCBI taxonomy): domain Bacteria; kingdom Bacillati; phylum Actinomycetota; class Actinomycetes; order Kitasatosporales; family Streptomycetaceae; genus Streptomyces; species Streptomyces sp. NPDC093065. Next base: position 46,051 of record NZ_JBIVPJ010000030.1, on the reverse strand, counting down.
GGCGACTCGCGCAGTACGGCGGCCAGGTCGGGGGAGTGGGCGGTGGCCGCGCCCAGCGTGCGGGTCACATGGAGCAGGCCGTCCGTGCGCGCCGCCAGCTCCTCCCCGAACGACGACAGGTCCGCCGAAGCGGCGATCGAGGCGACCGAGATGTCCCGCACCGAGGACGTCAGCCGGGCACTCAGCGCGGTCTTGACGTGCACCGATCCCGGCACGGCGAGGGTCCGCAGGGACATCAGCGGATGCGCGGCGGGCCCCGGCGCGAAGGGCGTCCTGAGCACATGCGCGGCCTGCCACGGATGCACCGGGACCAGCAACCGCGCCCCGTCCCGCAGCTCCCTGGGCCACACCCCCGTCACCAGGCACTCCGCCGCCGGGACCGGTACCAGGCCCAGCCCCACCACCGGCCCGTGCTCGGGCCCGTACGCGAGCTGCTCCGCCACCGAGAAGCCGGGCCGCGCACGGCAGCCGGGGTGGTACGGATGCCCGTCGACGACCCGCCGCTCCCAGCTCCAGTCGCTGTTCGGCCACGCGTCGTCCGGCCACGCATTGTCGGGCCACTCGTCCGGGTGATTCTCCCGCGCCCCCGCTGCCCCCGCCGCCACCGTCCGGGGCTGAGCCGCCCGCGACAGCGCCAACGACGCCACGCTGTGACCGAGTTCGGCGGCGAACTCCGCCGAGTGCGGTACGGCGAGGTCGGTCATCAGCCGCTCCGGGTCGTCGTACGCGGCCTCGCCCAGCCGTACGACCGCGACGTACGCGTCCGTGCGGTACGGGTCGGCGGCCGGACCGGTCAGCCGGCGGCCGTCCCGGAGGCGCAGGACGAGCCCCTCCCCGGACCGCCCGCGCCCCTCGATCCACGGCAGCGGTTCGAAGGCGAGGGCACGCCACAGCCGGGTCAGCACGGCCGCGCGGGCGCCGGGCAGCTCGGCGGTGAGGCCCGGGAGCAGACCGGGACGCACGGCCGCCAGTTCGCGGGCGACCCCGGCCTCGGCGGTGGAAGAACGATGCACGGGCGGGCTCCTCGGGTACGAGTCGGGTACGAGGCGGATACGACTGGGAGGACACGGCACGACACGGCACAGCTACGACGCCAGACATACTGATCGTCTCCGCCTCTCCGCCATGGACAGACCGTAGGGAACGAGTGGAACGCGTGGATTTCCTCCCCCCGCACATCGGCGCCGACGCCGCCCCGCAGAGCGCGGCCGAACGCGCCGACGCCTACGCGGCGGTGCCGCTGCTCAACTGCCTGCTGCGCGAGGTGGCCGAACCCCTGCCGGACCCGGGCCCCCGCCCGGTCTACCGGCTGCCCGGCGGCAGACTGCTGCGGGTCCGCCCCGGCCGCCGCCCCGCCGGGCCCGAGGTCGGCACGGCGGCGGGCGGCTGGCACCCGGTCGGCCACACCGAACTGGTGAAGCTCGTCGCCGAGGAACTGCGCCGCCACACCGGCCTGCCCAACCACGAACTGCCCATCGAGATGACCGACAGCCGGGACGCGGTCGCCGCGCTGCTGGCGGTCCGCGCCCGCGCCACCCCGCCCGCGGACCCGTACCTGCGCTCCGAACAGGCCCTCGTCACCGGCCACACCCACCACCCCGCCCCCAAGGCCCGCGGCGGCGGCCCGCAGGCGGGTTGGCTGCCGTACGCGCCCGAGGCCTACGCCCGTTTCCCGCTGACGCTGCTCGCCGTGCGCGAGGACACGGTCGTCGACGAGGGCGACACCGCGGCCCTGGACGCCCTGGCCGGCGCCCCGCCCGGCTACCGGGTGCTCCCGGCCCACCCCTGGCAGCTCGACCTGGCCGCGGGCACCCTAGCCCCGGCCTTCGCCGACGGCCGGCTCCTGCGCCTCGGCACGACCGGCTTCTTCGTGTGGCCGACCGCCGCGATCCGCACGCTGTACGCCCCCGACCCCGACCTCTTCCTCAAGTTCAGCCTCGACGTGCGGATCACCAACGACATCCGGCGCCTGTGGCGGCACGACCTGCTGAGGCTGCGCCGCACCGACACCGCCGTCACCGAGGCCTTCGACGCCATCGGCCCCCCGGCGGCCTGGCTTGCCGACCGCGGCTACCGCACCGCGGACTTCGCCTTCGAGGAACTGGCCGTCGTCGTCCGGGACGGACTGCGGGGCCGCGTCCTGCCGGGCGCCACCCCGCTGCTCGCCGCCGCCCTCGTGGAGGGCTTCGAGGGCAGCCCCCTTCAGGACACCACCGCTCCCGGTGCCTGGTGGGAGGCGTACCTCGCCGCCGTCGTGCCGCCCGTCCTGACCGCCTTCGACGACGACGGCGTGGTCCTCGAGGCGCACCTCCAGAACACCCTGGTCGCCGTCGACGCCGCCGGAATGCCGGTACAGGCCCTCTTCCGGGACGCGGAGGGCGTCAAACTGCTGCCGGACACGCCCCGGGCGGCCGGCTGGGAGCGCCTGGTCTACTGCCTGGTCGTCAACCACCTGTACGAGATCGCCGCCGCGCTCACCGAACACCACCCCGGCCTCGACCCCTGGCCCGCCGTCCGCCGCGCCCTGGCCCGCCACGACCTCCCCGAGATCCCGGCCCTGCTCGCCGCCCCCACCCTCCCCGCCAAGACCAACCTCCTGCTCCGCTGGACCGGCGCGGACGGCGCGGACGCCCGCTACCGGCCGCTGCCCAACCCACTGTGCGAGGCGCCGCGGTGAGGATCCCGCCGCGCCGTCAGGCCGACGATCCGAACGCCGACGCCGACGGTTCGACCGCGCGGGACCGGGCGGCGCCTCCCCCGGCCCGCTCCTGTTGAGGTGGAGGAGACTTCCCGCATGACTGATCCGGAGCTGACCGCGGAACGCGGCCACGGGAGTGGCATCTGGCCGTCGATCCGTACGGAGCGGGCGGCGCTGGCCGCCGATCTCGCGGAGCTGACCGAGGCGCAGTGGGCGACGCCGTCGCTGTGCGCCGGTCTGACGGTGCGCGAGGTGCTGGCGCATCTCACGGCGGGTGCGAGCCTCGACACCGTCCGCTGGCTGGCCGGGGTGATCCGCTGCCGGTTCGACTTCGACAAGCAGGTGGCCGTGAGGCTGGCGGAGCAGCTCGGCGTGGATCCGGCCGAGACCCTCGCGCGGTTCCGGCGCATCGTCCCGAGCACGACCGAGCCGCCGCTGCCCGCCATCGCCATGCTGGGCGAGACGCTCGTCCACGGAGAGGACATACGGCGTCCGCTGGGCATCCGTCACGCCTACCCGATCGACGTCGTCACACGGGTGGCCGAGTACTACCAGGGCTCGGACATGGTGGTCGTCGCCAAGAAGCGCGTCGAGGGCCTGCGACTCACCGCGACCGACGCCCCTTCAGGACCGAGCTCCGGGCCCGCGGTGTCCGGCCCCACCCTGGCCCTGGTGATGGCCATGACCGGACGCGGGGCGTACTGCGACGACCTCGAGGGCGACGGTGCGGAGATCCTTCGCGGTCGGTGCGGGGCGGCGACGTGCTCGGTCGGCGCCATACGCTTACGAACCTGATCAGCAGCCCCGTGGCGTCCGCTACGCGGGCTACGGTTCTGCAGGGGGAATCTTGAGGAAATTCGCAGTGGCCGCGGCGGCCCTTTTCGCCGCCCTCTTCCCGCAGCAGGCCCAGGCCGACGGTGCGCCGCCGACGGTCTCGGTGCCCGAACTGACCGTCGTCTCCTGGAACATCTGCGGAGAGGCGGGCGGCGTGCGCGGCCAGGCCGGGTACTGCCCGTACCGCAACGAACCGGAGCAGAAGATCGAGCAGGTCGCCCAGGTCGTCGCCGAGCGGCAGGCGGACGTGGTGATGCTTCAGGAGGTCTGCGGGCAGGCGCCCGGCAGTCACATGGACCTGCTGCAACAGAAACTGGGAAGCGCCTGGTCCATCCGCCACGCGGTCGGCGCGCGCCCCGACGGCCGCACCGACTGCCGTGGCGGGCTCACCGGGGAACTGGGCGTCCTCATCGCCGTCAAGGGCACCGTCACCGCCACGTTCGCCGAGAACACCCTGCCGGCCGGTGCCGACCAGCAGACCCTCCCCGCCCTGTGCGTGAAGGTGCAGGGCTGGGCCACCACTCCGTGCACCACCCACCTCCTGCCCGGCGACGAGACCCGCGCCGCCGGACAGGTCCGGAACGTCAAGGCGTTCCTGGCCGCCCACGCGCCCGGCGACACCGTCCTCGGCGGCGACCTCAACCGCAACGCCGGCGCCGCCGCCCTGCGCCCCCTGACGTCCACCATGGAGCGCTGCATCGACGACAACACGTACCACGGCTGGAACAGCGACACCCAGCAGCACTCGTACCACAAGCTCGACCACCTCCTCGTCTCCCGGCCCTCCTACGGCGCCCGGTTCGTGTCCTGCGCGGTCGACACCTCCCGCATGGATCAGACGCCGAACGAGCCCACCAGCGGCCCCCCGAGCGGTTACTCCGACCACGCGCCCGTCATCGGCACCTTCCGTGGCGCCCCGGTCCCGGGTGACATGACGGGTGACGGCCGCCCGGACCTGGTGGCCGTCGACACGGCCGGCCGGCTCCGGCTCTACGACGGCCTCGGAAACGGTGGAGTCACCGGCGGGCACCGCGTCATCGGCGCCAGCGGCTGGCTCAACGCCTCCGTGACCCACCGCGGTGACTTCACCGGCGACGGTCGCGAGGACGTCGTCGCGCGCGTGGGCAGTGAACTGCGGGTCTACCCCAACACCGGGAACGGCGCCGTGACCTCGCCCACGGTGATCCGTTCGGGGCTGCCCGCCGATGCCCGCTTCGTCGGCGTCGGCGACGCCACCGGCGACGGCCACCCCGACCTGGCCGCCACCTACGACGACAAGCTCTGGCTGTACGCGGGCGACCCCACGGCACGTCCCGGCGTGCGGGCACCCGTCGAGATCGGCAGCCGGGGCTGGAACGCCATGACCCTCACCGCCCCCGGTGACGCGGACGGCGACGGCCGCCCCGACCTGCTGGCCCGGGACACCGGTGACGCGCGCCTGTGGCTCTACCGGGGCCTGCCGGGCGGTGGCTTCGACGACCGCACCGAGTACGGCCACGGATACGACACGACCACCCGCCCCCTGCTCGCCGGTGCGGCCGACGCGGACGGCAACGGCGTCGCCGACATGTGGACCACCACTGACTCGGGCACCGGGACGCTGATGTTCTACGCGGGCGAGACCAACGCGGCCGGGAATCCGGTCGACGGTGCCCGCAGTACGGTGGGCGCGAGCGGGTGGAAGTCCATCGTGCTCATCGCCTGACGCTCGGGCCGTCGGAGATGCCGTCGCTACTTCGTCGCCCCCTGCGCGAACCCGTTGTAGATGTACCGCTGGAGGAACAGGAAGACCACCAGCGTCGGCACGATGACGAGCACCGCTCCCGCGGAGATGTTCTCCCAGTGCGCCCCGAACGGCCCCTTGAACCGGAACAGGGCCGTCGACATGGTCCCGAGGTCCTCGGAGGGCATGTAGAGGAAGGGGATGTAGAAGTCGTTGTACGTGGTGATGCCCTTGATGATGACCACGGTCGCGATGGCCGGCTTCAGCAGCGGAAAGATGATCTTCCGGTAGATGGTGAAGGAGTTGGCGCCGTCGAGCCGCGCGGCCTCGTCCAGGGACCGGGGGATGCCGCGGATGAACTGGAGGAAGATGTAGATGGCCACGATGTCCGTGCCCATGTACAGCAGGATCGGCGCCCAGCGGCTGTTGAACAGCCCGAAGCTGTTGACCACCTGGAAGGTGGCCACCTGCGTCGTCACCGCCGGCACCAGCGTGGCGATCAGGAACAGGGCCATCACGAGCTTCTTGAAGCGGAAGTCGAAGCGGTCGATGGCGTACGCCGTCATCGAGCCGATGATCACCGTGCCGGTGATGGAGAACAGCAGGATGAAGGCCGTGTTGCCGAAGGCCTGCAGCATGTGGCCGTCGTTGAAGGCCGTGGCGTAGTTGGAGAAGTTGAGCCAGTCGTCCGGCAGGGCGAGCGCACCCTGGCCGTCGGAGATCTCCCCGTAGGACTTCAGCGAGGTCAGGAAGACCACGGCGAGCGGCAGCAGCACCACGAGCGAGGCGACGACCAGCGACAGGTACGTCAGGGCCGTGCTGACGCGCGGACGACGGCGCGTCTGCTCCTGCGCGCGGCGGGCCGGGGCGGCGAGGGTCATACGAGGTCCACCTTCTCGTCGGGTACGAGGCGGCGCTGGATCCAGGTGATCACCAGGATGATCGCCAGCAGCACCACCGCACAGGCCGAGGCCAGGCCGGTCTTGTTGAACTGGAAGGCGAACTTCACCGTCTGGATGACGAACGTCGAGGTCTCCGTCGCGCCGCCGGTCATGATGTACGGAATCTCGAAGACGGAGAGCGAGCCGGAGATCGCCAGGATGACGCTCAGGCTCAGCACCGGCCGGATGCTCGGCGCGATGATGTGCCGGAACTGCTTCCAGCGGCCGGCGCCGTCCAGTTGGGCGGCCTCGTACAGCTCGCCGGGGATCGACTGGATCGCGCCGAGGAACAGCACGAAGTTCAGGCCGGTGAAGCGCCACACGGACACCCCGGCCATGGAGGTGTTGGCCGACTCCGGACTGCCCAGCCAGGCGTGGTCGGTACCGACGCCGAACCAGGACAGGACCGAGTCGAGCGTGCCGCCGTCCTGGAAGAAGTACAGGAAGACGAAGCCGATCGCGACGCCGTTGATCAGGTACGGGAAGAACAGGATGCCCTTGAACAGGTTCCTGAAGCGCAGGTCGAAGCTGAGGACGGCTGCGAAGTACAGGGCGATGACGATCTGTACGACGGATGCCGCGAGGTAGTAGAAGCTCACCGCGAACACCCGGAACAGCTCGGGCCGGGTGAAGATCTCGGTGTAGTTCTCCGTGCCGACGTAGTTGCGGGTGGGGCTGATGCCGTCCCAGTCGGTGAAGCTGTAGTAGATCATGTTGCCCACCGGCACGTAGGTGAACGTGATCAGCAGGGCGAGGGGGGCCAGCAGGAACAGCCACGGGGTGAGCTTGCGCAGCGGCCGGTCGCGCCACGAGGCGCCGGCCCGCGCGCGATGCCGGGTGGGTTGCTTGCCGGTCGGGCCCGTCCCGGCGGGCGGTGAAGCGGTGGAAGCGGTTCGGGTCATTGCGGAGCCAGGGCCTTTCGTCGTCCGCTGAGGCACCGTGCGCCGGGTCCCGTTCTCCGGGAGGCGGGGAGGGGACCCGGCGGGTGCGGGGTTCAGACGGGTGCCGGGGTCAGGAGCCGACGGTCTGCCTGGCCTCGGACCAGCGCTTGTTCAGGTCCTCGCAGTAGCCGTCGAGGCTCCCGTCCGTGGCGCCGCGGGCGATGTCGATGAGCTTCTTGCGGTAGTCGGGCTTGTTGAGTCCGATCTCGGAGGCGTTGTCGATGGCGTCGACCTCGGCCGTCCGTGCCGCGGAACGCTCAATCATCTTGACATCGTTGTCAACGTAGTCCTTGAGGGTCTCCGGCATTCCCTCGGCCTTCAGGGCCGAGACAGCGCCCTCTTTGGCCGCGTACCCGGACTTCTCGGTGAACCAGTCGATCCACGCCCGCGCGGCTTCCTTGTGGTCGGAGTGGATGTTGACGGCCTGCTGGTAGTCGGAGACCAAGGTGGAGCAGAACTTGCCGTCCTTCTGGTACGGGAGGGGCATGAAGCCGATGTCGTCAGGGTTCTGGTCGGCCTTCTCGGCCGCGTCCCGCATCTGGTTGATGGCCCAGGAGCCGAGCACCATGCTGCCCACCTTGCCCTTGGCCAGGAGGGTCTTGGAGCTCTCCCAGTTGGTGGTGGCCGGGTCCTTCTCCGACAGCTTCTCGTGGACGATGTCGTAGAGCAGGGTGTCGAGGGCGTTGAGGTCGTTGCCCTCGGCCCACGGCTTGTCCATGTCGGCGAGCTTGTCGTGGCCCTGGGTGTCGCAGCTGACGGAGCCGACACTGTTGGTCCAGGGGCTCTCCAGCGGCCAGCCGTCCTTGAAGTTGGTGTAGTACGGGGTCGCGCCGGTCTTGTCCTTGACGGTCTTGAGGTCGTCGAGGAACTGCTCGGGCGTCGTCGGCCAGTCGGTGATCCCGGCCTTCTTGAACAGCGCCTTGTTGTAGACCAGACCGTTGGCGGTGCCGAAGGTGGCGATGCCGTAGGTCTTGCCACCGACGTCGGTCTTGTCCGTGAAGCGGTAGGTGGGCTTCATCGACGAGGTCTCGCCGAGCGGCGCGAAGAACTTGGGATAGTCGCCCTTGGCGACTGCCGACGGGATGAGCAGGACGTCGCCGTAGTCCTCCGTGTTCATGCGAATCTTCACCTCCCCCTCGTAGTCGGTGAGGCCCTCGAACTCGACCTTCACGTCGGGGTAGGTCTCGTTGAACTCGGCGGCGTACTTCTTCATCGTCCCGTCCTCTACGAGGTCGGTGCGATTGGTGAGCACGGTGATGTCCCCCGAGACGCCGTCCGGGTTCACCGGCGCGGCGGCGGTCTCGCCGGCGTCCGCGCTGCCCCCTCCGCTGCACCCCGCAACGGTCAGCATCGCGGTGGCAAGCAGTGCGACGCTCAGCGTCCTCTTCCCCATGTGCCCAGCTCCTTTCCAAGGATTACGGCTCGGGCTCCGGTGGTGGTTGACGGCGACTATGTCAGCCGCTCGTGAACCGGTAAAGCTTCCCAAAGCTTCGCGATGCTCAATCGTTACCTGAGGTGAGAGGCTGAGGCGGGCCATTTATGTGCCAACTGTGCTTCCACGTGGCCTCCTGGCAAGGAATGAGGGCTAGACCGGTTCACTTCTGTGGGGTTAGGTTGAGCCGCGTTCATACGACACCGGGCCCGTCCCGCCGAAGGAGCCGTACATGAAGGAAGTCCTCCCGCTCGCCGAGGGCTGGAGCCTGAGCCACAGCGACAATCCGCTGCCCGCACAGGTCCCCGGCTGCGTCCACACCGACCTGCTCGCGGCCGGTCAGATCCCGGACCCCTTCCTCGGCGTCAACGAACCCGCCGTGGCCTGGGTCGGACAGCGGGCCTGGACCTACGCCCGCGACCTGCCGGCCTCCGACACCGCAGGGGAGGTGCACGAGCGGACCGACCTGGTCTTCGACGGACTCGACACCGCCGCGACCATCACGCTGGACGGCCGGGAGGTGGGCCGCACCCGGAACATGCACCGGCGTTACCGCTTCGACGTCACCGGCCGCCACGGGCGCCTGGAGGTGGACTTCGCCTCCGCCTACGACGAGGCGGCCTCGGTGCGGGCACTGACGGGGGAGCGCCCCAACGTCTACCCGGAGCCGTTCCAGTACATCCGCAAGATGGCCAGCAGCTTCGGCTGGGACTGGGGCCCGACCCTGGTGACCGCGGGCATCTGGCGCCCGGTCCGGCTGGAACGCTGGTCGACGGCCCGGCTGGCCGACGTACGCCCCCTGGTGACGGTCCACGACGGCACCGGCCGCGTCGAAGTGCGCGTCGAGATCGAGCGGACCGCGCAGGGGACGGCCCGCCCGCTCGCCGTACGTGCCACCGTCGGGGACGGCCTCGCCGAGGCGCGCGGGGTGGTGGAGGGGACACAGGCCGTACTGACGATGGAGGTGCCCGACGCCGCCCTCTGGTGGCCTCGCGGATACGGTGACCAGCCCCTGTACGACCTGGCACTCGCCCTGGTCGAAGAGGCCGCCGAAGAGCGGCCCCTCGACTCCTGGCACCGGCGCATAGGCTTCCGGACCGTGGAACTGGACCGCTCGGCGGACGAGCACGGCACCGGCTTCACTCTCGTCGTCAACGGCGAACGGATCTTCGCGCGCGGGGTCAACTGGATCCCCGACGACGTGTTCCCGTCCCGGATCACCCCCGAGCGCTACCGCACCCGGCTGCGCCAGACGGCCGACGCGGGCGTGGACCTGGTGCGGATCTGGGGCGGCGGCATCTACGAGGACGACGCCTTCTACGACGCCTGCGACGAGCTGGGGCTCATGGTCTGGCAGGACTTCCTGTTCGCCTGCGCCGCCTACCCCGAGGAGCAGCCACTGCGCGGCGAGGTCGAGGCCGAGGCGCGCGACAACGTTGTCCGGCTGATGCCGCACCCCTCGCTCGTCCTGTGGAACGGCAACAACGAGAACCTCTGGGGATTCCGTGACTGGGACTGGGAGCCCGAGCTGCGCGGCGACTCCTGGGGCGGCGGCTACTACCTGGACCTGCTCCCGCGGATCGTCGCCGAACTCGACCCCACCCGCCCCTACACCGCCGGCAGCCCCTGGTCGGGCTCCTGGGACCACCACCCCAACGACCCGGCCCACGGCACGTACCACTCCTGGGAGGTCTGGAACCGCCGGGACTACGCCGAGTACCGCGACTCGGTGCCGCGCTTCGTGTCGGAGTTCGGCTGGCAGGCGCCGCCCGCGATGGCGACCCTGCGGCGCGCGCTGCCCGGCGAACGGCTCGCGCCCGACTCGCCCGGCATGCTGCACCACCAGAAGGCCGAGGACGGCAACGGCAAGCTGAACCGGGGCGTGGAGCGCCACTTCGCGCCGCCCGAGGGCGACTTCGACCGCTGGCACTACCTCACCCAGGTCGTGCAGGCCCGCGCGATCGCCACCGGAATAGAGCACTGGCGCTCGCACTGGCCCGTGTGCGCCGGAACCATCGTCTGGCAGATCAATGACTGCTGGCCGGTCAGCTCCTGGGCGGCCATCGACGGCGACGGCCGGCTCAAGCCGCTCTACCACGAGCTGCGCCGCGTCTACGCGGACCGCCTCCTCACGCTCCACCCGGGCGACGGCGACGACGGCCTCCCCGTACTCGCCGCCGTCAACCAGTCCGCCGAGCCCTGGCAGGCACGCATCACACTGCGACGCCTGCGGGCGGACGGCACCGAGGTGGCCGAGCACGTGCTCGACGTGACCGTCGCCGCCCGCGCGGTACACCGCCGGACCGTGCCGCAGGACCTGGCCCCCGCCCAGGGGTCCGCCAAGGAGTTCCTCGTCGCGGACAGCGAGGACCTGCGCAGCGTGCACCTGCCCGTGACGGACCGCGAGTTCGCCTACCCGGTCCCGCACTACGACGTGGCCGTGGAGTCCCCGATGGGCGCCGGGACGGGTAATGTCGAGGTCGTGGTAACCGCACACACCCTCGTACGCGACCTCCTCCTGCAGGCCGACCGGCTCGGACCGGACGCGGTCTGCGACACCGGACTGCGCACCCTCCTCCCCGGCGAACAACTCCGCCTGAGGGTCACGGGCGCTACCGACACCGGGGCCAATGCCGTCCGCGCGGCGCTGTTCTGCGTGGAACCGGCGTGAGCGCACCGTCCGTACGCGTCACCATTAAGGACGTCGCCGCGGCCGCCGGCGTGTCCAAGGGCGCCGTGTCCCTGGCGTTCAACGACAAGCCGGGGGTGTCCGACGCCACCCGGGAGCGGATCTTCGCGGCGGCCCGGCAGCTGGGCTGGGCCCCGAACTCCTCGGCCCGCAGTCTGTCGCGCCAGTCCGTCGACACTGTCGGGCTGGCGATCTGCCGGCCGGCCAGGCTGCTGGGCCTGGAGCCGTTCTACATGGAGTTCATCTCCGGCATCGAGAGCGTGCTGGCCGAGCGGGACTGCTCACTGCTGCTGCGCCTGGTCGGCTCGTTGGAGGAGGAGATCGGGCTCCAGGAACGCTGGTGGCGCGAGCGGCAGGTGGGAGGCTCGATACTGGTCGACTTCCACGACGAGGACCCGCGGATCGCCCCGCTGCGGCGCATCGGGCTCCCGGCCGTGGCGGTCGGCCATCCCACCCTCACCGGAGGGTTCCCCTCGGTGTGGACCGACGACGACGCGGCCGTCGCCGAGGCGGTGCGTTACCTGGCGGTGCTGGGGCACCGGCGCATCGCGCACGTGGGCGGTCCCCGGGGGCTCGGGCACAGCGCCATTCGGACGACCGCGTTCGAACGGACCATGAGCGAACTCGGCCTCGACTGCGGTCCGCACGTCGAGACGGCCTTCTCGGGCGAGGACGGCGCGCGGGCCACCCGCTCCCTGCTGCTGTCCGCCGAGCGGCCCACGGCGATCCTCTACGACAACGACATCATGGCGGTCGCCGGACTGGGTGTCGCCGCCGAGATGGGTGTCTCCGTGCCGGACGACCTGTCGCTGCTTGCGTGGGACGACTCCCAGCTGTGCCGGCTCACCCATCCGACGCTCTCGGCGATGAGCCACGACGTGCACGGGTTCGGTGCGCAGGTCGCGCGGGTGCTGTTCGAGGTGTTGGCGGGCCACGACGTGACCTCCGGGCCCGTCGCGACGCCCTCGCTGGTACCGCGGGCGTCGACGGCGCCGCCCCCGTCGTAGGGGCAGACAGGGACGGTTCAGGGGCGCGGCGCCATGCCGCGCCCCTTCGCGTGTCACCGAGAGCTTCACCGCGGAAATACGATCCGGACCGCGGGAACACCACCCGGAGTTCACGCGGGGCAGTGGGAAGGAGAGCCGAGTCCCTTTGACATGCAAGTCAGTCGAGCGAAAGACCCTGGCCTGCGGCGACTGTCCTCCCTGTCAACGCGGGTTTCTGGTCGCCGGAGCCCCCGACCGCCTACCGGCGCCGCCGACGAAGTTCAGGCGGTGTTCGACGGGTCGGGCGATCAGCCAAGGGCGTCCCGTCGCGCTGTTCCCCACTCCCACATGCTGCGCACCACTGGTTCCAGCGCCTGGCCCTGACTGGTCAGAATGTAGCGGACGCGGGGAGGCCAGCCGGGGGTACGGTGACGCTCGATGACGCCCGCACTGGTCAGCTGGGCCAGCCGGTCCGAGAGGACCTTGTCCGAGAGGGTGGGCAGGGCGGCGGACAGTTCGGAGTATGTGGCGTGACCGCGGCGTAGGAACTCGCGGACCACGAGCGGCGTCCACCGGCCACCTAGCGCGGCGAGAGTGATGTCAACTGGGCATCGCGGTTCGTGACCCGGCGGAACGAGGGCGATGTCAGGACAGTCCGCCAGCGGGCCGGCCTGATCACCCGCCGATGCGTGTCCAACGGTTTGGTGAGTCACGAAGGCCCCTCCTAACGTCCGGCAAGAACACCCCGCCAGCTTGCCTCCAGGGGGCCTTGTGCGAATCCACCACCTCAACTGCGGTTCTCTCCGGAAAATTCCATCGCTCGGCGAAGAACCTCCGGCCGGCGTCGTGAACCGCGAACGGGCCGTGGTCTGCCATTGTCTGCTCATCGAGACCGACTCGGACGGGCTGATCCTGGTCGACACCGGCCTCGGCACCGCCGACCTGCAGCACCCCGACCGGTCGCTGGGTGCGGACTGGGTCGCCTACGCCCAGCCCGAGCTGAACCCCGAGGAGAGCGCGCTGCGCCAGGTCGTCCGCCTCGGGTACGCGCCCCAGGACGTGCGACACATCGTGCTCACCCACCTGCATCGCGACCACACGGGAGGACTGCCGGACTTTCCTCACGCACAGGTACATGTCCACCCCGACGAGTACCGGGCCGTCACCGACCCCACGGCAGCGCACCACCGGCACAGCCTCGACCGCTTCATGCCGGCACACCGGGCGCACAACCCGCTGCTCACACCCGCGCCCATGGCGGATCGCGCAACGTGGTTCGGCTTCCCCGGCGTGACGCGGCCGCAGGGGCCGGCATGCGAGCTGCTGCTGGTTCCGCTGCCTGGCCACTCGGCGGGACACTCGGGTGTCGCCGTGCACGACGGCCACGGACGGTGGCTGCTGCATGCGGGTGACGCGTACATGTACCACGGCGAGCTCGAGCACACGCCGCCTTTCTCGCATCCCGCCCTTGAGCCGGTCCAGCAGGGAGCACAGACCGACGTCGCGGCTCGCGACGCGACCCGCGACCGACTGCGCTCCCTCCGCCGCGACCACGAGGATGAGATCACCGTCTTCAGCGCACACGACCCATGGGAGCTGGCCCGCTTCACCGCCTCCGAGGGCTAGGAATATCGGGCCAGTCCTGATTCCACTGAGCTGCTTGAGGGCGTCGCCGTAGGCCAATCCGGGGCATCCGAGTGGGAACTCCGCGATCCGGGCCGTCGGCGGGACCCGACGTTCCTCGCTCGTCATCCCCGGCACCCCTCCAGCCCGACGGACGACCGTCTGCGGCCCGAGCAGTTCGAGTTTCAACTGCTCGGCCGACAACTCGTGCTTCCCCAAGGGAACCGACGTGCTGCCCTGCAGTCGTCGCCCCAATACCGCCCGGGGCAATTGCGTCCACCCCACGACCACCGAAACGGCCGGACAGCACCGCGTCTTCGGACCTGACGGCCGCGCAGTCCCGCAACGGGCGACGCCGCTTACTCCCGCGCTTGTCGTTCACACGACACGACACCTCGACGTACGGGGCAGTGCTTACCACCCCTGTCGATATGGAACGACGGGTGATGCCGCTCCGTCCACCAAGGTGAACTGTTGCCGGGCCGCAGCCGCCGCACCGATGAGCCCGGCGTCCCGTGCCAGAGCGGCGGGACGCACCTTGAGATCACGTACGAAGTCGAGGACCGCGAACGCGCGCAGATGGCGGCGCAGGGGCGTGAACAGCGTGTCGCCCGCCTGTGCGACACCGCCTCCGACGACCGCGACCTCGATCTCCAGCAGCGCCGCGCTGCCCGCGATCGCGGCGGCCAGTGCCCGGGCCGAACGGTCGTACGCAGCCAGGGCGCGCTCGTCGCCCTCGCGTGCGGACGCGGCGACCGCGGCGGCCGAGGGCTGCGAACCCGGCCCCGGCGACCAGCCCGTCCGCACGGCGTAACGGGTGATGGCGGTCCCGCTGGCGTACCCCTCGACGCATCCCCGTGCCCCGCAGGCGCAGGGCGGTCCGTCGATGCCGACGGAGATGTGGCCTATGTGCCCGGCGTTGCCCGAAGGGCCGGGATGCAGTCGGCCGCCCAGGACGTATCCGCCCCCGACACCGGTCGAGACGACCATGCACAGGGCGTTGTCCACGCCCCGAGCGGCCCCCAGCCAGTGTTCGGCGGCGGCCATGGCCACGGCGTCTCCGAGCAGGACCGGTTCGAGGCCGGCGAGGAGCCGCGGATGGGCGCGCACGCTCTCGACGAGGGGAAAGTCCCGCCAGGCGGGAATGTTCACGGGGCTGACCGTGCCGGCCGCCGTGTCGACGGGGCCCGCGCTGGCGATGCCCACGCCACGCACGGTGCCCCAGGCCGGGGCGGCCGACAGGGTGTCGATCACGGCGTCGACGGTCCGCGCCATGCGCTGGGCGGATTCCCGCGCGGGTGTGGGCAGTTCGGCACGGTGGACGACGGACCCCCCTTCGTCCACCAGCGCTCCCGCGATCTTGGTCCCTCCGATGTCCAGGGCGGCGTACACGGATGCGGTCCTTTCTCCAGTCGATCCCCGGAAACCTCGAAGCATGCGATGGCGCGCCGAGGAAACCGGTGGTGCGACAACGTTGTCAGTGCAGAGGAGTGAGCGAATCCCGGGCGATCGCGCCATGCTCGTCCGGGAGTCGGCCCACGGCGGCCACGAACAGCGTTCCTTCGCCCTCGACCAGGACTTCCTCCTCCGAGGCGGGAAGGAAGCAGGAGGCACCGAGGCCGAGGCGCAGCGGCTCGGTGTGCCCGGCCCTCGTACTCAGTCGGGCCGATCCGTCCGTACAGAAGGCGATACGGGGTCCGGACGTGGGTACGAGGGGACCGCCGGAGCCGTCGAGTTCGGTCCTGTAGAGCGCGAACTCCGCCACCGGGCAGTCGTACAGCCAGGTGGGCCCCGGCCCCGGGACGCTCCTCGGCACGACCGCCGGCACGCGCACCGCCGGGTTGGTGATCCGCAGCAGCTCCGTCACGTTCACCTCCTTGGCCGTCAGTCCCGCGCGCAGCACGTTGTCCGAGTTGGCGAGCAGCTCCAGGCCGACCCCGTGCACGTAGGCGTGCAGTCCGCCCGCCGGCATGAACAGGGCGGTGCCCGGCTCCAGAACCCGGTGGTCCAGCAACAGGGAAGCCACCAGGCCGAGGTCTTCGGGGTGATGCCGTGACATGCGCTCCACCGCCGCGTACGCGGCCGCACGAGGGTGCGCGGACCGCGCGAGGCGGCGGCTCGACGCCACGACGGCGGACACCAGCGGCGCGCGGTCGTCCCGCGCCCGTTCGAGCAGGGCGCGCAGGGCCTCGGAGAGGGCTTGCTCACCGGTGCCGGCTCGCAGCAGTCCGATCACTGGGCGAAGGCCGTCGACCCCGAGGTCCTCCAGGATGTGTGCGGCGTCCTCGCGGTCGCGGAATCCGGCCAGGACCTCGAAGCGGCTGAGCGCGCAGAGCAGTTCGGGCTTGGGCCAGTCGTCCGCGTAGGGGCCGTGGCCGCCGCGGGCCTGCTGGGCGGCGAAGGCCGAGCGGGCCTGGTCCCGGTCCGGGTGCACCTGGATGGACAGCGGCTGCTCGGCGGCCAGCACCTTCAGCAGGAACGGCAGTCTGCCCCCGAACCGCCGGGCGCAGGCCCGCCCCAACTCCCCGTCCGGATCGCCGGCCACGGCGTCCAGGAGCGTCATGGCCCGTCCGTCGCGGGTCAGCCCCGAGGGGCCGGACGGATGCGCGCCCATCCACAACTCCGCCTCCGGCCCGGCCGACGGGGTTCCCCTCCCCAGCAGCCGGGCCAGTGCGTCGCGTGAACCCCATGCGTACGGCTTGATGATCGGTTGAAGTAGATCCACGGTCGTACGTTAACCGGGACCGAGCGGATTCCGTGAGCTGGCCGACCCCTGTTATTGAACCGGTATAGTAAGTGGAGCCTCTCGTTCGGGGGATGACTGACATGTACCGCTTAACCGTGGAGGAACGTAGAGGCGCCTACTTCGGCTGTCAACCAGTCGTGCGAGGTGTCTACGTCCTGGCAGCTGCCTGCTCGTATGCGTCTCTCGATGCCGGAACGGCTTGTTTAGCGGTTTAGTCATTCTGGGTGGTGTCGGCTCGCCGAGGCAAATATTGAACCGTCTATTGACATGGATGGAACATCCGGTGCCTCATGGTGTGGCGCTGGGCGATCGGCGGCCCCTTTCGGCCGTCTCGACGGCCCGTCACACCGCTTCTCCGGTGCCTGCTCCGTAATTCCCGATGCCTGTGAGCCTGTGTCGGGCAACGTCTTCCGCTGTCCGACATCGTTGTCACCCGCATGCGTCGGCAAGGCGCGTCCAGCGCACCCGTTCAGGTGCCGTCACCCGTCCCACTCATCCGAGGAGACACATGCGAAAGCCAAGAAGCACGCTCACCACGACGGCGGGGATGGCGTTCGCCGCTGTCCTCGGGCTGCTGCTCTCACTCGCCGGGCCGTCCACCGGCAAGGCGGAGGCGGCGGAAGGCGGTATCCACGTCAGCGGCGGACGCGTCGTCGAGGGCAACGGCACCGCGTTCGTCATGCGCGGGATCAACCATGCCTACACCTGGTACCCCGAGCAGACCAGCTCCATCGCCGACATCGCGGCCAAGGGCGCCAACACCGTCCGCGTCGTGCTCGGCAGCGGCGGCCGCTGGACGAAGACGAGCGCGTCCCAGGTCTCCACGCTCATCGGGCAATGCAAGGCCAACAAGGTCATCTGCGTTCTCGAGGTGCACGACACCACCGGGTACGGCGAGGACGGCGCCGCGACCAGCCTGGACCAGGCGGCCGACTACTGGATCAGCGTGAAGAGCGCGCTTGAGGGTCAGGAGGACTACGTCGTCGTCAACATCGGCAACGAGCCCTTCGGCAACACCAACTACACCGCGTGGACCGACGCCACCAAGGCGGCCATCGCCAAGCTCCGCGGCGCCGGCATCGGCCACGCCCTGATGGTCGACGCGCCCAACTGGGGCCAGGACTGGTCCGGCACTATGCGGTCCAACGCTGCCTCGGTCTTCGCCTCCGACCCCGACCGCAACACCATCTTCTCCATCCACATGTACGGGGTCTACGACACCGCCGCCGAGGTGCAGGACTACCTGAACGCCTTCGTCGGCAACGGACTGCCCATCGTCGTCGGTGAGTTCGGCGACCAGCACAGCGACGGCAACCCCGACGAGGACGCCATCATGGCGACCGCCCAGTCCCTCGGCGTCGGCTACATCGGCTGGTCCTGGAGCGGCAACGGCAGCGGGGTCGAGTACCTCGACATGGTCAACGGCTTCGACCCGAACTCGCTGACCAGCTGGGGCGACCGGTTCTTCAACGGCAGCAACGGGATCGCCGCCACGTCCGAGACGGCCACCGTGTACGGCGGCGGTGACGACGGCGGCGGTGACGACGGCAGCACGGGCGGTACCGCTCCCAACGGATACCCGTACTGCGTGAACGGCAGTGCCTCCGACCCGGACGGCGACGGGTGGGGCTGGGAGAACGGCCGCTCGTGCGTGGTCCCCGGCGGGCTCGCGCCCAACGGCTACTCGTACTGTGCCAACGGCAGCGCCTCGGACCCCGACGGCGACGGGTGGGGCTGGGAGAACAACCGGTCCTGTGTCGTCCGGGGCAGCGCAGCGGACGGCTGACCGGGCCGACGGCGACGCCCCGCCCACGGCTTCCGGGGCGGGGCGCTCGCTCGGTCGTGCCGGCGCGTCAGGCGTTGGTCGTGTACGTGAGGAAGCGGGTCCAAGCCGCCGGGGAGACGGCGAGCTGGTCTCCCTGCCGTACCTTGGAGTCACGGACGTGCACCGTGCCGGGGCAGGAGGCCACCTCGACGCAGTCGCCCTGACTGCCGCTGCTGTAGCTGGACTTCTGCCACGTCATCGCCACTTCGACGCAGCTGTCGCCCTCGGAGCCGCTGTAACTGCTCTTGAACCAGGCCAGGTCGGACGTGTTCATAGCGCTCCTCGCATTCGCTTCAACAGGCCCACGGAGTCCTCGGGGGTCAGGGCCTGTGAACGCATCTTGGCATAGCGCTGGTGGAGTCGGCTGATCTCCTTGCGATCGGTGATCAGCCGCCCGTTCTCCTGCCCCTCCGAGTAGCCGAACCACTGGTGGTCCGGCGTCTCCGCCAACTGCATCGGACCGTCCAGCCCCGCGTGCACCGGCTGTCGCAGCGGCATCAGTTGCAGCTCCACGTTCCAGTGCCGCTCGACCATGCTCAGCAGGTGGTCGTACAGCTCGCGCGTCACCTCCTCGCCGCCGGTGCCGCGCTCCAGGACCGCCTGCTCGACGATGAAGCTGAACGCCGTCGGAGGTGTCCGGCTCGTCGACAGCAGCTCGTGCCGGGCCATGCGGGCCGTGATCCGGTCGTTCATCTCCTTCTCGGCGGGCAGCGGCGGCACGCTGAACGAGACCGCCCGCGCATACCCCTCCGTCTGCAACAGCCCCGGCACCACCCGGCATTCGTACGTGTACAGACTCACCGCCTCCGCCTCGAACCGCGCCCACTGCCGGAACCAGCTCGCAAGCCCCGGTTGCCGCGACAGATGACGTGCCGCACCCCGCAGCGCGCCGAAGGCGTCGAGGGTCTGCTCCGCGCGCTCCACGAAGTCGACCGGTGGGAACCTCCGCCCCTGCTCGATGGACGCCACCGTCGGCACCGAGTACCGCACCTGCGGCGCGAACTCCTCCTGGGTCAGCCCCGCCCGTTTGCGGAACGCCTTGACGACCTCGCCGAACGCCTTGAGGCTGTCCGAGGCCTCCGGCTCACCCGCCCCGCCCGTACCGTCCGTCATCCGGGACACCTCCCACCCGTCACGCCCACTCAACGGGCCCATGCTCACGGACGGTTACTCCTACTGTCCACCGTCCGCACCCGTACGCTCACCCTGCGTACCGGTCGCCGATCTGGTGGGGAGGCGTCGTCGCAGGTGGGATGGGCGGCATGAGACCAGCCTCCGGCCCCCGACAACATCACTCGCGGGCGATGACTTCGCGCGGGGATGAGAGTCTCCTCCACGACCACCACCCTCGCACGCCGACGACAGGAGACCCTCCCGCATGACTGATCCGGAGCTGACCGCGGAACGCGGCCACGGGAGTGGCATCTGGGCGTCGATCCGTACGGAGCGGGCGGCGCTGGCCGCCGATCTCGCGGAGCTGACCGAGGCGCAGTGGGCGACGCCGTCGCTGTGCGCCGGTCTGACGGTGCGCGAGGTGCTGGCGCATCTCACGGCGGGTGCGAGCCTCGACACCGTCCGCTGGCTGGCCGGGGTGATCCGCTGCCGGTTCGACTTCGACAAGCAGGTGGCCGTGAGGCTGGCGGAGCAGCTCGGCGCGGATCCGGCCGAGACCCTCGCGCGGTTCCGGCACATCGTCCCGAGCACGACCGAGCCGCCGCTGCCCGCCATCGCCATGCTGGGCGAGACGCTCGTCCACGGAGAGGACATACGGCGTCCGCTGGGCATCCGTCACGCCTACCCGATCGACGTCGTCACACGGGTGGCCGAGTACTACCAGGGCTCGGACATGGTGGTGGTCGCCAAGAAGCGCCTCGCGGGGTTGCGACTCGCCGCGGACGACGGCACGTTCGCGACCGGCTCCGGGCCCGTGGTGTCCGGCCCCACCCTGGCCCTGGTGATGGCCATGACCGGACGGGCGACGTACTGCGACGAACTGGAAGGCGACGGGGTGGAACTCCTCCGCGGTCGCTGCCCGCACGACGACGAGCACGGCTCCCGCGGATGAACGGCGGGAAGATGGAGAGGGCTCGGCTTCGCCGAGAACGCTGGGGTCGCCGGTCGTGAGGTCAGGGGTTGGGCGCAGGTGACGGCACCAGGCTCAGCGCTGCCTCGCTGAAGGCGCGAGCGCGGGCTGTCGCACCGTCGGTGGTCCATATCAGGCCCCAGTTCACCGGCGCGGCGTCCTCGAAGGGGACGTAGACGACGTCGGGGCGGACGGAGTAGCGCCTTGTGTGGGCGCCGACGGCGAAGACCCCTTCCCCGGCGCCCACGAGCGTCAGCGTCTCGTTGAACGTCGCGGCCGACGGACCGAGTGCGATCGGTCTCCCGGCGGGGGTCCGGCGCGGCGCCCGGTCCTGGCGCAGGGACTCCGGCAGCGTTTCGGGTAGCTGCAGCACGGTCACCCGGGCCAGGTCTTCCACGGAGACGGTGGCACGGCGGGCGAACGGGTGACCTGCCGGCACGGCGAGCATGCGTGCCTCCCGCACCAGGACCGGCCCCATGACGATGCCCTCTTCGTGCATCGGATGGCAGGTCAGCACGAGGTCCACCTCACCGCTGCGCAGCCACGGCAGGACTTGCGGCAGGTGCGCCTCTTTGATCTGGACCTCGCAGTCGGGGTGCCCGGTGCGGAACGCCTGCGTGGCCCCGGCCAACAGCTGGCCCGCCGCGGGCCCGGTGAAGGCGACCCGCAGCAGCCCGGTCAGTCCCCGCCCGGCGTCGACGGCCCGCTCGTACGCGTCCGTGATCCGGGACCAGGCGGGGCGTATGTCTTCATACAGCTGCCGTCCCGTCCGGGACAGCTCCACCCGGCGGCTGGTGCGGTTGAACAACGGGACGCCGATGCGGCGTTCCAGTTTGGCGACGGTCTGGCTGACCCGGGCAGTGGAGACGTGCAGGCGCTCGGCGGTGCGGCCGAAGTGCAGCTCCTCGGCGAGCGTCAGGAACGCCTCCAGCTCGTGCCGCTCCAGCATCCCGCGCCCTCCCATCGTTAATCGAGGCTCAACGGCCGTTGCGTAGACGCGCATTGATGCCCCATCCGGACCGCAGCAGGATCGGAGGCATCGAAAGGCCACCTCGCCCGCACAGGAGAACATCATGTACGTCACTCACGACCGAGCCCTGACCGCCCCCGCGCACGACGCCGCCGCGACCGTCGCGGAACTCAGGGACCGGGCGGAGATCACCGACGCGCTCCACCGCTTCGGCCTGGGCCAGGACCTGAAGGACAAGGAGCTGTTCGCCTCGGCCTTCGCCGCCGACGCCGAGCTGGACTTCCGCCCGGCCGCCTCCAAATGGGGGGCCGAGCCACCGCTGATGTCCGGGCGCGACACCATCGTCACCACCATTCTGGCCATGTTCACCGGCCGGGTGGACACCACGCACCAGATCACCAACACGCGGATCACCATCGACGGCGACACCGCCCGGCTCACCGCCCTGGTGGAAGCCCAGCACCTGCTCATCGCCGACCCCGCCACACACGCGCTGCTGAAGAACCCCTACGACGTCGACCTGGTCCGCGACGGCGACCGCTGGGTCATCCGCCGGCTTCGCATCGACAACTCCTGGTTCACCGGCGAACCCGCGGTGATCTTCGGTTGACACCCGCCCGACCACACCAGGGCCTCCTGACCCGGAGACCTCATGGCCCTCTCTACTCCCCGCACAACTCCCCATACACCCGGACTGGGAAGGACACGACATGAAGATCACAGAGGCCGGCGGACGGCCGGTGCTGACCCGTCACGCCGAGGCCGAGACCTGTGCCGACCCCAGCAGTGTGATGACACTGCTGGCCGACTCCGACAGCACCGCCGGCGGCTTCACCAGCTACCGGTCCACGTTCGCCAAGGGAGCCGTGGGGGCACCCGCCCACTTCCACACCAAGGCGACGGAGCTGTTCTTCGTGATCAGCGGGTCCCTCCAGGTACTGGTGGGCGAGGAGGTCACCGTCCTGGAGGCGGGCGACTTCCTGGCCGTGCCGCCCCACACCCCGCACGCCTTCGCCGCAGCGCCGGGCTGTGAGGCGGACGTGTTGTTCGTGTTCACGCCGGGCATGGGCCGCTTCGACTACCTGCGCCTGCTCGGCCGGGTGATGCGTGGCGAGGCCGACGCCAAGGAGATCGCCGCCTCCGCGGAGCGGTTCGACAACCACTACGTCGACAGCCCCGTCTGGCGGGCCGCCCTGGACGTCTCGGCGTGACCGACCCCCGTCCCGGGAGCCGAGCCCGACGGTGACGCCCCCTCGTATCTGCTGCGACAGGCTCAGGGAGTCGTGGCGCGGACTCCTCCTGAGCCAGCCCCACCCGTACCGTCCGCACCCGTACGCTCACCGTGCGTACCGGTCGCCGATCTGGTGGGGAGGCGTCGTCGCAGGTGGGATGGGCGGCATGAGACCAGCTTCCACCCCCCGACTCCCGGTCACCGCGCGTGTGTTCGTCCAGCGGTTCAGCTCCACCCCGCGCGGTGCGCGGCTCGCCCGGCACCTCGCCCTGTACCGGCTGGACGCGTGGGGCGTCCCGTACGGCTCGGCGGTGTCCGACACGGCCGCGCTGCTCGTCGCGGAGCTGGCGGCGAACGCCGTGACCCACGGGCGGGTGCCTGGGCGCGACATCGAGGTGCTGC
The DNA here is from genome assembly GCF_044754585.1 of Streptomyces sp. NPDC093065. NCBI lineage: Bacteria > Bacillati > Actinomycetota > Actinomycetes > Kitasatosporales > Streptomycetaceae > Streptomyces > Streptomyces sp. NPDC093065. The sequence continues at coordinate 22,927 of NZ_JBIVPJ010000030.1, read as the reverse complement.
TGCGGCTCGACGCGTACACGCTGCGGATCGACGTGTCGGACAGTCGCGGGGAGCGTCGGCCGTGCGGACCGGAGAGTACGGCCGCGCCGGAGGCCGAGCACGGCCGGGGGCTGCTGCTCGTGGACGCGCTCGCCGACCGGTGGGGTGTGTTCGACCGGTCGCCCGTCGGCAAGACGGTCCGCGCGGAACTGGACCTGCCGGCCCGGGCGTCCGGCCGGACGGTGGCGACCGGTCTCACGGGTGGCCCAGTGCCACCGGCAGGTCGGAGCGGCCGTTGACGCCCAGGGCGCGGTAGGTGTGCGTCAGGTGGAGTTCCACCGTGCGGACACCGACGGACAGTTCCCGGGAGATGGCCGTGTTCGACCACCCCTCCGCCGCCAGCAGGGCGACCCGCAGCTGGGCCGGGCTCAGCCGGGACCGGTTCGAGTGCCGTGGTGCGGCGAGGCGGGCGGCGACCTCCGCCGTGAGCGGGAAGGCACGGTCCCGCCCGACCGCCTCGTCGAGCAGGCGACGCGCCTCCTGCGGCAGTCCGGTGTCGAACGGGCCGGAGGCCAGGGCCGCCACCGCACGGGCGTACAGGCGCCGGGGCGGCATGTCGGCCAGCAGACGGAGCGCGGTCCGTATGTGGACGAGTGCCGCACGGCCGGACAGGGCGAGCCCCGCCCACAGGTGCACCGCCCCGACCGTACCCGGCGCACCCCAGGACCGGGCGGCCGTGAGGCTCTCGGCGACCAGGTGTGCGGCGGTGTCCGGGGCCGCGCAGGCCACCTCCGCGACGGCCAGGTGCGAAGCCCAGGGAAGGACGGCCGGGTTGACGCAGCCCAGCGCCCGTGCCATCCGGCCGCACTCGCGCAGGTAGGCCCTCGCCTCGGACGGACGGCCGGTGCGCAGGCACAGGAAGCCCCGCGCGAACAACAACTGTGCGGAGCCCAGACCGTGCTCGTCGCGGCCGGGCGGGCAGCCCGAGCGGGCCAGGACCGATTCCGCCAGGTCCGTCCTTCCGGTCTCCACGGCGACGAGCACCTCCACCGCGGTCAGCCGGGACAGCGTCCGCGGATGCCAGTCCCGCCGGGGCACCTCGCCGGTGGCCTCCGCCAGCCACTGACCGGCCCGCTCGGGCTCGCCGGTGCGCAGGGCGAGTTCGGCGAGGTCCAGCAGAGCGTGCCCGGCCACGGGAGGCATCCCGCGCCGCCGGGCCTCGGCCGCGATCCGCAGCGACTCGGCGCGGGCCGGTGCCACGTCCTCGGTGGCGGCCAGCACACGCGAGGCGACCAGCCGGGGGGTGAGCAGCCCGCCCCTGCCCGCCCGGATCACCACGGCTCCGGCCAGTCGCCGGGCCTCGCCGATCCGCCGGCCGGCCAGACAGTGCCGCCACGCCCCGGCCGCGGCGCGGGGCGCGTCGAAGCCCGGTGCCTCCCCGACCTCCGACGGGCCCGGGGACGGGAGGTCCGGTACGCGGGCCGACCCCGTCGGACTGGCCTCCACCGCCAGCACGTGCAGGCCGCGCAGCGTCCGCCGTTCCACTCCCGTCCTCGCGCGGGCGGCCGCCGCGCCGAGCGCCGCGGTCGTGTCGTCCCCGCCGTGCATCGCCAGCACGTCGGCGGCGAACGGCACCGCCCCGGAGGGGTCCGGGCCCCCGGCCTCCAGCAGGATCCGACGGAACGCGCGCTCGGCCGCCGCGGGCCGCCGCGCCCACTGCGCCTTCGCCAGTTCCAGCAGCGTCTCCGTACGCGGGCGGGCCGCGGCGTGGTCGAGTGCGCGGTCCAGGAGGACGACCGCCGCGTCGTGGTCGCCGGACCGTCGCGCGGCCGCCCCCGCCGCGTGGAGCGCGTCGGCCACCCAGGGTTCGTCCAGCGAGATCCGGGAGACCAGCAGCCCGAGCACCTCCGGTGCGAAGCCCTCCTGGCGCGCCAGCCGCACGGCACGCTCGTGGAGCACCCGGCGCCGGTCGGCGTCCAGCAGGCCGAGCAGCCGTTCCGCCACCAGCGGGTCGTACACCCGGGGACGGACGAGTGGGCCGAGCAGGCCGGCGACCGCCGGTTCGGTGCGGGCGCGTTCGCCTTCCGGCGGGGTGAGCCCGGCCAGTTCGCAGACCTGGCGGAACGAGAAGTGGCCCGCGGCCACCGCGCTCGCCGTGACGAACGCGGACGCCTGTGCGGAGGACCGTGCCAGGACCGTCCGCAGATGGTGCCGTCCCACCTGGTCGGCGAGCGCGGCGAAGGCGGCCGCGTCGGGCGGTGTGCCCGGCCACCGCCGGAGCGCGGCGCACAGGACCGCCGGGTTGCCGCCGGTCGCCGCGGTCGCGGCCGTACGCAGGCCGCCGGCCGCGTCCCGGCCGTACGCCCGGACGAGCAGCGCGCCCACGCCGTCGTCGGTCAGCGGTCCCAGGGACAGTTCGTACCGGCGGCCCCGCTGGGCGTCGAGCGGTAGCGGCAGCGCGACGTCGCACCCCCCGGTGAGCGCCCGGAGCACGGGCCCCGGCCGGGAGGAGGCTCCGGGGGAGGACCAGGCCGCCTCCGCCCCGGCAGCGGCGGACGCGTCGTCGGTGAACAGCGCCCACGGTCCGGTGTCCGGGGCGGCCTGCGAGGGCTCCGTCACGACGTGCAGGCCGGATCGCCGGGCGAGTTCGGCGCCCGCCGACAGCAGGGCGCTGCGACCCGTACCCGGGCGCCCGCGGACCACCACGGTCGTGGTCCCGCCGTCCACGGCCCGGCGCACGGCCCGCTCCCACACGGCCAGTTCGTCGGACCGCTCCACGAGGTCGGATGCGGATTCGGTCGAACAAGGGGTGACGGCAGCCGTGTTCACGAGACGCCGCCGGGCGCCCGGGCGGAAGCGGGCTGCGACCGGTGGGCCGCGAACCATTTCGTCAGGCCCGCGCGACCCGTGACACCGAGCTTGCGGTAGACGTTCGTCAGGTGGTACTCGACCGTGCGGGCGGTCAGGCACAGGCTGTCCGCGATCGCCCGGTTCGACTTCCCGGCGGCCGCCAGCTCCGCCACCGGGCGTTCGGCCTGGCTGAGCGCGGCCGGGGCGTGCCGGTCCGCCGCCGAGCGGAGCGCCCGCCGGGCCTCGTCCGCGACGGTGACCAGGCCGCACCGTGCCGCGGTCGCCAGGGCGGCGCGCAGCCGGGGTTGCGCGCCCCGGTCCGACCGCCGCAGCAACTCCTTGCCGAGGTGGAGTTCGGCCAGGGCGTGGGCATGCCGGTCGGAGCTCTGGGCGAGAACGCGCGCGCTCTCGGTGAACAGCTCCACGCGGTCGCGGGGACCGGCCGCCATGCCCCGGGCCAGCAGGCCCAGGCCCATGCTGCGTGGCGTCAGCCAGCGCTCGGCCAGCTCCTGTCCGTGCTCCGCCCGTCGTGCGGCGTCGCCCGGCCGGTCCAGCAGCATGAGCAACTCGGTGCTGTGCAGCCACCAGAGGGTGAGCACGGGGTTGCGCACCCCGGCCGCGTCGAGACTCGCCCCGCACCGCTCCAGCAGACGCAGGGCCTGTTCGGGCCGGCCGCGGCCGCGTTCGAACAGGGCCAGAGCCGTCAGGTGGTGGTGGTGTTCCCAGACGCAGTCGTCGAGGCGCCGGCCGTCGATCCTGCGCAGCGCCTCCTGCGCCCGGTCGAGGTCGCCCCGGGCAACCAGTGCGCGGACGAGGGCGATCGTGGCCAGCGGGCCTCCCCCCGTCGTGCCCTCCGCCTCGGCGAGACGGGACGCGGCCGCCGCGGCCTCGGCGGCTTCGGCCGCCCGGCCCGCTTCGACCAGTACCTGGGCACGCACCGAGGCGGCGTGCGACTCCGCCCACAACTCCTCGCGTTCGGCGCTGTCCGCGACGATCCGCTGCAAGTGGTCGAGTGCGGTCGCGGTGTCGTCGGCCAGGGTGAGGACCCGCGCCGCGGCGACCACCGCCCAGGCCGTGTGCGGACGTCCGGACCAGATGACGCGGCGGGCGTCGGCGACCGCCGCCTCCCGTGCCTCGTGCCCGTCGGCGGTCAGCGCGGTGCGCAGGGCGCGTGCGGCGAGCAGCAGGTGCTCGGTCGGGCGGGTCAGATCCCGGGCGGTGGCCGAAAGGGGCGTAGCGGGGACGGGCGTCGAGGACGAGGGGCCCGCCGCGGCGGCGGTGGTGCCCGTGCCCCGCGCGCCCGGCCCGGCCGGTGGTACGTCCGGTCCTCCGGCGGCCGTCCGCCGCAGCAGGGTGCCGAGCGCGGCGGGGCCGTCGGGGGATTCGTGCAGCATGAGGGCGACGAGCCGGAGCAGGCCGGCCGCGTGTTCCCGGACCGGCCGGTCCACCGTGCCCGAGGGCGCGTCCGCGAGGTGGGCGAGGTGACCGCGGGCCGCCGACGGATCGATGTCGACCAGTGCCTCGGCCAGATCCAGGCGGACGGAGGCGTCCTCGGTGTCGGCGGCGTGGAGCCGCGTGAGGTACGCGACAGCGGCGGCCGGACGGTGGTGCCGGGAAGCCGCCGCCGCCTCCCTGAGGACGGTACGCATCCAGGGACGGTCCAGCCTGCTCTGCTCCAGCAGCAGGTCGGCGACCTGTTCCACGGGTGCGGCCGCGTCGTTGAGGATCTCCGCGGCCTGGGCGTACCACCGCTGCCGTTCGCTCTCCGAGAGGGTGTCCCACAGAAGGCGGGTCCCGTGGGCGGGCAGGGGGCCGGGGAGGAGGCCGCGTGTCCCGGCCTCCTCCAGGAGGCGGTCGGCCGTCTGGGACGGGAGGCCGGCCAGGGCGCCGACGAGGTCGGGCTCGGTGCTGTGGAGCGCCGCCGCGGCCCGCGCGACGGCGAGCAGCCGGGGCTCGCGGCGGGCCAGTTCGGCCACGTCCTCGGAGGCCGGCGCGGTCGTACCGGCCGGCCGCGGGCTGCCCGGGTCGACGACCGTGCAGTAGTCCCGTGTCGCCAGTTCGTGGAAGGCCGCCGCCGCGGGGGTGGGCACTCCGCGCGGAAGGTGCAGCAGTACGGTCAGCGTCTCGTGGTGGGAGGAGCGCATCAACTCGTCGATGAAACGGAGCGTGCCCTCGTCGCACCACTGCGCGTCGTCGATGGCGAGGACCAGCGGCCCCCGCGCCAGCAGACCGCAGACCACCGTGTGCGGCGCGTACCGTGCGCCGTGGCCGGCGGGCGGCGCTCCGAGCAGGCGTCGCAGCACCGCGTGCTCCGTGCCGGCCGCTTCGGGCAGGCAGCCCACCCGCCGCACATTCGCCTCCCGTCCGTACGCGGTGCTGACGTGGTGGGTGACGGTGGCCATCGAGGAGTGGCCGGGCGGATCGAGCACCACCACACAGCGCGCGCCGCGGTGTTGGCCCCGGACCGGGCAGGCCGACGGCCCGTGCGGCGCGGTCGGCCCCGCGAAAGCCCCGGTCCGGGAAGAGCGGAACACTGGTAACGAGGGATACGGATGCGCCGGGTTCGATCGTCTCGACCACATAATCCTTACGATATGACAGCGATGTGCGTTGTTGTTGGCGCTCCCGTGCCCATGTGTCCAGACGGCTCGCCGGGGCCGACCGGGTGGCGCCCCACGACCGACCGGCTCGGCCGGTGAACGGAGGCTCCGTGCGGCTCCTGGAGCGGGAACAGGGCCTCGACACGGTCCGGCGTGCGCTGGACGGCATGGGGGCGGACGGGACGGTGCTCACGGCGGTCACCGGGACTCCGGGTACGGGGCGGTCGGCCTTCCTCGACGCGGTCGCCGCCCACGCCGAACAGGCCGGCTGCGTCGTACGCCGGGCCCGAGGCAGCCGGCTGGCCCGCGGACTGTCCCTCGGCGACCCGGCCGCACCCCTTCCCGATCCCACCGTCCGTCCGCTCGTGCTGCTCGTCGACGACCTGCAGTGGGCGGGGGAGCACGCCCTGTCCGCGCTGTCCGCGCTGCTCGACGACCCGGGACAGGGCCGGCTGTTCCTGGTGGCCGCCGTGTGCGAGGGCGAGTTCGCCACCGAGACGTCCGGGGTGCAGGACGTCCTGCACCGTGCCGACCACGTGGTCCGCACGGGACCGCTCGGCCCGGAGGGCGTGGGAGCGCTGCTCGGCGGGCACGGTCATGTGCTCTCCGACGGCCAGGTCCGCGCCTGGCACCGCGCCACCGAGGGCAACCCGGCCCTCGTCGCTTCCCTGCTGGAGCGGCTGGACCACGCGGAACGCCCCGCCCGCGCACGCCTGCTCGACCTCGCCCGCGCCCGGCCCGCGCCGTGGCGGCTGCGTTCCCGCGTGGCCGCGGCCCTGACCGGGCACCCGGACTCCGTGGGCCGCCTCGCCGCCTGCGCCGCACTCCTCGGCGGCCGGGCACAGACCCACGTGCTCGCCCGCCTGGCGGAGCTGGACCCGGGAGAGGCGGACCGGGCGGCCGGAGCCCTGGCCTCGCTCGGCTGGGCCGCCGACCGCTGGACACCGCCCGTACTGTGGGACTGCGTCCGGGAGGCCGCGGAGGAGGGCGTCGGGCTCACCGACCGGGTCCGACTGCACCGCCGGGCGGCCGAGTTGCTGTACGTCGCGGGGGAACCGGCCGAGCGCGTGGTCCGCCACGTCATGGAGGTCGGCCCCGGCGACTGGACCGGTGCCGCGGGACTGCTGCGGGACACCGCCTGCGAGTTGTGGCGTCTCGGCGACGACGCGCTCGCCGTCCGGGGCCTGCGCCGCGCCCTGCGCGAGTTCCCGCCCGACAGTCCGCGGCGCGGCGACCTGCTGACCGCCCTCGCCGACGTGGAACGCGAGGCCGACACCTCCGCGATGCTGCGGCACGTGGGCCAGGCCCTGCCCCTGCTGGGCACGGTGGAGGAGCGCGCCGCGGTCGTCTCCTGCGTACCGCTCACCCTGTTCCTCTCCGCCCCGCACGCCGTCCCCGAGCTGCTGGAACCGGCCGGTGCCGGGCACGAGCGGCGGATACCGGCCGCGGCCGGCACGGGCGTGGGGGCCGGGGAGCAGGCGCCGGCCGCGGCCGGCAAGGGAGCCGGTACCGCCGCCGCGACGGCCCCCGGCACGCCGCGGGCACGGCATCTCGGGCCGCGGCTGGAAGCCCGGGTACGGCTGGCGGGCCCGGGAGACCCGGCGGCCCACGACGACGCCGCCGAACGGCTGCGGAGCCTCGCCCCGGACCCGGACGCCGGGCCCGACGAAGCGGCCCTGCGGGAACTCACGGCGGTCCTGGTCTTCGCGGGAACGCACAGCGGACGGCTCCGGTCCGACGAGGTCGCCCGGCGCACCCGGTGGCTGCTGGAGCACGAACCGGCCTCGGCGGTCTCCCGGTACGCCGCCTGTGCGCTGACGATCGCCTGCGCGGCCGTCGCGGAGACCGGCGAACCGGCCGACTGCTGGCTGGACATGGCACTCGAAACGGCGCGAGGGCGCGGCGACCGGCGGCTGCGCACGGCGGTGCTGAGCTGGCGCGCGCTCACCGCCCTGCATGCGGGCCGGTCCGCCGACGCACGGGCGGACGCGCGCAGGGCCTGCGCGGCCTCCCGCGACCCGGGCCAGGACCCGTCGGTGGACGCCCTGGAGGACCACGACTGGCTGTCGGTGCTCGGCCTGACCTCCGTGGCAGTCGAGACGGGTGACGCCTGGCTGGCGGAACGGCTGCGCGACCGGCTGGTCCAGGGGCCGGGCGCCGGGCAGCCGGTGTGCCGGCTCGCCCTGCGGGTGCTGCGCATTCCCCTGACCCCGGAACGCGAACTGCCCGTCGTGCTGGCCGACCTGCAGGACGCGGTACGTCGCGCGGAGGCCGCGGGCTGGTGCAACCCGGTCCTGTTCCCGGTCGACCTGTGGTGCGTGCCCCTGCTGCTCCGCCTCGGCGACCCGGAGGCCGCGCTCCGCCTCCTGGCCGACGCCTGCGACCGGGCGCGGCGCTTCGGCGCCCCGGGCGCGCTCGGCCGGATCCTGCGCATGTGGGGCACCGTGGTGCGCGGCCGCTACGCCCTGTCCCTGCTCTCCGAGTCCGTCGCCGTACTCAGGACGAGCCGCAACCAGCTGGAACTGGGGCGGTCGTTGACGGCGTACGGCAACCGGATGCGGGCGGCCGGGCGGCCGGGAGCCGACGAGGTCCTCGCGGAGGCGGACCGGATCGCGGAGGCGACGGGCGAGGCGGTGCTGGGGCGCTGGACCGAGGTGCGGCAGCCGCTGCCGCCCGGCGCACCGGTGGCCTGCGGGAATCTGAGCGACACCGAGTGGCGGGTCGCCTCGCTGGTAGCTCTCGGTCACACCAACCAGGACGCCGCCGACGCGCTCGGAGTCACCCGCCGCGCGGTGGAGAAGATCCTCACGAGGCTGTACCAGCGGCTCGAAGTGGACGGCAGGTCCGGGCTGGTCCCGGCGGTGCGCCGCATGGCGGGCAGGGCGGCCTTCGGCACGGGTGTGCTCGCCGACCGACTGTGACCGGTGGCCGGCGGGACCGGACGGGTGCACCGAACGGGCTACTCGCGGGTAAACCGGCTCCCGCCGCGGCCTTCCCGGAAAATGTGGGCCGAAATGCCGGAAAAGCATGGTGGGACGGCGGGTGTCGATTGCTCCCACGGGCCGTTTCCCGCCCTTTGCCGGTGCCCGGTGACGGTCTCTCCGAACCCGTGCGGAGGCGACCACAGTCTTTCGTCGGGGGCCCCTGGTCCGATTGCACGCCGACGTCCCTGCTCCGTAGCCTGGCTCGCAGCCAGTGAACGCTCGGAAGAGGGGAGGAGGGCTTGTATGGCCCACGCGAAGACCGGCACAGTGGAGGGGCCCTTTCGTGTGACGGAGGCGTGTGCTACGCTCCGCGGCGAAAGTCCGGGCCCCGTCGAAACACTTCAGGAAATAGACGCTTCCCGGTGCGACGCGGAAATAGGAACTGAGAAGTACCGCGACGCCTTCCAGTCCTTTTTCGAGCATTCCGGAATCGCCCTCGCCGTCCTCGACGCGAATCTGCGGGTGCGTGTCGTCAACAATCCCCTGATGCCCCGGTGCACCCAGCGGCCGGACGAACTGCGCGGACGTGAACTCGTCGAGTTCCTGCACCCGAGCGTGCGTCAGCACACGCTGCGTCAGTTCGGGCGGCTCGTGCAGGGCCACCGTTCCCGTCTCGTCGGGCACTCCCTCGTCCTGTCCGTCCACGGGACCGTGGTGTCCGGCAGGATCACGGCGTTCCCGGTGACCGGTGACGCCGGCCGGGTCGAGATGATCGTCGTCCAGTTCATGCCCGAGACGACGACCGACGAACGCGCGGCGCGGGACGGCTCCCGGTGGAAGCTGGCCCCCCTCAGCGCGAAGGTCCTCGAGGGCGTCGCGGCGGGTGACCCGACGGTGCGCCTGGCCGCCAAGCTGTTCCTGAGCCGGCAGGGCATCGAGTACCACGTCGGCATGCTGCTGCGGCAGTTCGACGTGCCCAACCGGACGGCGCTGGCGGCGAAGGCGTACTCGATGGGGCTGTTCAGCCTCGGCGCCTGGCCGCCGAGGGTGCTCCCCGACTGCATCCGCTCGGACCAGCAGACGGCGGAGGCCGGATGCGGCGGGGGCACCCGCCCCCGGTCGCAGCGCCAGACCTCGGGACGCTGAGCACACCAGGACGCCGGACAACGCCCACACCGAGCACGCCAGAACGAGGATGATGTGAAACTACTGGTCGTTGAGCCCAACGAACGGGTGTCGGTGGCCCTCGGCGCGGCTCTCGAGGAGCAGGGACTGGAGGCGGTGTCCGCGTCCACCGGCGCGGCCGCCCTGAGCCTGCTGGACCGGACCCGGCCGGACGCGGTCCTGCTCGACCTCGCCCTCACCGACTGCGACAGCTTCTGGCTGTGCGGCGCGATACGCGCCACCGGCTCGGTCCCGATCCTCGTGACCAGCGCGCGGGACGATCACCAGTCGTGCGTGCGGGCGCTCGACCTGGGAGCCGACGACTACCTCGTCAAGCCCTACAACCTGGCCGAACTCCTCGCCCGCACCCGTGCCGTCGTACGCCGCAACGGGCCGGCCGGTCCCTCCGTCAGCGAGGGCGCCTCCCGGCCCGACCCCACCGCGGACACCGCCGAGGAGACCCTCGAGGACACCGCCGAGGAGCCACTGCCGGACCTGTTGCTGGCCGGGCGGGTCAGGGTCGACCTGCGCGAACGGGCCGTTCTGGTCGACGGAGCCCCGACCGAACTGCCCGACGAGGAGTTCGACATCCTCGCCGCACTGGCCCGGCGGCCGGGCGAGGCGCTGAGCGCCGACCGGATCGTCGAGGAGATCGTGCGGGCCCAGCGGGTGTCCCTGCGGGCCACGGTGCCGGCCCGGCTCGCCGCCCTGAGGGACCGGCTCGCGCCCGCCCGCCTCGTGGACTCCCCCGAGGACGGGCTCTACTCGATACGCCAGGCCCAGCCCTTCGCCTGACGCCGTGCGGATCGCGCTCCTTCCACCGCTGTCGCGCGCGCCGCGAGGCCGTGCGGGCGGGGCAAGCCGGGGCCCGCAGGTCTGGGAATTCTTTCAGTGATCGGGGCCGGACCCGGCGCGTTGCCGCCCGCGCGGGGGAACGTGGTCGGCGAAGTCCGGCGGCGCGTCCGCGACGCGTTCGGAACTGGTCCACCGGGAGCGCACCGCGCTGCCCTGCCAAGTGAAAACGTTTCTCTCGAGGGGACAGAAATGTCGTCAGCACGGCTCGCCCGTCGCCGTCCAGCACCGATGGCCGCCCTGGCTCTGGGCACTCTGCTCTGCGTGGGCGCGACGGCGGCCCCGGGACACGCGACCGACGCCGTCACCGTCGTCAACGCGGGCAGCGACCAAGCGGTGGACGGGAGTTATCTCGTCGTCTTCGAGGACGGAGCGGAGCCCGACCTCGCCGACGCCTACGGGGTGCGGGTGCGCGACACGTTCGACCACGCGCTGCGAGGTGCGCTGATCGAGGGGAGCGCGAGGCAGGCCCGGCGACTGGCCGCCGACCCCGGGGTGCGCCTGGTCGAGCAGAACACCGTGGTGCACCGTGCCCGTTCCCCGAAGGCGGTCCAGTCGTCCCCGCCGTCCTGCGGGCTCGACCGGATCGACCAGCGCGCGCTGCCCCTCGACGGCTCGTACGGCTACCCCCGTTCGGCGGGACGGGGCGTCGACGTGTACGTCATCGACACCGGCATCGACTACGACCACCCGGAGCTGAGGCCCCGCGCCGGGTTCGGCTTCGACGCCTTCGGCGGCGACGGCGGCGACGAGCACGGCAACGGCACCCACATGGCCGGCGTCATCGGCGGCACGGAGCACGGCGTCGCCAAGAAGGCACGGCTGATCTCGGTGAAGGTGCTCGACGCGCAGGGCGGCGGCACCCTCGCCGGGGTGGTGGCCGGAATCGACTGGGTCACCGAGCACGCCGACGGGCCCTCGGTCGCCAACTTCGTCATCGGGGCCCCGCCGAGCGAGGTCCTCGACGACGCGGTGCGCCGCTCCATCGACGCCGGGGTCACCTACGCGATGTCGGCCGGCGCCGACGGCGTCGACCTCGCGAACTCCTCGCCCGCCCGGGTGGCCGAGGGACTCACCGTCGGCGCCTCCGACTGCGCCGACCGGGTCGCCCCGTTCAGCAACCACGGCAAGGGGCTGGACCTCTACGCCCCCGGGGTGGACATCCCCTCCGCCCGGCCGGGCGGAGGCACGGCCACCGAGTCCGGCACCTCGGTCGCGGCCGCGCACGCGTCCGGCGCCGCCGCGCTCCTGCTGGGCGAACGGCCGCACGCCTCACCGCGGGCCGTGAACAAGGCCCTGAAGAACCGGGCCGTGAAGCACACGCTCACCGGCGTACCGGCCGGCACCGCCAACAAGCTGCTGCGGACCGCACGATGACCCCGAGACTGGGCGGCGCCCCGCCGTCGCCACGTCTCACTCGCACCCCTCCACAGCACCGGGCGGAATCTTGCTGACCATCCGAGAACTCGTGAAGCGCTACCGCGACGGCACTCGCGCCAACGACGGCATCAGCCTGAGCGTCGAGGCCGGTGAGGTGGTCGGCCTCCTGGGGCACAACGGAGCCGGGAAGACCACGCTGATCAACCAGGTGGCCGGGCTCGTGGTGCCCACCTCCGGCACCATCCGCGTCGACGGCTGCGACCCGGTCGCCGAACCCGCCCGGGCCCGCCGAGTGGTCTCCGTGATGCCCCAGGGCCACGCCCCGCTGACCGGGGTGACCCCGAGGCAGGCCATCAGGACGATGGCCCGGATCCGCGGCCTGGACAAGCGGGCCGCCGCCGAGCGGACCGGGGAGCTGATCGACGCGCTGGACCTCGGGAAGTGGGCCGACACCACCGGGGAGCGGCTGTCCGGCGGCATCCGCCGCCTGACCGCCTACGGCATGGCGGCGGCCGAGCCCGGCCGCGTCGCCATGCTCGACGAACCGACCAACGACGTGGACCCCGTACGCCGCAGGCTGCTGTGGCGGCAGATCCGCGAACTCGCCGACCGCGGTCACGCCGTGCTCCTCGTCACGCACAACGTGGTGGAGGCCGAACGGAGCGTGGACCGCATCGTCGTGATGGGTGCCGGAAAGGTGGTGGCGGAGGGCACCGCCGCCCAGTTGCGGTCCCGGGCGCCCGGCGACCTCAGGCTGGAACTGACCGCGGCCCTCCCGGACCGCCTGCCGGAGCTGCCGGCCCACCTCCCCGTCGAGGGGCCGCCCCTGCTCACCTCCAGGCGGATGGCGGTGCCCATCGCCTCCGGCGCGGCCTCGACGGCCCTCGCCTGGGCCCAGGAGCTGCGTGACGCCGGGCACATCGACGAGTTCGCCCTGCTGCCGGTCGGTCTGGAGGACGTGTACCTGCAACTCGTGGGCGGCGAGGACACGCCGGGCGGACCGGGGACGGAAGAGGGGGAGAAGGATGACTCACTGGTTGCGTAGTTACGGCCTGTTGCTGGGATGGACCGCGTTGCGCAGCCGCGCGACCCTGCCCCTCAACCTCGTCATCCAGACCTGTCTCGCCGTGGGCATCATCGTCGGATTCGCCTACCTCGTGCCGGAGATGGACGACGCCACCGCGCTCTACCTGGCGACCGGTGCCCCGGTGCTCGGCCTCATCACCGTGGGCATGGTGATCGGCCCCCAGGAGGTGGCGTCCTCCAAGCAGGAGGGGATCTTCGACTTCAACCGCTCCCTGCCGGTGCCCAGAAGCGCCCTGATCGCCTCGGACGCCACGATCGCGCTGCTCACCGCGCTGCCCGGCATGGTGGCCGCGCTCGTCGTCGCGGGGCTGCGCTTCGACCTGGACCTCGACATCAGCCCGCTGGTGCTCCCCGCCGTCCTGCTGACCGCCTTCACGGCCATCGGGCTGGGGTACGGCATCGGGTACGGGATGGCTCCGCCGGTCGCCCGGCTGATGTCCCAACTCGTGGTCTTCGTGGCGCTGATGTTCTCACCGATCACCTTCCCGGCCTCCCGGCTGCCGGACTGGTTCGAGTCCGTGCACACGGTGCTCCCGTTCCAGTACATGGCCGAGGCGGTCCGGGACACGCTCGCCACCCCGGCGGACGGTGTCTCGGGGCTCCCCTTCGCCGTCCTGGCGGCCTGGACGCTCGGCGGGTTCCTGCTGACCCACCGGGTGATCACCCGCAGGCCCTGATCCCGCGCGGACGGGGCGCCGGGCGACGACGTTCCCGCCCGGCGCCCCGTCCGCCGTCCCCGGCGTTCCGACCGCCGTACCCGCCCCCCCCGGACGCCGGCCGCCGGGGGGAACGTCCTCAGAACGGCTCCACGACGGACTCCTCGCGCGGCGCGGTCCCCTCGACGACACGGAACCCGCGGCCCGGCCCCCGGCTCCACTCCCGGTACGCCGGGAAGCGCATCGGCAGCCCACGGGCCACGGAGAGGTCGGCGCTGTCCATGGCCTGGACGTGCACGTGCGGCTGGGTCGAGTTGCCGGAGTTGCCGCAGTCCGCGATGTGCTGGCCCACGACCACCGTGTCGCCGACGGCGACACGGACCGAACCGGCCTTGAAGTGCACCAGGGCGACGAACGGACCGCTCGGGGAGAGCGCGATGATCACGTGGTTCCCGGCGATGGCGCGCACCCCCTCGCGCAGCCGAGCCCCCTGCCCCAGCATGTACGGCACCAGCGCCAGCTGCGACCGCCGCGCCTCGTGGTCCGGCTCGGCGTCGTGGGCGGCGACGATCCGCCCGTCGACGGGGGCCAGCACCGGCAGGCCGAAGGCGTGGAACAGCTCCGGCGGCTCGGTGGCGAGGAAGGTCCGCCAGGACCGGCTCCCCGCCGTGCGGTGCCGCTCGTCCACGGCGACGAAGTCGATGGCGTGACTGCTGCCGAGGAGACTGGTGCCGTGGCTGGGGACCCGCCGGGCCGGACTGTTCCTCACCCGCCACGGGCCGGTGAAGGGCAGCGCGATCGTCACCCCCTGCGCCCGTGGATCCTGTCCGGCCGGCTCGCCCGACCGGGCCAGCACGACGGACGCGGTGCCCGTGGCGAGGGCGGAGGCGCCGATCGCGACGGTGCGCGCCACGAAGAGCCTGCGCGCGGGATCGTCGTCGGCCGCCCGGGGAGCAGCCGCGCCCGTGGCAGCCCCGCCTTCCCCCTCCCGCGGGGACGCGTCCGGAGCGGGGGCGGCCCGACGGGCCGCGAGACGCCGGACCAGCGGGCGGACGGCCTCGCCGAGGAGCACCGCGACGGTGAGGCACAGCAGCAGCGTCGGCCACACGGCGGCGACGCGCTCGGCGATCCGCCGGACGCCGGGGGAGGGCTCGGCGGGTCCCGCGGTCAGCAGGAGCAGGGTGAGCGCGGCCGACAGCCACACCAGCGCCGCGCCGAGGCGCCGTCCCCGGCCGCCCGGGAGCGTCACGTCCTTGACGAGCCGTCGGTACAGGTACCGGTGGACGGCCACCAGGAGGCAGAGGAGCAGGGCCGAGGTCAGCAGTGCAAGGGCCATGGACTGGGCTCCCGGAGAGGTAGGAACGCGGTGCGGCGGACGCCCGTGGGGGCCGCGGGAGGCCGGAATGCGGGCTTCTGACGGGTCGGGCGGGTGGCGCGTGGCGGTCGAGCGGGTGGCGCGTGGCCGGACCACGTATGGCTTTCCCACCTCACCCCGGGGCACACCCGGGCGTCCCCCGGTGAAACCAATGAATGGACTTTCTCCTAGTTCCGCGACGCGTGGTCCGGCCCGGCCCGCGCGAATCGGGGTGGTGCAATGTTGAATCGGTGCAGGTCAGTGGTGACGATGCAGCAGAAAAGCCGCTCGGGCGGTGGTGCCGGGCCGCGGATCGGATCTGTTGACAGCGTTCGTTCGAGTCGACGAACATGCACACCGATGTGGAACGAGTGAAACCACCACCGCCGCTCCCCGCGAGGGAGCGGGTGAGTGTCTTTCGAATTGCTGGTGAACTCAGGGAAACAGTGCAGGTACGGGGGCTTCGGGAATGAAGACGCATGATGCATTGATTCTTGTGTCGCCTGCCCGCCACGACGTCCCGACGCGGTCGCCGCTGTCGGGTCCGGGCGGGTGGAAGGTCAGGTCGGGGCGGGTCCAGCGCTCCTGACACCGGGACAACCGACGCCGTCGGACGCCGGCCGAAAGGGCGCGCCGACGCGATTTTCGGACCGGGAAGAACGGATTCACCATCGCGTGTCCCGGCCCGCACGGGGTCCAGTGCGGCGCCCGGCGGAACATCGGGATTCGGTACTGATTCGGGTCTTTCTCCGCCGGGGGCGCACCCCTCGTTCGGGGCCGGATCGTCGGCGCGCACCATCGTTCATGACTCCAGGGGATTGTGGTCTTGAGTACTTCTCGTAACTCGGCAGAAAACCTCCCTGTCTTCCCGGAAGGCCGGCGGGCGGAGACTTCCTTCCCGGCGTCCCCCACCGAGCAGGGGATTCTCTTCCAATCCCGCCACGGAGAAGGAGCCGGCCTTTACCACACGCAGGTCCTGCTCGACGTCGTTCAGGAAATCGACCCCGACCTCTTCCGCCGCTCCTGGGCGGCGGTGGCGGCCCGGCACGCGGCGCTGCGGACCTGCTTCCCCGACCCCACCGGCGAGCAGCCGTCGCGCACCGTGCTGGAGCGCGTGGAGGTGCCCCTGGTCCAGGAGGACTGGCGCGGACTGGACGAGGAGCAGCGGGCCGAGCGGCGCGGCGCCCTGCTGCGCGAGGATCACGAGCGGGGATTCGCCCTGGACCGGGCGCCGTTGTGGCGGCTGCACGTGGCCCGCCTCGAGCAGGCGCGCTACCAGGTCCTGTGGAGCCTGCACTACCTGCTGACGGACGGCCGCGGCCAGGAGACGGTACTGCGCGAGGTGGAGCGGACCTACGGGGCGCTGCTCGCGGGAACACCCCTCGACCTCCCGGCGCCCACCCCGTTCGAGGAGTACGCCGACTGGCGGAGGGCGCAGGACACCGGCCGGGCCGAGGCCTTCTGGCGCGAGGAGCTGCGGGGGGTCGCGGCGGCCGATCCGCTGCCCGTCGAGTCCCCGGCCCCGGCCCCGGTTCCGGCCCCGGCCTCTGCCTCTGCCTCTGCCGGAGACGGACCGGCCGGAGACGGACCAGCCGGCGAGCCGGACGGTGCGCCGGTGACGGTCCGGTACGAACAGGTGGCGGTCGTCCTGGACGAGCGCGAGACCACCGCCCTGCGTGCCGCGGGCCGTGAGCACGGCCTCTCCCTCACCACCCTCGTCCAGGGCGCCTGGGCCTTCCTGCTGAGCCGCTACACCACCTCCGAGGACGTCGTCCTGGGCGTGACGACCCCCGGCCGCCCGGCCGAACTGCCCGGCGCGCAGGACCTGGTGGGGCTCCTCGTCAACACCCTCCCGCTGCGCGTCCACATGCCGCCCGAGGCGCACTGGGCGGAGTGGATGCGGGAGCTGCAGGAGACGTATGCCCGCGTCCGGGAGCACGAGTACCACCCCCTGGTGCGGATCCAGCAGTGCGGCGGCATCGGCTCGGGCGATTCGCTCTTCGAGACCGTCGTCCTGGTGGAGGACTGGGCGGACACCGGGGACGGGACGGGTGCCGAGGACGGGACGGACACCGAGGACGGCGCCGCCGCCGGACCCGGCCCCGCCCTGCGGATGAACCGGGTCCGTGAGGAGAGCCACGCCCCCTACCCGATGAGCCTGGTCGCCACCCCCGGCCGGCGCCTCGCGCTCACCCTCCACTACGACACCCGGCGCCTCGCGGCGGCGACCGTCGAGCGGGCCGCGGGCCACCTGCGCCGCGTCCTCGCCGAACTCACCGCCCGGCCCCACGCCCGCACCGGCGAGCTGGCCCTGCTCACCCCCGCGGAGTTCGACCGGCTGGTCCACGAGTGGAACGACACCGACACGCCCTACTCGCGGGACCTGTGCATCCACGAGCTCTTCGAGCGGCAGGCTCGGCGCACGCCCGACGCCCCGGCCCTGCTCTTCCAGGACGAGCGATGGACGTACCGGGAGGTCGACGAGCGGGCCAACCAGATCGCCCACCTCCTCACCCGCCTCGGGGTGAGCCGCGGCGACCACGTCGCGATCCTCCTGGAACGCCGCCCGGAGATGGTCCCCGCCCTGCTGGGCATCCTCAAGGCCGGCGCCGTCTACGTCCCGCTGGACGTCAACGCCCCCGTCAAGCGCTGGCACTGGATCGTCAACGCGCTGAAGACCACCTGCGTCCTCACCCAGCACTCCCTCGTGCCCCGCCTGCTGTCCGAGGACGGCCTGCCGGACCTCGCGCACCTCCTGTGCCTCGACCCCGCCGACGACGCACCGGACCTCCCGGCCGACGGGGCCCCCGCCCTGCACCGCGCCGAGGCGCTCGCCGACATGCCCCGCGACGGCCTTCCCCGCCGGGCCACCGCCGACGACCTGGCCTACGTCATCTTCACCTCCGGCTCCACGGGCACGCCGAAGGGCGTCACGGTGGCCCACGCCCCGGCGGTGAACCTGATCGAATGGGTCAACACAACCTTCGGCGTCGGCCCCGACGACCGGGTCCTGTTCGTGACGGCGCTCACCTTCGACCTCTCCGTCTACGACGTCTTCGGCATCCTCGCCGCCGGCGGGTCGATCCGGATCGCCACCGGTGAGGAGATCCAGGAACCGGCCGCCCTGCTGCGCCGCCTCGCCGACGAACCCATCACCTTCTGGGACTCGGCCCCCGCGGCCCTGATGCAACTGGTCCCCCTGCTCCCCACCGACGGCGACGGCGCCCACCGGATCGTCTCCCGCACCCTGCGCCTGATCTTCATGAGCGGGGACTGGATCCCGGTCCACTCGCCGGACCTGATGCGGACGGTGTTCCCCAACGTGCGGGTCGTCGGCCTCGGCGGCGCCACCGAGGCGACCGTCTGGTCGAACTTCTTCCCCGTCACGGACGTCGACCCCGAGTGGAAGAGCATCCCCTACGGCAAGCCCATCCAGAACGCCCGCTACCACGTCCTCGACGAGAGCCTGCGCCCCTGCCCGCTCGACGTGCCGGGCGACCTGTACATCGGCGGCCCCTGCCTCAGCTCCGGATACGCGAACGAACCCGGTCTGACGGCGTCCAAGTACCTCCCGTCGCCGTTCGCCGGCGCCCCCGGAGAACGCCTCTACAAGACGGGCGACATGGCGCGCTGGCGCCCGGACGGCAACCTGGAGTTCCTCGGACGCACCGACTCCCAGGTCAAGATCCGCGGCTACCGCATCGAACTGGGCGAGATCGACAGCACCCTGAACGAGCACCCCGTGGTCCGGGACGCGGCCACGATCGTCCGCGAGGACCGGTCCGGCGACAGGTCGCTGGTGACCTACGTCGTGCTGGACCCGGGCCGCGCCCGCT
This sequence comes from Streptomyces sp. NPDC093065, assembly GCF_044754585.1. Classification (NCBI taxonomy): domain Bacteria; kingdom Bacillati; phylum Actinomycetota; class Actinomycetes; order Kitasatosporales; family Streptomycetaceae; genus Streptomyces; species Streptomyces sp. NPDC093065. The sequence continues at coordinate 4,246 of NZ_JBIVPJ010000030.1, read as the reverse complement.
CCCTCGTGCGCGAACTGGAGAACGACGGCCACCGCGACGGCGACGACCCGCTCGCCGGCAAGCGGGTCGAACGCTGGCGCGAGGTCTACGACTCCTTCGACGCCGACGCGGCGAAGGAGTCCGCGGACGGCAACGACTTCTCCGGCTGGAACAGCAGCTTCACCGGGCTGCCCATCCCCCCGCAGGAGATGCGCGACTGGCAGGAGGACACGGTCCGGCTGATCCGCGCCCACCAGCCGCGCGCCGTACTGGAGATCGGGTGCGGTACCGGCCTGCTGCTCTTCCCGCTCGCCGGGGAATGCCGGCGGTACTACGGCACGGACTTCTCCACCACCGCCCTCGCCTCCGTCCGCGGCCGCCTCGGCTCCCGCCCGGAACTCGAGGACGCGGTCGTCCTGCACCGGTGCGAGGCCGACGCCGTCGGCGACCTCCCCCTGGAACCGGTCGACACGGTCGTCGTCAACTCCGTCGTCCAGTACTTCCCCGACGTGGACTACCTGGTCCGCGTCCTGGACCAGGCCCTGTCACGGGTCGACGACGGCGGACGGATCATCGTCGGCGACGTACGGAGCCTCCCGCTGCTCGACGCCTTCCACGCGGCCGTCGAGACGGAGCGTGCCCCGGACACCACCACCCGGGCGGAGCTGTGGCAGCGGGTCCAGCAGCGCGTGCGGCAGGAGGAGGAGCTGACGCTCGACCCGGCCTTCTTCCACGCGTGGGCGGCCCGCACCGGCCGGATCCACCGCGTGGAGGTACGGCCCAAGGGCGCCCGCCACCTCAACGAGATGTCGATGTTCCGCTACCAGGTGGTCCTGCACGTCGGGGAGCCCGTCCCGGACGCCGCCACCGCGGCACCCGACTGCCCCGAGCACGACTGGACCGCCGACCGCCTCGGGACCGCGGCCCTGCGGGAACTGCTCGCCGCCGGCACCGACCGGATGTGGCTGCGCAACGTGCCCAACGCACGCGTCGAAGAGGCCGTACGCACCCTGCGCTGGCTGAAGAGCGGGGCCGGCCTGGAAACCGTCGAGGCCTGGCGCGCCCAGGGCCGGCCCGCCGACGGCGCCGACCCGGAGGAACTGCGCGAACTCGCCGAGCAGGCCGGCTACCTGGCCGCGCCCGACTGGAGCCGGCACGGCACCGACGGAGGCTACGACGTCCTGCTGACCCGCGTCGGCACGGAACCGGCCCCGGACGCCGCGCGGGTCGTCGTCCCGACGGCACCGGACAGCGGACCGGAGCACGAGGAAGACGACTGGTCGCAGTACGCCAACCAGCCCCTCAAGGCGGAGATCCAGTACCTTCTGGTACCGCGGCTGCATGCCCACCTCGCCGAGCGGCTGCCCGGCTACATGGTGCCCTCCGACCTGGTGCCGCTCGACGCCCTCCCCGTCACCTCCAGCGGCAAGCTGGACCGGCGCGCGCTGCTGCTCCCGCAGGCGTCCGGGACCGCGGGGCCGACCTCGGCGCTCCCGGCCCGCAACACCACCGAGGCGCTCCTCGTCTCGATGTGGGAGCAGATCCTCGACCGCTCGCCCGTCGGCGTCCTCGACGACTTCTTCGAGCTGGGCGGGCACTCGCTGCTCGCCGTGCAGATCGCGGCCCGCGTCCGGCAGGTGTTCTCGCTGGAGGTGCCGGTCCGCCTCTTCTTCGACATCCCGACCATCGCCGGGGTGGCCCGCGAGATACGGCGGCGCCAGGAGGAGCGGCAGCCGCAGCCCGCCCGCCCCCTCGTCCCCGTCCCCCGGGACGGTGAACTGCCCGCCACCTTCGACCAGCAACGGCTGTGGTTCATCGACCGGATGAGCCCCGGAACCACCTCCTACACCGTCAACTGGCTCGTCCCCCTGCCCGCGTCCCTCGGCGTCCCGGTGGTCGGCGAGGCACTCGGACACATGCTGCGCCGGCACGAACCCCTGCGGACGACCTTCCGCGAACGGGACGGCCGGGTCTGGCAGGTCGTCGGCGACGGGTGCGCCGTCGAGGTGCCGACGCTGGACCTGTCCGGACTCCCCGAGGACCGGAGCGAACAGCGCACCCGGGACGAGATCCGCCGGTGGTGGGACCAGCCGTTCGACCTGGTCGAGGGGCCCCTGCTGCGGGCCCTGCTCGTCAAGTGGTCGCCGACGGAGCAGCTCCTGGCGCTCAGCGCCCACCACCTGGTCTTCGACGGCTACTCGATCGGCGTCTTCGGCCAGGAGTTCCTGGAGATCTGCCGGGCCCTCGACGCGGGCGAACCGTGCCCGCTGCCCGATCTCGCCGTCCAGTACGCCGACTACGCGGTGTGGCAGCAGGGCCTGCTGGAGGAGGACCGGCTCCGGCACCAGCTGGAGCACTGGCGCCGGCAGCTCACCGGAGCGCCCGAACTCCTCACCCTGCCCACGGACTTCCCCCGGCCCGAGGTGCAGAGCCTGCGCGGCGAATTCCTCAGGCGGCAGCTGACACCGGAGGCGACCCGCCGGATCGCGGAACTGAGCCGTGACTACCAGGTCACCAACTACATCACCACGCTCAGCGCCTACGCGGTCCTCCTGGCGCGGCACAGCGGCCAGGACGACCTGGTCATCGGCGTGCCGATCGCCAACCGCAACCGCGTCGAACTGGAATCCATGATCGGGTTCCTGGTCAACACGATCGCCCTCCGGGTGGACCTGCGCGGCAACCCGACCTTCGAGGACGTCCTGCTCCAGGTCCGCAAGAGCCTGTTCGACGCCCAGAGCCACCAGGAGGTCCCCTTCGAGCGGCTGGTCGACGCGATCCGGCCGACCCGCAGCCTGAGCCACAACCCGGTCTTCCAGGTGATGTTCGCCGACGAGAGCCTGCCCCTCCTGGACCACCCGTCGGCCCTCGTCCAGCCCAAGCCGTGGATGCACAGCCTGATCGCCGAGGGCATGAGCGTCGGCGTCTCCCGCTTCGACCTCACCCTCATGGTCCAGTCGGCACCGGAGGGCATGCACTACGGATTCGAGTACTCCACCGACCTGTTCACCGCCGAGACGGTCGCGCGCATGGCCGACCACTTCGAGGTGCTCGTCCACTCGGCGCTGGCCGACCCCGGACAGCGCGTCGGGGACCTGCCGCTCGTCGACGCCGCCGAACGCGACCGGATCGTCGAGCGGAGCCGCGGACCCCGCAACCCGGCGGCCCTCGCGCCGGTGTCCCTCCCGGAGCGGTTCCGCGAGCAGGCGCGGCGGACCCCCGAACGGCCGGCCGTCGTGGACGGCGAGCGCCGGGCCACCTACCGCGAGCTCGACCTGCGGTCGAACCGCCTCGCCGCGCTGCTGCGGGACCAGGGTGTCGGGCGCGGGAGCCTCGTCGGGCTGTGCCTGTCGCGCTCCGTCGAGAGCGTCGTCGCCCTGCTGGCGATCGTGAAGGCGGGCGGGGCGTACGTGCCGCTGGACCCCACGTATCCGCGCGAGCGCCTGGCCCACATGGCCGAGGACGCCGGGCTCCGGCTCGTCCTCACCGAGCGCTCGGCGGCCGGCGCGCTGCCGGAGACCGGTGCGCGGGTGCTGGTCGTGGAGGACCTGTGGGGCGAGCTGGACCGGTGGCCCGACGGTGAGTCCGCCCCGGACGTGACGGCGGACGACCTGGCCTACGTCATCTACACCTCCGGTTCCACGGGCCGGCCCAAGGGCGTGGCCGTGACCCACGCCGACGTGGTCGCCCTGGCGCTGGACAGCCGCTTCGCCCAGGGGCACGAGTGCGTCCTCATGCACTCCCCGCAGGCCTTCGACGCCTCCACCCACGAGGTCTGGACGCCGCTCCTGTCCGGCGGCCGGACGGTGGTCGCCCCGCAGACCGCGCTGACCGCCGAGGCGCTGCGCGAGCTGGTCACCCGGCACCGGGTCACGGCCGTGTTCCTCACGGCGGCGCTGTTCCACCTCTTCGCCGACCAGGACCCGGGCTGCTTCGCGGGCCTGACGGAGGTGTGGACCGGCGGGGAAGCGGTACGGACGGAAGCGGTGCGCCGGGTCCGCGAGGCGTGCCCCGCACTGGTGGTCGTGGACGTCTACGGGCCCACGGAGACCACGACCTTCGCCACCTGCCACCGCGTCGAACCGCAGGACCCCACGCCCGCCGTGCTGCCCATCGGCAGGCCGCTGGACAACACCCAGACCTACGTACTGGACGGTCTGTTCCAGCCGGTCCCGGTGGGTGTGGCGGGGGAGTTGTTTGTGGGTGGGGCGGGTTTGGCGCGTGGTTATCTGGGGCGGCCGGATTTGACGGCTGAGGCGTTTGTGGC